>DATDRM010000064.1:0-2814 GCA_035291705.1 Anaerolineales bacterium
AGCTAACCGAGTCGGCACGAGTCTTGCACCGCTAATCGATGAGCTGATTTTCGTACTTTTGTGCTAAAATTGACCCGAAATAGAAAACCCAGTCATCGTCTTTGGAGTGAATCATATGGATGCAATGCGTGAACAACTCAACAAGCCCCTGGTGGTGGGTATAGCCAGCTTCGTGATTGGCATCTTCATCGGTTTGGTCGTCCTGGGCTGGCGGCTATGGCCCGTCACGTGGGTGGATGCTGGGCCGAATGACCTGCGTGTCGAATACCAGGAGACCTATTTGCGCATGGCGATCGACTCTTATACTCTGAACCAGGACGCCGTCGCAGCGCAACAGCACATCGCCGAGGTGGGTCCAAACGCTGCCCAAGTTTTGCAGGCGATCCAGGCAGACTCAAAGGGTCAAAACCCGGATTCAATCCAAGTCTTTATCAACTTTGCCGGGGCAATGCCACCCGGGGAGCAGCCTCCACCTGCGACGGGGGAAGCTACGCTAGAAGCCACACCCACCACCGGAGCGGCTGCCACCGGGGCTGGCGGCTGGGCAAGAAAGCTCCTGCCCTGGATGTGCCTGATCACCTTTGTGCTGGCGCTTGGATTAGTGGCGGCCTTCTTGCTGCGTAGCCGCGGTTTCTCCTTTAAATTACCGCAGGTGCGCAAAGAAGCACCCGCTCCGGCTGAATACCCCGAGCCCGTCACCACCGGTGAGGGACCTCCCCTGGCCCAATTCATGACCACCTACCAGATCGGCAACGATCTCTATGATGATTCGTTCAGCATCGACTCGCCAGCCGGAGAGTTTCTCGGCGAGTGTGGGGTGGGCATCTCCGAGGCGATTGGGGTCGGCGATCCGAAACGAGTGACCGCCTTTGAAGTCTGGTTGTTCGATAAAAACGATATCCAGACCGTGACCAAGGTGTTGATGAGCCAACACGCTTTTTCCGATGAGGCCACGCGTCAGCGCCTGGCGGCGAAAGGCGAACCCCTACCCGCCGCGCCTGGCCGCGAGATGGTCCTGGAGACTGCCACCTTGCGTTTACTGGCGCGGGTGGTGGATATGTCGTATGGCGCGGGAGCATTGCCTTCCGAAAGTTTCTTCGAACGGCTGACGCTGGAACTGGTTGCCTGGCCAAAAGGATAAGAGACCTTTTTAGGATATAAAAAGAGCAGTGGTCAGAGGAAGGCGACCACTGCTCTTTATTTCCCAGAACGACTCACTCAATTTTTATAATTTTCAGGCGAATAGAGCCGGCTGGGGTTTGGGCGACGACCTCATCCCCCACGCGCCCGCCCAATAAGGCGATCCCAAACGGGGATTCATTGGAAATGCGACCATTACGAGGATCAGCCTCCTTTGCTCCCACCATGTGGAATGTCTCGGGGGGATAATCCTCCTCTTGAACGGTCACCCGGGCGCCCAGCGTCACTGTATCGAGTCGTTCACCAGTGTTTTCGACAATGATCGCATTCTGGAGCAGGTACTCCAATTCCTGGATACGGCCTTCGAGGAAAGCCTGTGATTCCTTGGCGGCGTGGTAATCGGCGTTCTCAGACAGGTCGCCCATCTGGATCGCCGAGCGCAGCCGTTTGGCTATCTCATTCCGCGCCGCGCCCTTTAGATGGATCAGCTCATGGCGCAGGCGTTCAGCGCCTTCAGCAGTCAGAAATTGTTGATCACCCATAAATTCAATCCGAATTGGGAATTATACCGTGAAACGTGAAGCGTGAAACGTGGACATAAGATCAATTCACGTTTTGCGAATTACGCTTTACGGATTTGCGCCTATGGTAATGTTGAAGGATCGAATAGTTTATCGTGTTCTTGGAGCGCGAAGCGGTCAGTCATGCCGGCGATGTAGTCGCAGATGGTGCGTTCCAGGCCGCGGGTTTCGATCGAGGTTTGCACATGGCGGGGCAGCATGGCCGGCTCAGCCCGGTAAGCGGTGAAAAGATCGGTGATGATGCGCTCGGCCTTCACTGCCATGCGCACGACACGATGGTGGCGGTACATATTGGCGTACAGGAAATCCTTGAGCTGCCGGTTGCGGCGATGCATGTCTTCGCTGTAGCCGATCACATTGTACGCCAGGCGTTGCAACTCCTCCACGGAGCGCACGCCGCTTTCACGCAGGCGTTGATCGGTAGCGGTTACCAGATCCGAGACTTCTATTCCGATCAAACGGCGGATCAGCCGGTGGCGGGTTAAATCGTCCAGCAGCGGGCCGCGCCAACCGATGCTCTCCGCTAGGATTTCCCACAAGGTATTGCCTTCCAACATAGCAGGGGTAATCATGCCAGAACGCAAGCCGTCGTCCAGATCATGGGCGGTATAGGCCAGCTCATCAGCGGCATTGGCGATCTGCGCCTCCAGGTGGCCGCGCAGATCCGGGTTGTAATCCGCGGCGTCGGCGGTGTCGTACTCGGATTCGTGCTTTACGATGCCCTCACGCACCTCCCAGGTCAGGTTGAGACCGGGGAAGTCGGGGTAGCGCTGTTCCAGCTCGGTGACAATGCGCAAGGACTGCTTATTGTGGTCGAAACCGCCCAGATCTTTCATTAATCGGGCCAGGGCAACTTCCCCAGAATGCCCAAAGGGGGAGTGCCCCAGGTCGTGCGCCAGGCAGATCGCCTCCTCGAGGTCTTCGTTGGCGCCCAAGGCACGGGCGACAGTGCGCGCGATCTGAGCTACTTCCAGGGTGTGGGTCAGACGCGTGCGGTAGTAATCGCCCTCGTGGATGATGAACACCTGAGTCTTGTATTCCAGGCGGCGAAAGGCAGTCGTGTGCAGAATGCGATCCCGGTCGCGCTGGAAGG
>DATDRM010000065.1:0-5257 GCA_035291705.1 Anaerolineales bacterium
GCTGACTACCAGCCTTCCGGCGATCTGCGTGTTATTTAATCCTTCGATCATCAAAGCCAGCACAGCCCGCTCGCGCTCCGTCAGATCCTGGCCAGGCGCGGGCGGCTGGTTGGCCGCGTTTACAAGCGCCTGGGTAGCCTCTGGAGAGAGGGTGGCGCGCCCCGAGTGCGCTGCGCGGATGGCTCGGGCCAGTTCATCCGCCGTCACATCTTTGAGCAAATAGCCGATCGCCCCGGCCTGCAGCGCGTTCTGAACCACCTCCTGCTCTTTGAAGCTTGTCAGGGCAACGACCCGCACCTTGGGAAACTGCTGGCGGATGAGGCGCGTGGCGGTGGCCCCATCCATACCCGGCATCATCAGATCCATCAGGATGACATCGGGTAGGACCTGGCCGCAGAGCTGGACGGCGGCCTCGCCGCTATCGGCCTCGCCCGCCAGTTCCAGATCGTCAAAGACCTTCAAGAAGGTTGCCAATCCCCGGCGCACCATCGTATGGTCATCGACCAACATCACTCGAATCGGTTGGGAAGGGCTCATCGTTAACCGGCCTTCTGTTCCTGGGTCTCCACCCAGCGAATAACAATTTCGGTGCCGTGTCCCGGCTGGCTGGTGATGGATAGCGTCGCCCCCACGGCTGTGGCGCGCTCACGCATCATGCTCAACCCATAGTGGCCGGGGGGCATCTGTTCGGGGTCAAAGCCGCGGCCGTCATCTCGAATACGTAGTTCAACCGCACCTGTCTCATATTGTAGCTGGATGTCCACCCGGCTGGCTCCGGCATGTTTGGCAACATTATTCAACCCTTCCTGGCACAGGCGGTATAGCGCCACCTGCACATCAGCGGGCAAGGACCTTTCCTCTTGCAAGGCCTCTTGTCCTGTCACGGTCACGCTGATCGGGATGTTCGTCCGGCCTGCCAGCGCATTTCCCAACAAGCGCAGCAGGTCGCCCAGTTCGGCGTCCGTCAGGGTCGAAGGCCGCAGCTCGGCCAGCAGCAGGCGCATATCGGCCTGCGCGCCGCGCGTCAACCGGCGCAAATCCTCCAGGGATTGGCGCCCCTCATCCGGGTCTCGCTCCCACAGGCGCGGCAGAACTTCGGCGATCAGGCCAGCAGAGAAGAGGGACTGGTTGACCGCGTCGTGCAGGTTTCGCGCCAGGCGCTGCCGTTCCTGCAGCGCGGCGAGCGTGTGCGCATGTTCGTAAAGTTCGGCATTGACCATCGTGATCGCCGCCTGGTTGGCCACGGTCAGGGCCAGGACGGCGTGGTGAGCAGTGAAGAAATTCCGCTCGGCATGAGCAACGCCCACGGCACCGATCACGCGGCCTTTGATGGCCAGTGGGACCCACATCCACGACTGCACACCCTCCAGTAGAATGCTCGCCTGATCATCCAGGAGTGAGCGGAGAAACCGTGCCGGCGGGTCAGAGCTTTGCACATCGGCGATCCGGGTAGACCGGCGCTCGTTGAACAACATCGTCAGAGCCTCCGGACTTTGCAGACGGATTCGGAAAGGCATAGCCCGCTCCAGCGGTTGTGGCCCGCGCACAGCCAGGGCGGCCAGGGTTGAGCCCTCCAGCTTAAAAAGTCCGGCATGCGAATAATCGATAATCACCCGCAGTTGGTCGAGGATCAGGCCCGGTTGCAGTTCGAGAGCGGAAGCCAGTGTTTGGGAGATCTCCAACAAGGTGGACTGTTCGCGGGTGCGCGCTTCCACTCGCTGTTGGAGCAGCCGCTCTGAATGGACTCGCTGGCTGACGTCACGAACGACACTCAGGAGATATAAGCGGCCCTGATCGGTATATACTGTCCCGCTCAGTTCTACATAGAACTGTGAGCCATCCCGGCGCATGTGGACCTGTAGCGCTACGTACACGCCCTGAGACTGAACCGCCTGGACGTACTTAGTGAACTGGTGAGAACTGTCAGGGTGGATGAAGCTGGTTGGGTGCAGGCCAATGAATTCATCGCGAGCATAGCCGTACATCGTGCACGCCGCAGGATTGGCCTCAACCACCCGACCTGTCTCTACATCGTTAATGATCAAACCGTCGCTGGCGGTCTCGAAGATGCTCTGATAACGCTGTTCCCTTTCTTTAGCCTGAGATGGGGGGTTTTGGTTGCCGGTTTGCAGCGCTGCCAGCGCAGCTTGAAGATCCTCCAGCAAGAACTGTTCTGGTGATCCAGCGGACCAGCGCTTGAGAGGAATGGCGGGCGGTGCATCCGGGTTCTTAGCCGTTTGCTGGAGCAGGCTGGACAACAGCGCATAGAAATCTTCCGAAGGAGACATAGAATATAGTGTACCCCAGACTAGTGCAACTGTCACCTGATCGCATTTTCAAACTTAAGTTCAGTTTCCGGCGATTTTGGGTGCTTTAGCCGGTGTGCCCAACGGCAACAAGCAACAAGATAGAGCTCACATCCACATCCACTGCTCGGCGCCAACCAAGTCATTCGAGCGGCTGGTGTTCAGCCCCATGTTTTTCGTTCAGAACTCTAAACTCAAATTATATGGCATGCACCTAAAATAGCCAGTATTCACCCGAATATCTTCTATATACCTGATGGATGCGGTAAGTAGCCAACCCAGTGGGGTATAATTAAGCACCCAGAAAAGAGAACTAACACTTCTCATTACTACCCTCTAAAATTGGTTCTGTAAAGTCATCCTACAGCCCGGCGCCAGGAAGCCAGGCTCTTTTCTCCGTAAGGTTTGTGTCATTATTTGAGGAAGGGCGATGTTTAAACGGATCCTCCTCCCGTTAGATAGTTCAAAATTGGCGGAGTGTGTTTTGCCGCATCTGGTCGCGATTGCCCGGGTTTGTGAGCCAGAGGTGCAGTTGCTGCGCGTCTCGGAGCCTTTTGGCGTGACGGCGCGCTTGCGCATGATTGACCCCGTGGATTGGCAGATCCGGAAAGCTGAGGCTGTGAGTTATCTCTCTGGTATAGCTGCTCGCTTACAGAATGCAGGTCTGCGGGTATCCACGCATCTTTATGATGGCAGAGCCACTGAACAGATTATTGAAGTTGCCCACTCTTGGAATGCAGACCTGATCTTGATGAGCAGCCACGGGCAGAGCGGTTTAAGTCCGTGGAATGTCAGCAGTGTTGTGCAGCAGGTCATCCTGCGCGCCCACCGTTCCCTGATGATCATCCGAGCCTACCAACCCGTGACCGCAGATCTGACAGGCCTGCGTTACCGCAAGATCTTCCTTCCTTTGGATGGTTCCCAGCGAGCGGAAATGTCACTGACGTTAGCCGAATCTCTGGCACGTGCCCACAGCAGCGAGCTCCTGGCTGCCCACGTTGTTCGGCAGCCGGAACTGCCTCGCCGGACGTCCGCTTCGCAGGAAGACTTGCTGCTGGTCAACCAATTGACGGAGCGCAATCGAGCCGAAGCGATCAAATATCTGGAAGACCTGAAATCCCGGATAGACATGCCCATCCAGACGATACTGGAGGTCAGCCCTAGTATTAGCCGCTCTTTGCACCAGATCGCTGATGAGAACAATGTAGATCTGACGATTTTAAGCGCCCACGGTTATTCTGGCGACACACGCTGGCCCTATGGCAGCGTGGGGCTCGGCTTCATCGTTTACGGCAGCACACCGCTGCTGATCCTGCAGGATCTGCCGACCAACCGGATTGAGCCAACCCAGGCGGAGATCGCCGCCCGTGAAACCGGAGGCCGCTAGGCCGTGCTGGATCAGGCTCCCATCATGCCGGCCGGGCCGCCGCCCGAGACCCAGCCGGACAACCCGCCTGTCAACCTGGAGACTCAAGGTCGCTGGCTGGCTGAAGATCACCGCCGTCATGCCCAGGTATCGCCCGGCGCACGCACCCGCTCGTCTGGTACAGGTCACAGCTCACCGCACCCGGCAGTGCTCTTGTCGGCGCGTCTCCCCCGTTTTACCTCAATACTGAAAGAAGCTGCCAATCGCTTGCAAGCGCAAACCTCGAAAGCTGGACAGCTCTCGCCGGCTGCTGAATGGCTGCTGGACAACTATTACATTGCGGCGCAGGCGCTCCGCGAAGTGCAGCAAGATCTGCCGCCGCACTATGAGCGCCAGCTCCCCAGCTTGCAAGCCGGGCACCCGCGCATCTACGACCTTGCCACACAGATAATCCAAACCGAGAATGCCCTGCTCGACCTCAGGCGTGTCCAGCGCTTCGTAGAAGCCTACCAGGAAATGCTCCCGCTCACGATGGGTGAGCTGTGGGCGCTGCCGACCATGCTTCGCCTGGGGATTCTGGAATGCCTTTTGGCGGCGGTTGCCCGGCTCACAGAGCTCGCGGGGGAGGCGATTACAGAGATTGCCCCCGTCTTGAAGTCCCCTGGGCAACTCGACGACCAGCTCATTGTGGAAAACAGTATCCGCAGCTTGCGAGCCCTGGCAGTTTATGATTGGAAGCGCTTCTTTGAAACCTTAAGTCTGGTTGATTTTACCCTGCGCGAGGACCCGGCCAGGCTGTATGCCGGGATGGACTTTGAGACACGCGACCGTTACCGGAAAGCCGTGGAAGAAATTGCCAATTCTGGGCAGGGTGATGAACTGGCAGTCGCCCGAGGTGCCGTAAGCCTGGCACGCACCGGGGTAGACCAGCTTACTCCGCATCCTGCGCCTGCCTCGCAAGAATCGCCAGATCCGGATGGTCATAAAGTCCTGAAATATCAGCTGGACGGCTGGGATGGATTCCGCTCGCAACCTGGCGCGCATATCGGGTATTATCTTCTGGGTCAAGGCCGTCCGGCGCTGGAACAGGCTGCTGGGTACACTCCGAAAGGCTGGCGGCGGTTGGATCGCTTCATCCGTAGCCACCCTACCCAACTTTACCTGGGGTCGATTGCAAGCCTCTCGCTGGGATTTATGATTATCCCTCTGGCCCTTGCCGCCATGGTCGGGGCGCCGGCGGCAGAACTTCTGTTGGTTTTCATTCTCGCCTTGGTTCTAGCGTTAACAATTGCTGTGGACCTGGTCAACTATGCAGCCACCCAGGTCGTCAAGCCTGAGGGTCTACCACGTATGGATTTCAGCCAGGGCGTGCCGGAGGAGTGTGCGGCCATGGTTGTCATCCCGGCCTTGCTCTCTGGACCGGATGAGATCGATTCGCTGGTGGCGCAGTTGGAGCAGCACTACCTGCGCAACCCCGACCCGGGTCTTATCTTTGCCCTGGTGACCGATTACATGGATTCACCGACGGAAAACCAACCCAGTGATACCGACTTGGTCAAATGGGCGCGGCAAGGAATTCGCGGTT
>DATDRM010000066.1:0-23580 GCA_035291705.1 Anaerolineales bacterium
TGGTCGCCGGGATGGACTTACCCCTCCCAAAGTTCAACTGACGCGCGGCGCGCTGGCGCGCATGTCAGCTAAAAGCCGCCTCTACACGCAAGCCATTACTGAGCTGCGCGCCGCACTTAGTGAAGACCCCCATCGTCCAGACCTGCAGGTGCTCCTGGCGACCATATACGCCTTGAGCGGGCAGAGTGTTGCCGCTGCTGAGACTTGTAGCGCCTTGCTCAACAAACTTCCTAACTGCCTGGAAGCCAACCGGATCTTGGCTGATATCCTACCTGGCACCGAACGCGCCAGTGAAGCCCAGATTTACCGCCAGCGTCTCGAAGCTCTCGATCCCTATGCCGCCCACCTTTCCCCTTCGGCTCCAACCCTAGAACAGGTAGTAGACGAAGCGGTTACCCTGGAACGCCTCGAATATGATGAGATCCAGGCTGCTGGCCTGCCAGCTCGACCTGCATGGGCGGCGTCTCTCGGCGTTTCCATTGAAGAACCGATCGCAACAGAGGAACCCCTTCCGGAATGGCTTTCCTCCATCGCCGAGGAGACCACGATGGAAGGACCTGCTTTGGGCCAGAGTCCTGAACAGAGCGAAGGGGAAGTCGAAGTCGAAAGGGAAATTCCAGAATCACAGCCCGCGGAGCTGGAGAGCACTATGGAACCCAGCCTAGGCGAGCCAGAAACACCGCTTGATATCACCGAACAGGAGGGCGGCGGACCGAAAGCGCCTGCCGAGGAGGAGATCCCCTCCTGGCTGAGTTTCCTGGCCCCCGAGGCTGAAGCAGAATCCTTCGAACCCTCCCCAGTCGAGATACCGCTGCCCTCGCCCGAAGAAACAGGATTGTCCGACGCATCTCAAGAAGGCGAATCGATCAGCGAAGAAGAACCCGAGCTCGCCGAGCCAGCTCAGGCGATGGGTGAAACGCCTGGCGGCGAAGAACCTCTCCCGGATTGGCTGTCGGTCACCAGCGGCGTGGCCCAGGAGGAACAAACCGGCGATGTACCCGGGTGGTTAAAAGACCTGGAATCGACAGTCCCCGAAGGAGCCGAACTCGCAGAAGAAATTCCTCCTTCAGGAGCGGAAGATGTCTTTGCCGACCAAGAAGTCGAGCTAGCCCCGGCGGAAATCCCCGAGTGGCTGCGTGAGATCGAAATAAGTGCTCCCCGTGAAGAATTCACCCCATCCAGCGAGCTGCCGGCCGTAGCACCTCTCGATCTCGAACCTGAAGAGACCTGGGTTGGAGCTAGCGAGATCCCTGACTGGTTGGCCTCCGCCATGGCTGCCGAGGAAATCGAAGACGCGCATGATATGCCCGATTTGCCAGCCTTGCAAACCGAGGAAGCGCCGATCGAAGGCGACACCCAGCCTTTGCGCATCAGTAGTATAGAACCGCCAGCCCCACAGGCAGAAGAAGCCCTTCCTGAGATTGAAGAATTCCCTGTTGAAGAGCCGCTCATTGCCGAAGAAGTCCCTTCAGAGCCAGGCGCGTTGCCGGCTATCCTGCCTGAAGTGACTGAAGAAGCATTGCCTGTCTCTGTTGAGGAGGAAGACGCCGCCATCGCCTGGCTGGAAAGCCTGGCTGCACGTCAGGGGGCGCTCGAGGAAGAGATGCTCACCCGCCCGGAAGAACGCCTCACCGGACCGCCTGAATGGGTGCAGAAGGTCAGCGAGGCTGCCGAGGAAGTCCCGGTCACAGGCCTTGAACATGAAGAGGAAATCACCGAAGAACCGACAGTTGGCGAATTAGTTGAGGAAGGCGAAGGTCCAACACTTGAGCTCAAAGAGGAGGAGGTCGCCGAAGTACCGGCAGCTGGTGAATTAATTGGAGAAGCAGAAGGTACTGCAACTGAGCTGGAGGAAGAGGAAGTCGCCATCCCCGCATGGCTGGCAGAGGTCGAAATGAAAAAGGTAGAGCCTCTGGCGCTCGAGGAAGAGGAAATGGAAGGAGTGGTCGCCGGGACGCAGATTCCTGAATTCATCGCGGAAGCACCAGTTTCTGAGGAGTTCTACTCGCCCGAACCAGAGCTTGCCCCCGAGGCCGAAGCCGAACTCCCCGAATGGCTGCGCGAATTCGCCGAAGAGCCGGCCCCGGCTGTCGTCGAAGAAGCCCCCACCTGGCTCCCGCCGGCTATCCCTGCCGGAGAAATCCCAGAACCATCTGAAGGCGAGCGGTTGGACGTCAACGCCGCATCCCTGGCCCAGCTGGAACGCATTCCCGGGCTCGGCTTCATCCTGGCTCAGAACATTGTCTCCCAGCGCGAAGCTACCGGACCCTTCACCAGCCTCGATGGTCTGGCGGAAGTCTCCGGCATCACTCCCGAGACAGTCGCTGAGCTCAAACGCTGGCTTACGGTAGAAGTTGTTGCCGAAGCCGCCCCCGCCCCTTCCCCTACCGTTCCAGCCCAGCTCGTGGAGGCCTGGAGCAGCCTCACCTCCGGCAATCTCCCCGCTGCGGTCGATCAATATTCAGAGTTGATCCGCACAGATCAGCACCTCGATCTGGTGATCAAGGACCTACAGGAAGCCCTCCTTCTCCACCCGGTCGACCCGACCCTTTATCAGACGCTGGGCGACGCATACCTGCGCGCGGACCGGTTGCAAGAAGCGTTGGATGCGTATAATCGGGCGGAGGAATTGCTTCGCTAACAAAAAAACATCGTTACTGGAGGACTTCCTTGGAACGCACCCTCGTACTCGTAAAGCCCGACGGCGTGCAGCGCGGCCTTGTCGGAGAAGTCATCTCCCGCCTGGAGCGGCGTGGCCTGCGACTGGTCGGGGCGAAGTTTATGTCAGTCAGCCAGGAACTTGCTGAGATACATTACGCCATTCACAAAGGCAAGCCTTTTTATGACGGTCTGATCCGCTACATCACCTCCGCCCCGGTCATGGCCATGGTCTGGGAGGGCCCTAACGCTATCTCCGCTGTGCGCCAGACGATGGGTGCCACGCGACCCAGCGAGGCTGCCCCCGGCTCTCTGCGCCACGATTTTGCCCTGGAGGTCGGTCGCAACCTGACTCACGCTTCCGACACGGTCGAGAACGGCGAGGTTGAGGTTGCCTTATGGTTCCAACCTTCCGAATTAGTTTCCTGGGAGCGATCCCTTGACCCCTGGGTTTTTGAATAGTACTAAACTCTTTCCCATAAGACCGGCCTTAATACAGAGACTACCAATACCACAGCTACCAGCGACTGACTCGCCAGCCAGGCGATCCCGATCCCATTAATCCCCAGGCGCGGCAGCAAAATATAGGTCAGGCTGAGCATCGATGCGCACAGCGTGCCTTGCACCAGGACGATCCCCAGGGTTTGGTTCTGCACGCGCCCCATCCCCAGGTAAAGCCAGACCACGAGGTTGGGGATCGCTCCCAGAACCAGCAGGCGCAATAATCCTGTCCCTTGCTCGGAATAATCCGGCCCAAAAACTAGTAAGAAATACGGCGCTCCTGGTAAGACCACTAAGAGAACCAGCGTGATCAACTTGGCGGTGTGGATCAGGCTCCGCCGAAAATACGCATTTCGTTGCGTGCGTTCAATCGTCGCCTCAACCGTAAACGAAGTGGTCATGTTCATCGAAACCAGTTGCAAAGCATTCATGATCGTCCAGGGCAGGTAGAAATATGCGTTGGCCTGCGCCCCTGCTTGCTCGGTGACTAATACCGGCAGCAGCGTGGTGAATGCCAGGAAAAACAACGCCCCAGCGTAATTTCCGCTGACATACTTAATCACCTGGTTTGGTAGACGAGGGCGTGTCCGCTCGGCAGTGGTGTGGATATGGCGGGGGATCAAACGCTTGAAGACTAACAGATTGACCGGCAGGAGCAAGGCGATCACAGGCACCATCCAGGAGGCGAAGATGCCCAGCTGCCTGAAGTTCCCGATAAAAACTATTAATAAGGCGATTTTGACCAACGCAAAGATCGTGTTCTCAATTGGCACCCAGATCGCCTCGCGCAGTCCAGCCAGAACGCTGTCCTCCAGAGTGAAGACACTCCAGGCCATAGTTGCCAGGGTAAAGAATAATATCGTCAAGGGGCTAGACACCAAGAATCGGAGCTGCGGAGACCAACTGCGTATCCCCACCAGGAAGGCCATGCTCGCCAGGGCTGACCCGATCATGCACACCAGGTAAATCGTCCCCACCAAGCGGGGGGTGGCGATCCCGGCAATGGGCACATAACGTACCAATGCCCCATCCAAACTGAGCAGCGAAACCCCCGAGAGGAACATCGCCCCCGACAGCATCGCAGAATTCAACCCGACCTCCTGTGGGCTGTAGAAACGCGCCGCCAGCACCCAGTACACCAGGCCCAGCATCGACGTCGTCGCCGAGCCGAGCATCAGTGCATAGCTACTGCGGTAAAGTGGTGATCGCAAGTGAGCTTGGAATTGGAGGAACGCCTTTATCATGCTGCCCCAGAGTATACTGAGTTTTACCTCGGGATGCAATCGTCTCAATTCTTGAATCATTCTTTGTTATAATCCCCCTGGATCGATATTTTTTTCATTTCTCCTGGCTAAAAGTTTTACTGGTGTTGGCTCCTTCCGAAATCCTCTCTCGACTCGAACGGTTGCTTCCCACCGTCCAGAAACCTGGACGTTACACTGGTGGCGAGCTCAACCAGGTCGTCAAAGATTGGGACAGCGTCAAAACACGGGTCGCCTTGGTCTTCCCTGACATTTACGACCTGGGCATGTCCAACCTGGGACTGGCGATCCTTTATGACTTACTCAACCAGTGTCCCGAGGTATTAGCTGAGCGCGCTTTTTCTCCCTGGGTAGACATGGAAACGGCTATGCGCAGTATTGGCCTCCCGCTTTTCTCCCTGGAGAGCAAACATCCACTCATCGATTTCGATATCGTCGGCTTTTCCCTGCCTTATGAAACCCTTTACACCAACACCCTCAACGCCCTCGACCTGGCCGGCATCCCTTTGTTCAGCTCCGACCGCACTGCGAAAGACCCCCTGGTTATCGCCGGCGGCCACGCTGCATTCAATCCCGAACCGATGCACGCCTTCATCGACGCCTTTGTGATCGGCGAGGGCGAAGAGGTGATCCACGAGATCGTCTCCGTCCACCAGGCCTGGCGTGAGCAGAAAGTAAACCGAGAAGACCTGTTGCATTCCCTGGCAGGGATTCAAGGCGTCTATGTCCCAGCCTTCTACCGGGCTCATTACAACTCAGATGGCACCTTTTCACGCATGGAAAGGCTGTGGGAAGGGGCCGCCAACCCGGTGATCAAGCGCATTGTAGCCCAATTGCCACCACCGCTGACGCGTTTTATCGTTCCCTATATCGACACAGTGCACAACCGCATCCCGATCGAGATCATGCGCGGCTGCACGCGCGGTTGTCGTTTCTGTCATGCCGGGATGATCACCCGCCCAGTGCGTGAACGCCCAATGGACGAGATCGTCAACGCAGTCGAACAGGCCATCGCCCAGACCGGCTTCGAAGAGATCGGTTTGCTCTCCCTGTCTTCTTCTGACTATACGCAGGTGGTTGATCTGGTGCAAACCGTCAACCAGCGCTTCGTTGGCCGCCATCTCTCAATCTCATTACCATCTTTACGCATCGAGACCGTCTCCGTCGATTTGATGGACGCCGTGATGGATGAGCGCCGCAGTGGGTTCACCCTCGCCCCCGAAGCTGCCACCGAGCGTATGCGCCGCATCATCAACAAACCGGTCAGCACAGAGCAGCTCATGGAAACGGCGCGCGCCATCTTCTCCCGCGGTTGGCCGACGCTCAAGCTTTACTTTATGATCGGCCATCCCTCTGAGACAATGGAGGATGTGCAGGCCGTCGCCGATCTGTGCAAGGCTGTGCTCGCCGAGGGGCGCAAAGTTCTCGGAGGGCGTGCCACCGTGCACGCCGGCGTCAGCACCTTTGTCCCTAAACCGCATACTCCCTTCCAATGGGTCCCGTCCGAGACGATCGAGAATATCCGCGCCAAGCAAGGTTTACTCAAGCGCCAGATGCACACCCCTGGCTTGAAGCTGACCTGGACGCCTCCTGAAGAGACTCTGCTGGAAGCCTGGCTTTCGCGTGGCGACCGGCGCATGGCACAGGTCATTTTTGCTGCCTGGCAGCGCGGTGCCCGCTTCGATGCCTGGAAAGATGGCTTTAATTACCAGGCCTGGATGGACGCTTTCACCGAAACTGGCCTGGATCCTGCCTTTTACACCCATCGCCAGCGACTACCGTTCGAGACTTTCCCCTGGGAGCATATCAGCACGACTCTGCGCAAGAAATTCCTGTTCGACGATTACCTGCGCAGCCAGCGCGAAGAAACACTCGATGATTGCCGCCAGGGTTGCTTCGCTTGCGGCATTTTACCCGCCTTTGCTGGAGTCCGCCGCCAACACCCGGGCGATATCTGGAAATGCCCCGATGTCTCTCCTAGACCACAGATGAAGGCGCAAGATCTTACCAAGAGTGAAGCACTGGGCTGATGTTTGACTGCTGATTGCTAACCGCCCACAGCCTACCGCTAAAATCGCCATGCGTCTTCGCATTTCTTTCGCCAAAACAGACGCCATGCGCTACACCTCCCATCTTGACCTGCACAAGACCTGGGAGCGCACCATTCGCCGCACTGGCCTGCCCCTCGTTTATAGTCAGGGCTTTAACCCCCGCCCGAAGCTTCAACTCGCCTCCGCTTTACCATTGGGATTCACCAGTGATAGTGAGGTACTGGATGCCTGGTTCGCTGAAACCGACCTCTCAATCACTCAAATCCTGGAAGCCATGCAAAAAGCTGCTCCGCCCGGATTGCAAATTCACAACGTAACCGAGATCGATTCTACAAAACCTCCCCTGCAAACCCAAGTCCGCTCAGCCGAATATGTCATCACTCTATTAGAATCCGTACCGAACCTGGAGGTGTGCCTAGAAAGCAGGCTTTCCGATTCAAGTCTCCCTCGCCAGCGGCGCGGCAAGCCATACGATTTGCGTCCTTTGATCGAAACCCTTTCCCTGCTTCTGCCCGACGAGCAGGGCCGCTCTCGGATAGCGATGCGACTATCTGCTCGGGAAGCCGCGACCGGTCGCCCCGAGGAAGTTCTGGCTGCCCTGGGTATTTCCCCTGAATCCACCCGCATCCATCGTTCTCATTTGATCTTTGACGAATAGGTACTTAGCTCAAGTTGCGCCATATGATAAAATAAATCTTACCGCCCCCATAGCTCAGTGGATAGAGCGCTACCCTCCGGAGGTAGAAACCCGCGTTCGAGTCGCGGTGGGGGTACCCGATGAACAAGGGCTGCCTGCGAAAACGGCAGCCCTGTTCGAATCACAACCACCCGAAGGAAGTCAACTTATGTTCGATCTCGCTGAAAGCTTGGCCTGAAACTTGCATCCCTGATAGTCACCGGTTAGTAACCAATTTCCTCCAATCCGACCGGAGACTGACGTGAAACTGCAAACCCTTCACTCACAAATAATCATGATCAGCCTGGCCATGCTAGCCCTGGCGATCCTGCCGGCTTGTTCAACCTGGCAAGATTTGGGGGCTTCCGCCTCTGCCGAAGACATCGGCGATAGCGCGCCGCCCTCATCTCAACCAATAACCGCATCCGAACCGCCGCCGACTCCCCCTGACGACTCGCTAACCAGCAGCAGCCCGAGTACTCCGCAAAACATGGTCGCATTCGAGGGCACTGTGTTCGTCGCCTCCCTCCAAATTGTCGCTGAACGGTGGAAGTTGGCCGGATGGCGCATCGGCGACCAACCCTTGAACACGGAGAATCAAGAACCGCCTTCTGATTGTACCTTGTATCCCCATCTCGGCGTTGAAAACCAGTGGGTGGGCAGCTGTCGCGGTTACATCTTGGTCCCCAGTGACGGCGCTCGGCATATCGATGTCATGCTCACCGCTGAGGATGGCTCGACCACCTTGGTGCAAGTCGCGCCACCGCCCAGTAATTAAACCCAATCCCTGGGTCCTTCTTTCCCGGCTTTCCTTATAAAAATGTCAGGTCTTTCCCACTTTCTCGACAAACCATTTATAATTTGCATATCGAGGTCAGGCACGAATCTTGCAACGTTAAATGCCCATGTTCCAAGCTCCTCACCTCCGCCCAACAACAGCTCTCCGCCCCCTGACAACCGCCCATCTGGCCCAAACCATGGCGTTGCTAGAATTGAATGCTGCAGAGCTCGATCAAAAGATCGAAGCCGATCTGGCAAGCAACCCCGCCCTGGAGATCAAGGACACCAGATGCTGTCCACAATGCGGGCGACCGTCATTAGAATCCGGCCCCTGCCCGCGCTGCAATGCTTGCCAAAACCACAGCACGGATAAACCGATCATCTTTGTCTCTCCACGTCAGGATTTCTATCGACCGGGTGTATCTATCCAGGAAGATCTCCTAGAAGATAACCTGCCTCAATCCACCGAAGATCTGCCTACTTACGTTTTACGCCAGATCGCCCCCGAGCTGCACCCGGATGACCGCCGCCTGGCAGCCTACATCCTTTCAAACCTGGACGAAGACGGCTTGCTCCAGGTGCCTCTCGTGGAGGTAGCGCGCTATCACCATATCCCGCTCTCGCGCCTAGAGTCTGTCTTACGTTTGATCCAGCGCGCAGATCCAGTTGGAGTTGGTTCCCCCTCTCCCCAAGAGGCCCTGCTGGCTCAACTAAAAGTACTCGCCGAGACGCAACCGGTCCCGCCCTTGGCGGAACAAGCCATCCGCATCGGCCTGGATTTACTCAGCCGGCACCAATACGTTGAATTGGGACACTTAATTGGCGCCCCCTCTCGCCAAGCGGAACAGCTCGCCCGCTTTATCAGCGACAACCTGAATCCCTTCCCTGGGCGCGCTTATTGGGGCGATATCCGCCAAGGAAAGGGTGATTCACCACCGGTTTACACTTTTCCAGACGTGGTGATCACCCCGCTCACCGAATCCTCAGAGCCGATCCTGGTGGTTGAAGTCGTCTCACCTTACGCGGGTATGTTGCGCATCAATCCCCTATTCCGCCAGGCGTTGAACCAGGCTCCAACCGATAGAGCAGACCAATGGCGGTCTGACCTGGAACACGCAGAATTGTTAGTTAAGTGCCTGCAACAGCGCACCCACACGGTTGTCCGCCTGATCGCTCGCATTGTCGTTCTCCAGCGCGAATATATCCTGCACGGGGACGAGTACCTCCAACCCCTCACCCGCGCTTGCTTGGCGGACGAGCTCCAGTTGCACGAATCAACAATCTCGCGCGCCGTGGCCAGCAAAACTGTCCAGCTGCCGAATGGTCACATCGTCCCCCTGGCAAAATTTTTCGACCGCAGCCTAAATGTGCGTACCGCCTTGAAACAGATCATCGCCCAGGAAACTAATCCGCTCAGCGACAGCGAGATCGTCGAATTGCTCAACCGCCTGGGGTATTCAGTTGCCCGCAGAACTGTCGCTAAGTACCGCGCCATGGAGGGTATCTTACCCTCCCACTTACGACAAAACCATCAAAAGCATGAAAACTCATAAATCGTTTCAAATCCCGACCATATCCATCCACCGCCAAAATCAACCAACTTTAGCAGAGATTGAAAGCCTGCTTGACCTGTTTCCCCAGGCTGCTTTGCTGCTTGACCTGCCCCACAATCGCGTCTTGCTGGCCAATTCTAAAGCTACAGAGCTAACTGCCTTTACCCGCGCTGAACTCACCGCGCAGGCGGTGTCCGATCTCCTGCCAGCATTATCCGGACACCAACTCCAGTCAGAGACAAGCGGCAATTTGCAGTCTTTTACCGCCTCGCTCGCCATGCGCAATGGCTCCGGAGTAGAAGTTCTGGTCAGTCTTGCGCGTCTCGATGCGCAAGGCGTTTGGGAGCTGGCTGCCCTGGAACCGCTCATATTGCATAAACAGCAAAAAGCCGAACTCCAGCGCCATGCGCAGCGCCTCGAAGATCTCAATACCCTCGCCCGTTCCGGGCAGGATTCTGATGTCGAGCGCGCCATCCAACAAGCCTTAATGGCGGGTGCGCGTCTCACCGGAGCAACGCTCCTGGCGCTTTACCTGGTACAAGCTTGTGAACCGGCTTTAAAACTGGCTCATACCTTGGGAGAACCGGTAACGCTTCCCATCCAGCTCCCCATCAGTGAAATCAGCACCTTGCGTGAGCCAGTTGCCTGGGTGCCTGGCAAACGGACTACGAATTCCCTCCAGCGCGCCGCCCGCGCAGCTAAATGGGCATACCTGGTCAACGCACCCCTCGGCAATCCTGAAGCGCTGATTGGCTTGCTGGTCATCGCTTCCCCAGAAGAACCTTTACCGGAAAATCACTTGCCCCTACTCAGCATCCTTTGCAGCTCCCTCACCGGCCTCATTCAGCATCATACATTTCGGGCGCATCTCCTGGATGAAGGAGAACGGAAGAATCGTTCCCTGGCGATCGGTGAAATGTTGAAAGAGGCCAGTTCGGAAGCCGTGCTCCTGCTCTCACCTGACCTGACTATCGAAGATTTCAATCCCTCTGCTGAAGCCATTTTTGGCTATGCGGCTAATGAGGTTTGTGGTCAACCGGTGAGCAATGTGGTGATTGGCGCAAATAACTTGGTCCCCGCTTTACAAGCTGCCCAGCAGGGAGTCCCTATCTCAAACCTGGGCGAGGTTCGGCTCCATCGCCGTGACGGATCAGCATTCCCAGCCCACGTCCGCATCCTCCCCCTGACCACCCAAGAACAGCTCGACGGGGTGTTGATCTTTACCCGTGATCTAAGTGAACATGAGCAGTTTCAGGTACGCAACCAACAGCTTGAACAACGCGCCCTGCTGGGCGAAGTGACCGCTATCTTTGCCCATGAAGTGCGCAATCCGATCAACAATATCAGCACTGGCCTGCAATTGATGGCCTTGAACCTCCCTCCTGACGATCCTAACCAGGAAGTGATCGCCCGCTTAAGCCAGGATTGCAATCGCCTGGCTCACCTGATGCAATCCGTGCTGGCTTTTTCGCGACCACCCGAGAATAAGATGCAGCCCGTTGAGCTGCGCGAGTTGCTCGCCAACCTGTTAGAACGCTGGAGACCTCGCCTGACACACCTCAACGTGAAGCATGAGTTTAAAGTCTCTGCCAAAGGATCGACCATCGTCGGCGATCCACGTGCCCTGGAACAGGTCTTCAATAATCTGATCGGCAACGCGGTAGAGGCGATGAGGGTTTCCGGAGGCCGCCTGGCAGTCTTCATCCGGGCTGCCTCTCCGGTTGGGGGGCGTGATCAGGTCGAGGTCAGTGTAGTCGACAATGGGCCGGGCATCCCTGACGAAATCCGTGAGCGCATTTTCGAGCCTTTCTTCACTACCAACCGCAATGGTACTGGGCTGGGTCTAGCCATCGCCAAGCGCATCGTTAACCACCATAAAGGCACGATCGGTGTCTCCAGCGTCCCCGGTGGAACTGTGTTCCAGGTGATCCTACCGCTGGTTGAGAATGGAGAGTTGGGAAAGGAACCTATCCACAAATGAGCCTTACCATCCTGATCGTTGACGACGAAGAAAACGCCCGCCTCAACATTGGATCTTTCCTTTCAACCCGCGGCTATGAAGTCCTTGGCGCCTCAACCCTAAGTGAAGCGCGTGAACACCTCCGCCGGGGCAGCGCTGATCTCATCTTGCTGGATGTGCGTCTGCCAGACGGGTATGGCCCCTCCTTGCTGGAAGAAACCCTTTCTATGCCGCTCCGCCCACCTATCATCTTGATCACGGCCTATGGTGATGTAGACATGGCTGTCGAGGCGATGAAGAATGGCGCCCACGATTTCCTCCAAAAGCCGATCGAATTGACCCAATTAGAAAATTCCATCTTGCGCGCCGGTGAGGTCATCTCAATGCGGCGTGAGCTGGCACACTTGCGCGAAGCTCAACATAAGCAGCTCAACTTTATTGTCGGAAAAAGCCCTGTGATGCGCACCTTGCTCGACCACGCCCAGCGTGCTGCCGCCACCTCGGTCTCAGTCCTGATCACCGGTGAGACAGGGACAGGCAAAGAAGTCCTGGCGCGAGCCCTGCACCAAATGGGCCCACGCGCAAAAAAGCCCTTCATCGACGTGAGCTGCCCTGCTATCCAGACCACTGTGCTCGAATCGGAGCTGTTTGGCTACGAACCTGGGGCTTTCACCAGCGCCGAGAAGCGTAAGCCTGGCCTGATGGAAATCGCCGATGAAGGCATCCTTTTCTTAGACGAGATCGCCTCTACTCCACAGGATATTCAGGCTAAACTGCTGCGTGCGCTGGAAGAGCGCAGCTTCCGCCGGGTGGGGGGAACTAACCTGATTAAAGTCGACGTTCAGGTGATTGCGGCTTCTAACCGTGACTTACCCCAACTGATCGCCCGGGGTGAGTTCCGTGAAGATCTATACTACCGGCTGAAGGTGGTCGATCTCCACATCCCACCCTTACGGCAGCGGAAAGAAGATATCCCAGAGCTGTTAGGCCTTTTCATCCGCCAGAATAACCCGCGTATGGGAATAAACATCACTGACATTACTCCCCGCGCAATGGAAGCCCTGATGGCTTACGACTGGCCGGGCAATGTTCGCGAACTGCGTAACGTGATCGAACGGGCGATGCTCTTCTGCGACGACCCCGCCATCGACCTCTCCCACCTCCCTCCTGAGTTGTCCCAACCAAAATCCTAAATTCTGCTCCATCCTGGCATACCTCTTGCACCATCCTTGCCAGGAGCGAGCCCATGCCCACTTTCCCAGTTCCGCCTCATAACACCCGCTTGGGTTTCCATTATTTCCCTGATACCAACCACTTCCGTGAGACCGACTTACGCCTATGGCTCCCCCGTCTGCGCTCTCTCGGCGCGACCTGGCTGACTCTGGTAGCGCCTTCCAGCCGGGCTATACCCGAGCTTTTCCTGGATGGCCTGCTCTCAGAGGGTATTGAGCCCATTCTGCATTTTCCTTTCTCGCTCGATTCATCTCCCCCGGCTCAAGAATTGCAGAGCCTTTTATCCATATACTCTCGGTGGGGTATCCATTATGTCATATTTTTTAATCGGCCGAACAGCCGTGCTGCCTGGTCTACCACAGCCTGGACGCAAAACGATCTGGTAGAACGCTTCCTGGACCGCTTTCTCCCCCTGGCGGGCGCTGCCTCGGCAGAGGGTCTGGTACCGGTCTTTCCTCCCCTTACACCAGGTGGAGATTACTGGGATACCTCTTTTCTGCGCGCAGCTTTACAGGCGATTGACCGCCGGGGGCATGACCAGCTGCTCGAAAGCCTTGTCCTCTCCGCATTTGCCCATGCCGGGGATCGTCCGCTCAACTGGGGTTGCGGCGGTCCCGAACGCTGGCCAGCCGCGCGACCGTATTTCACCCCCTCGGGCTGCCAGGACCAGCGCGGCTTTTGCATTTACGATTGGTACATCGCCATCTCCGAGGCGGTCATCGGTCGAGCCAGCCCATTGTTATTGCTCGGCCTTGGTTGTCAACGTTGCAACTCCATTTCTGCCGGACTCGTGGAAGACACCTACACTCGGAGGATCCTGGCTATGGCCCAAGCCCTGGCTATACCGGCTACATCCAATGGGCAAGATCAGATCCCCGCAGAACTCCTCGATCCTTTGCCTCCTCAAGTGCTAGGCGGTAATTATTGGTTGCTAGCGGCCGATTCCCGG
Source organism: Anaerolineales bacterium (assembly GCA_035291705.1). Taxonomy (GTDB): domain Bacteria; phylum Chloroflexota; class Anaerolineae; order Anaerolineales; family UBA4823; genus DATDRM01. The sequence goes on from DATDRM010000066.1 coordinate 13,624, forward strand.
AGCCCGTATCTCTCCGAAGCCTGGTTCCAACCCAATGGCGATCACCTCCCCGTCCTGCGTGCCATGCGCCAGTTGGAGATCGGGTTGGCTCGAGCGCGTACTATTTCAGGTCAAAAACCCTCATCAGCCACGCAATTTCCCCACCCACTTTCCCATTATCTGCTACTGCCTTCGTATGATTGGGGTGTCGCTGACTGGCATATAAATGCTGCCCGACCTTTCATTAAGAAGTATCTCCCAACTGTCGGCTTTTCTCTGGCAGAGGCAGCCCTGGCTGCCCGCATCACAGTCGTCGGCAGCCCGTACGACTTCCCAGAATCCGTCCTGGATGGACTCCGCGCCGCTGGGTGCTGCGTCGAACGAATCGGCCGAGATGGCATGAGTATTGCAACACAATTGGCAGATCGATAACAGGAGAATTCCGATGACCCAATTAACCCCATCTCTCTTATCACTCATCCCGCTGCCAGTGCTTAAAGTGCTCGGTCTCGGCGGAGGCGGTTGCAATGCCGTCAACCGCATGATTGAGCTGGGCATTGGCGGGGTCGAATTTATCACCGCGAATACCGACCACCAGGCGCTCCAGGCCTCGCTGGCTCCAACGAAAATCTTGCTCGGGCCGCACGTGACGCGCGGCTTGGGGGCGGGAGGGAAACCCGAAGTCGGCCAGGCTGCCGCAGAAGAGAGCGAGCGCGAGATCGCCAAATCTCTGGAAGGAGCTGACATGGTGTTCCTGACCGCCGGGATGGGTGGCGGCACCGGCACAGGTTCCATTTCCGTTGCTGCCCGCGCGGCGCGCTCCATCGGTGCAGTGACAATCGCAATCGTCACCACTCCCTTCTCATTCGAAATGGGCCGCCGCCAGCGTAACGCCGCTGAAGGCTTGGCTAACTTGCGCCCCCATACCGATACCCTGATCGCCATCCCCAATGACCGTCTGCTGTATGTCGCACCCCGCAATCTGCCCTTGGAGGTTGCCTTCCGCCTGGCCGATGATGTCCTGCGTCAAGCGGTCCAGGGCATCACCGAGCTGATCACCGAACCTGGGCTGATCAATGTCGACTTCGCGCACGTCCGCCGGTTAATGAAGCTCGGCGGTGGCGCGCTGATGTCCATCGGCCAGGGGCATGGGGAAGGCAAAGCGCGGCATGCTTTTGAACAGGCTCTCCATCACCCGCTGCTTGACTCCGTCTCGATTGATCAAGCGGCTGGGATCATCGCTAATTTCACCGGCGGGGAGGAGCTATCCCTGTTGGAAGTAAGCGAAGTCCTGACCGAGATACACAATCAGATCGGTCCGCAGGTGGAAATCGTAATGGGTGTGACACATGATGAACGCATGTCGGACCGCGCTCAGGTGATCCTGGTCGTCACGGGGTTGGGTGCGCCTTCCCTGGAAACAGTAATGCCCGGTTTTGCAGTCCAAAAAGTGATGCCATCCGTCCTCCAGGATCAGCCAGCGACTATGTCTCAATCAATCCCCTCCCTCGTCGCCCACCCGGTCGAATCCTTACCGTTGAATTTGGCGCATACCGCCTCTAACGATCTAGATCTTCCCGCCTTCCTGCGCCGGCGAGCCCGCCTGCCGAACTAAACCGACCTATTGCTTCACTCTTCACGTTTCACGAATCACGTTTCACACTTCAAGGACTGCCCATGGACGCCAAACACCTCAAATCAATCTCCTCCCAAATTTACCGCCGCTTCCCGGAAGTTGCCGGCAGCCAGCCCAAGGTGCAGGCCCAATCTGCCCCGCAAGCCAAATCCGTGAGCACCGACCCGACCTACCTGATCACATTCCGCGGCTCGGTGAAGTCACCAGATGGCAAGTCTATCCTTCGCATCGTGCGCGTGATAGCCAGCGCCCAGGGACGCATCCTCAAAGTCACCACCTCCCGGTAAACAGACCTCATGCTTCACATTCCCCGTTTCACGCTTCCATCGATGAACCTCAAATACCTCCCTATGCGCGTCGAACTCAGTTTCTGGCATTTCGTCATTGGACTGCTGACTGAATCGCGCGGCATTCAATCACTGATTGCTTGGGTTATCAATGATCTTACGCCGCGCCTGACTGTCTTCATGCGCACATTCAATTGGAGACGCGCCCTGGGCTGGGTTACAAGCGCCCTGGTCTTAAGTATTATCCTCGGGCAGGGGGATAATTCTCGATTCCAGGGTCTGGCGATCCCGGGCTTCTCACCGGTCCCCCTGTCACCCCCTGCTACTGGCCAGCGAAACCTGTTGGTGATCGGCATCGATGATTTGTCTTCACCTTCGCCGCGCCTGGAAAGCGTCTGGTTGGTCAGCTTCTTCCCGGGCCAGTCCACTTTCACTTTATTTCCAATCTATCCCGATATTCTCGAGAACAATAAATCGGATCACGAGGCCCTGGCAAAGGATTTTTCCCTTGACGCTAATGACACACCAAACCAGGCTTTCTTTGACCTCTTGGGACAAGAAACCTGGTGGAACAACTACCTGGTGATCGATGAAGCAGGGTGGGCTGCCATTCTGGATTTCCTCGGAGGCGTGGTCATTGACGGTCGCCTGCTAGATGGGTCAGGCGCTCCTGTTTCCCTGACGCTTTGGGATGATCCGTCCGCTTCGGCCGGCGGTCAGGCCGCGTTACTGCAAGCTGCCTGCCTTCGAGCCGCCTCTCTCCATCAGGAAGAGGTGATCCAGGGATTAAGCCTGCTCGCGCCTCACCTGCGAAGCGACCTGGACCTTACCCAAGCCCCTCAGGACTGGTCGACCGAGCCAGGCAGCCGCCTCGGTCTGCATTGTGAGTTCCCCCTTACCTCTTCCCTTGAACCTTAAGGAGCCAACATGACTGTGATTCCCTTGCTCGAAATAAAACTTGCCATGGCGCTGGGCCTCTTTTTGTTTGGAGGGATCGCCCTCATCATTGGCGTATTTATCCTGGTAGCCCGCTCGACTGGTCGGGAGGTGCGTAACCTGGCAAACCAGACCGCTCAACTGGCAAAAAAGGGGCTGGCCGAGGAAGTCGCCGGCCTGATCGGCAATGCCACCTCATTGTTGAGCGCTACTAACGATCTGGTACGCACGACCTCTGGAGTTGGGGTGTTCCTCTCTGTCCTGGGCTTTATCCTGATGGTCGCCTCCTGTTGGCTGATCCTGAGGGTTGAACCTACCAATATTCCATTTTAATTATTCGACCGCGGTGAACTCATGGCCGACCACTCTACCCTCATCGTAGCTCTAAAAGCCAACCTGCCGGAATCCTCCTGGCCCTGGGTGATCTGTGCATTGCGCCAGGATGCTTTGGTCTGGGCCGCCTTGCAGGAGCCTGCCTTAGTCGAGAAGGCAATTTCCAGCCTGGCTGGTAAGCCTGAAGCCTGGAGCCCTGCTGTCCTGGCATCTCTGTCGCTTGATCAACCCCTTCAACCGGATGGCATCCTGCGCCACAAAGCATTGCAGGCGTATGAACAATTGATCCGGAAAGGGCCTGCAGTAACTGGTGGACCTGACCTAAACCTGGCTAATGCAGGGCTGCTGGCCCTCGCCTTGTGCGAACATCGGCACCTCTCCAGTTCCTGGTCGGATCTGACCAGCGATCTAAGCCTGGTCCCGGTAGATAGTCCAAGCTTCTTCACCACCTGGTCCACGCCTCTGGCGGTCATTTTTGGGCTGGCTGGCGATCCCATTGACCTGCTGAAGGTCCTGGTCTCGGCTGGGTCTCCGCCTGCGTTGTTCAATCTGGTGCTGCACGCTGTATTGAGCAATCCGCTCCCTCCCGCCAGGCAGGAGCAAATCCTGTTCTCCCTCCTGACCGACCTGGATCTTCCGGAAAGCGCCTCCCTGATCCGCCCGCTTAACCTACACCGGCCTGAGATGGCCGTTCGCTTGGCTCGTCAGTGGCTAAAACTCCACCCAGCGCTTCCGGCTTCTCCTCAGGTTAACTATGCCAATATTCAAATCGATCAGCTAGCCGGCCAGCTCTTCCAGGCAGACATGCATGCCTATGCCGGCCAGCTTGATCAGTCCGCCTCACTCCGCTCTTCAGCCTTGGGACAGGTGAACAAAATTCAGGTTGAAATCGCCAGCCAGTTGGCAGACGCCGTCGTTGCCAATGGCGACATTCAGGCTTCCCTGAAAATCTGGCAAGAGGTTTTCTCCAAGTCGAATGGAGCGGTTCCACCCAACAGTCTTCTTTTCGGACTTTTAGAGAATGGCCAATCAGAGGCTGTTCTCGAGCTCCTGCCGAAGGACGACATAAACGTTGCACAACCCGCTCAACAGCTCGCTAATGCATACCTGGCTGCGCAAAAGGGAGATCTCTCTAATGCTCGTCACGCTGCCCACCAGGTTCTCTACTCCCTGGAAGAACAGCTCGGCATACCCGCCAATGGACAGACGGGGACTCCATCTGGTGATATTTCATGTTACCCGCAGCACGGTTCCCTGGAACCCTTGCTCAATCGCCTGGTTACCCTCCTGCTCGATCTGTCCTCTCCGGCTGAGGCCTTGCGGGCTGCCCGTCTGGCACACGCCTTGAGCCCTAACGATATAAAAACGCTCACCAGCCTGGCTCTTGCCTCCCGACTGGCAGGTGAACCTGGAATAGCAGTCCAGGCTGCGCACCTGGCCGTTATTCTCGAACCAAAGAACCCAGAACTCCGCCGTCAGCTGGCTGAAAGCCTTGAATCTGTTGGCGAGTGGTCTTCGGCCCTCGCTGAACGGAGGGCAGTGCTGGATCCACGCTTTGCCTCCCCAAGGGATCCTTCCTGGCCCTTGCCACCTGACTGGCATGCCCTGGCGTATTGCGCCTTGCAGGTTGGTGATCCACAGGGGGCGATAGCAGCCTGTCAAAACGCCCTCGTACAAAATCCTGAAGATGGGCTGGCCCAGGCTGCTTATGGAGAAGCATTGGTAGCCCTGGGAGATGAGCGGCAGGCCTTGGAGCACTTCCGCCTGGCAACTCAACAAGCTCCCCACCAGGCAGCTCCCTGGCTTTCCCTTGCTAACGCCTACCAACGTGCTGGACAGGCAGTGAAAGCTATCGAAACTCTGTCTGCCGCCTCCCACGCCGTCCCGGATGACCCGAAGGTTCATCTGGCATTGGCGGAAGCTCACCTTACCAGAAACTCCCCTACTCAGGCGCAGACCAGCCTGCAGCACGCCCACGAATTAGTCGCTGCATCCAGGCAATGGGCGCTCCCGCGGGGTTCCAGGGGTGGGTCACCCCCAGCCAGCGCTGCCTCAACCTGGGATCGCGATCTGCGCTGCCGCATCGCCTTGCTCTACGGCCAAACCCTCACCCAACTTGGTCATCCGGACCAGGCCTGCCAGGTCTACGCGAGCGCATACCAGGCTTACCCGGCTTACCCGGGGCTGGCTTATGCCTACGCACACACTTTGCTCGAGCTGGGTGAGCATAACGCCGCCCTCGCCCCATTAGTTGTTACTTTAGCTTCAGAGCCGAAGGATCCCGCTCCCTACCTGGACTACGCCAACGCCCTGCTGGCTGTTCAGGAACAACCTGAAGAGGCGGTGCGCGCCCTTCAAAAGGTGCTCGTCATTTCGGATGAACTGATCGCCAGCAGCGGTAGCGATACGGGATTTATCAAAACCCGCATGACAGCCCAAGCCTTGTTGGCCGAAGCGCTGGAAGCCAGTGGCCAGCTGGAAGAAGCTTTAAAAGCATATTCACACGCTCTTGAGAGCAGTCTTTCAACCGATGCTACCTGGCGAATTCGCCTTTCGCTTGGCATGGCGCGCGTCGCTCTCCGTCTCGGTCAGGCTGAGATCGCCATTGCCGCGCTCCAGGAGATCAATGTCCCCGATGGACTGCACCCACAGGTCTCCCGCATCCTATCCGAGGCCTATGCCGCCATCCACCTGCCCGAAGAAGCTTTACAAGCTGCTCGCACCGCGGTTGAGCTGGCCCCGGACGATGTCGTCATGCTCGCCTGGTTTGCCGATCAAGCCCTAATCCTTGGCGCACGCAAAGAAGCCACTTCCGCCCTCACCCGCGCCGTGCAGCTCGATCCTAAGCGCATCAACCTGCTGATCCGCCTGGGAGAGGTGTTTTCCCAATCTGGAGATACCGAAGCTGCAGTAGAGGCATACCACCAGGTGTTGGCTAGCCCAACCGCTCAATCCGAACACCTTTATCAAGTTGCGCTTCAAATGTTGGAACTGGGTGATATCTCCCATGCCATCCAATGCCTGGAACGCGCCATTCAACAGCAACCGAACCCTCCATCTGTTCTTTTGCGCGACCTGGCCGCTGCCTACCAGCAGGAGGGTGACCTCCAGCGCGCCCTGGAGACCCTGGATCGCGCCATCCATCTAGAACCTGATGATCCTGCAATGCATTCCCTTAAAGCGGACCTTCTGCTTCTGCTGGATCGTCCCCAGGCTGCCCAAGCTTGCCTGGAACACGCCCTCAACCTGCATCCTCGGGATGCAAACATTCACCAACGCATGGCTTCCTTATTGCGTTCTCAGGGTGACCTCAGCAATGCTCTTAACCACGCCGGACAATCGGTTAAAAGCTACATGCCAGACGACTTCAGCCTGCAAGCGTTGGCTTCGCGTGCCTTCTCCGCTGACCTGGCGCGTGCCATCCTCCAACCTGACGAGGCGCGCGCCTTCCTTGGCGCTCTGCCTCCGGCGACCGGGCTATCGCTGCGCTCAGGCGGATCTCATCCTCCGACAGACACTTATCGCGACGCACAACTCACAAACTATTTTTGCATATTCGCCGAACTGGCCCTCGACCAGGATGAAGAAATCACTGCCGCCGATGCCCTGACAATGGGGTATGAAATCGCCTCGGAGCACCCCCGCCTTCAGGCACTTCAGGCTCGCCTCGCCCACCGCCGCGGGGATCACACCACAACCCTGGCAAGCCTTCAGGCGGCTGTCGTAGCCATCGATCTGCAGGTCTCCGACACCTTGGGGTTAGCGCTGGCTGCAATGGATCTCGGAGAATGGGATATTGCGCTCGAATTTTCCCACCGCGCCTCTGCTACCACGCCCTGCGAACCCTTCTCTCATCTGCTGGTTGTCCGCGGGCTGGTCTCCCGCGCCGAATACCAACGTCTTTGCGCAGCTTTGGAGGTGACAAATCATGCCCCGGGATCGATCGCTCTTGCTGAAGAGGCCCATCAGGCCTTTTCAGCCGCCATCCAGTCAACCCTGGACTGCCTACCAGAAGGCATCTCTTCCGAGCCACCGCTGCTCATTCGCCGCTGGCGAGCTCGTGGTCAGGCGGTCTTCCAGCCGGATAGCGCCAGTCTCGCCGATCTGAAAGATTTACCAGCTGACCCAGTTGATCAGGCAGCTTATATCGCGGCCTTGTCACTCTCCGGAGACCTTCCTGCCATTAGTGAGATCTATAAAAATTGGTGTGACAAATCTTGTGATACTCTGGTTCACCATCTCTTACACGCTCAGTATGCCCTGGCGATTGGGTTCAAAGGGCGGCGGCAGGAAGACATGGATAACGCTATCGGCGCGGCCCACGCTGCCATCGATCAATTGTCCAACCAGCCACTTTACCACACCTTGTTAGCTCGCCTGGCACAGTGTGCTGAAGACGAGGTGACTGCGCAGAGCGCCATTCAAACTGCGCTGGCAATCTGGCCGGAAGAGCCGCGCTGGCATACCCTGGCTGCTGAGCTATACCAGTCAACCGGAGATCTGCCCTCCGCCATAACCCACCTGGAAAAAGCCATCGGCCTTGAGCCGATGCATTTCCCTCATCACCTGGCATTGGGAGAGGCTTATTTGCAACTCGGCAAACCAATTCAAGCGGTCCAGGCGATGGAACAAGCTGCCCAGATCCAGCCGCAGCGATTTGAACCTTACTTATCTCTTGCCCAGGCTTACTATGCTTCAGGTGATTTGGCTAATGCTGCCAAGAACGCCGAACGCGCCATTTCAGTCGCCCCCGGTCAAGCCTCTCCGCTCTTACTGAGAGCCGAGATCGCCTTGCAGATGGGTGATCCTCACACTGCACACGAGCGCGCGGCGGTTGCACTGCGCCTAAACCTTGAGGATCCCTCAGCCCTGCACGTGCTCGGGCGCGCTCTGGATCAGCTCGGCCGCCATCGCGAAGCCCTGGAAGTTGTAGAAAAAGCCATCCCGCTCGCCGCCAACCCACTCCCACTCCTGCTTGAACGGGTTCAGTTGCTCAAGAGCGCGCAGGATACCGAAACCGCCCTGTCCGCCCTCAAGGAACTCGCTGGCCAGTACCCGGACGAACCGGACGTCTTGGCCCGGCTGGCGATCTCCCATGCTGATGCAGGTCAGCGAGAGGAGGCTATTCTTTACGCCCAACGCGCCCTGCGGGGTGGCTCCAAACGCCTCAAAACCGGCGCTCAAGCCCACCTGCACCACCTCCTGGGTGGCCTGCTCCGCCAGACTGGACAGCTCGACCAGGCCATTCACCAGCTCAGCGAAGCCACCCGTCTGGTTCCCGATCAACTTGAACCCTATCTGGACCTGGGGGGTACGCAGCAGGAGCGCCGCCAACATACCCTGGCCCTCCAGACTTACCAAAAGGCCATCGCCATCGCCCCCAATGATCCCCGTCCGTATTTCCAGGCAGCTCTGGCTCATAAAGCTTGCCGCGATTACCAGGAATCCGAGAGCATGTTGCGCCGCGCAGCTGAGTTAGCACCCGACGACCTCGCCATCCACCGCCAGCTGGCTGCCCTCGTCGCTCTCAACCTGGTTCACAACCGCCGCCCTGTCCCTCTGGATGTCTAGCCCTGTCCTATGACCACATTGATCCCTGCTTCTCGTTCTCCCTGGTTGCACACATCGCGCCCTGACTTGATCGGTCTCTTGCACGCGGCTCTGGCTGTTGGGGCGCTGCGCTTCGCCCGCCAAACAGCACTTTCATGGCTTGCCTACTACCCAGGCGACCTGCAGATCAAGTTTCTCTACGCCCGCGCTTTATCCCAGGCGGGTCAGGTGAAACAAGCTGCCAAAACGCTGACCGATCTGTGCCAGGCCGATCCAGAAATGCTGGAGGTATGGGAACTGCTCTCCCGCACCTTGTCGGACGCCTATCCAGGGAGAAACTCCGATCCAGCCATCGCATTCCAAATAGCTGATTGCCAGGCTGCCATCCACGCCCTGGGCAGCGATCCTGAGGGTTCTCTCCTGCTTCCCCATTGGGCGGATGGAATCCGTAAGGCGCGCCAGCTGCTCAGAGACGGCGACGCCGAAGCCGCAGAACAGCTCGTCCACGCCACCCTTTTAGTCGAGCCGCTGCCCCCTCTGGTCGCCATAACTCACTTGCAAGTCGCTGCCAACCTCGAGCTGCCTCATCGGGCGCTGCACGATCTGGCTGACCTTTATCATCACCGTTTCCCGGCCTGTCTGCTGCCAACCTTGATGCTGGCAGAAGCGCTCATGGCCGGCGGCGATTCCGATCGTGCCGTCGCTCTGTTGCACCAGGTTGCCACGCAGGACGTCTGCGGGCAGGTTCCCACCCGTCTCTGGGGTGAAAGACACCCTTATCATGACCTCTGGCCAGAATGTCTGGAGGCTCCCCTGGAGATCCCCATCCCCGCTGATGTAGCCGCTCATCTGGGTTGGAACTGCCTGCCCGCACCCAGGACGCCTGTTGTCACCGTAGGGCAAGAAGCTATCTTGCCCTACCCCCTGGATACAATTGTCCATACCCAACCAACCGATCTTACCCGGACATTGCTCGCCACCCAACCCGTAATCCACGGTATCAGTCCTGGCATAGACCTACCTCCCAGCTCCCCTGGTTCTTCCACTATCCCTGAATCCTTGCTATCGGTTCAGTCCGAACTGGAACGCATCGCTGGTAGCCTGAAGCACGACCACCTGGCGCATGCTGATGGCCGTTTCCCGGTCTATGTGATCTTCACCACCCGCAGTGGCCTTGAAAAACAGTACGGCGCGCAAGGCATAAAAGCCATCGATCTGGAGATAAAACGCCTGGTC
>DATDRM010000067.1:0-18515 GCA_035291705.1 Anaerolineales bacterium
TAGTGTTCGAAATCTCCAGGGTGACAAACCCTTCCCACTCGGGTTCGAAGGGGGTCACGTTGACGATAATGCCGCACCGGGCATAGGTCGACTTTCCCACACAGATCGTTAATACTTTCCTGGGGATGCGAAAATATTCTACGGTACGCGCCAGGGCAAATGAGTTTGGGGGGATCACGCACACCTCTCCCTTGAAATCCACCATCGACTTTGGGTCGAAGTCTTTCGGGTCGACAATTGCCGAGAAGACATTCGTGAAGATTTTAAACTCGTCGGCCACGCGGATATCGTATCCATATGAGGAAACACCGTATGAAATCACGCCGTTTCGCACCTGACTATCGGCGAAAGGCTCGATCATGCCAACTTCTTGCACCATCTTGCGGATCCAATGATCTGGCTTAAGTCCCATGATTTACCTCCTGTGTCTTCCTTCATTCACCTCTACCATCCTTCATCCACCATCTATCATTCTTCCGCCTTCATCCTTCGCCTTCTGTTCTTCTTCTTCCGTCGTTCATCCTCTATCACCACCCGCTTGCCGCAAAAACTGTCTCCAGCAGCCGCATCCGTTCTTCCTCAGTCATCGGGCGCGAACGAGCATAGTCTTCAAAAACGATTGTGATTAAATCCGTACCGATATACCGGCCATCATAAAAGACATGGCGATCGATGAAAGCATCGTCGCAAGCATTATCCGTACAGTAATGATACTGGTCGAAAAACAGGTTGCCAAGCCCATAGTGGATGAATGCGCCTATAAGGAATTCCATCCCCTGGGGTTGGTGCGCCTGGCTACCGCTAACAATTACCGCGCCAGCCTTCGCCGCGCTGCGGAAATCCTCCACCTGGTCGGGCTGCGCACGGAAATCATAGTATTCAAAGTGTTGGAAGGTGGCGATGACCAGGTAACCTTCCTCATGCAAGCGAGCGATCTCCTGAGTCATCCAATCAAAATCGCAAGCCACTGCCCCGGGTTGCGTCTCGCTGGCCGTGGCGTATCCCCCTCCCTTGGCATTACAGCCAATAAAGGCCAGGCGGTTGCCGTTATGTTCCATCAGGCGCGCCTGGCGGGCATCTTTCCGGTCAGATCCACCCCCATAATAAATCCAATCGCGTTCTTCATACATGTCGAGGGTATAGTACATGGCCTCTGGCCCCCAATCGCCAAAATGATCGCCGGTGAGCTCAACGATGTCGGTGCCAACCTCTTCCAAAAGACCGATGTAGTCAGGGTCACTGCAAAACACCAACCCGGCCTGGGTTGGGTTGGGTGGCGGGCACTCGGGGGTAAAGGGGATCTCGTTGCTGATGTGAGTCAGGTCAGCATTGCGGAGCAATTCGCGGATATCCTGCGCTGGATAGGTAATCCCTTTCCGGTGCATGGAGAAGGCCGTCGCTCTCACCATTGCAGTCACACCAGTCAAGGCAACGGTGGTTAACCTGTCCGCATCGCGATTGCTGGCCGGCAAATCCCAAGCTGCGGCGTTTTCCCCTGTCTCCGCAGACAGGGTCGCTTCTATAAGGTTTGCGTCGCCATTCAATGAAATTGGTACGCTCAGAGGATAACTGGCGAGATCGAATTCCTTCCGCAGCGGGGATTGCCCATCGACCTCCAGAACCTTCCAGCGCGGTTGCAAAGCCTCAAATGGCACGAGTGCCCAGGAAGGCTGGTGATCCCAGGCGTAATCGACCAGTTCATTCGCTGGCAAGGCTCTGGTTGCCTCAGGTGCAGGTTCTCCCCACCAGGCGGAAAATACCCCATAGGTGCTATCGTCCACCAACAATGGCTCGCCGCTGAATGGCCCTGCCAGCTCTCCTCGCCACGAACGCTTGAGCGCCTGGACAGATAGGCCGTCTGGGATAGTCGGGAAGGGAGCCACCAGGGCGAATACCCACCGGCTGACCCGCTGCTCGTCACCCACCTCGAGCCTCAGTGAGGCTTGCCCGGGTGCATCCACCAGGGTTAAGTTATCCGGAAAGGTGAGGCTTTCTTGCAGTACGGTGGGTAAAAAGGGAGCGACCCACATGGTCACAAGCGCGGCGGTGGGCGGATTTGGGGTAGGTGTAACCGGGATTGCCGGCGCTTCACTCGCCGGGATTGTTGCCAGGGTGGGAGGCAGAGGCTGGAAAGGGGTTCGTGTGACAGTTGGCAGCAACCCAGGGGTTGTGAGCGCAGGGTTATCGCTCAAAGAAAAAGGCGTAGCGCCTGCGCACGCAGTAACGTAAAGGCTCAGAAGCAATAACACCGCCGGAACGGGTGGGGAACGCCGGGAGGATGCCGGGAAGGACCTCATTCTAAGGAAAAGCCTCCCCGGGCGGTGATTTCTGAGTGTATCCGCCCTTGCAGGTCCCCCGCGACTTCCTCCAGAGCCTTGAGTCTACCAATCATCTGCTGGGCGAGGACCTGGTCCTGCAAGCCGGCGGCGTTGGTGCGTACGTTCAATCCGGCCCCACTCAGGGCAGCAGCTGCCAATGCCCCGGCTGTACCGGCGTCGCTGATCGCATTCTGGTTTCCGTGGGCAACTACCTGGAGGATCAGTTCCAGCACCTTGACACACATCTCCGCCACCTTCAGGGGCACCTGTGCCGCCTGCAGGGTGGAGGCCTCGATCTCTCCGGCGCGGGTGGCTTCTTCGCCTGGGGTGGTTTTGGGCAGACGGAAAGCCGCTATCACCGCCTCGTAAGCGGCTGCGTCTTCGTCTACAGCCCGGGTCAGTTCGGCGCGCAGCGCTTCCGCCCGCTCCAGGATCGTTTGCATCTCCCCCTCCACGGCAGCGTATTTTTTCTTCCCGACGGTCAGACGGGCGACCATCGCCGCCAGGGCGGCCGCCATGGCGGCTGCGTAAGCGGACGCCGATCCCCCGCCGGGAGCCGGCCGGCCGCCAGCCAGGGCTTCCAAAAAGTCTTCCCCGCTTTGTTGGCTGGTGTCGGCTGCCAGCTGCTCGCCACGGGTTTCAGCAGCCCCCTGCGCAGGAAGAAATAACCGCCGCTCCAGGACTTGCTCCGCCTCAAACTGGTCCAGCTGCAGGTACCAGACAGCTGCCTCGATCAGGGCATCCTGAGGGATCAGGCCGACCAGTTCACTATGCTGGATTGCCACCCCATAACGGGCGGCTTCCCGTCGGATCAGCTCTACGACACGCGCCAGGGGCGTCTTGTGGAAATTGGTCAAATTCATCGAGACCTGAGCGCGCCCATCCACCAACAAGCCGAGCGCCTTGACAAAGCGTAGGCCGCCGGAGGAGTGGCGCACGGCCTTGGCGATTTTCTCGGCGATGGACACATCATCGCTGGTCAGGTATACATTGAAGGCGATCAGGAAGGGCCGTGCGCCAATGACGGTCGCCCCCGCTGGGCCGAGCTGCGCCGGGCCAAAATCTGGCGCCCGTTCAGGTTGGGTGACGATCTCTGTTTTCAAGGCCTCGTATTGGCCACGGCGGATGTTTTCCAGGTTCTGTCGCTCCGGGCGGGTGGCGGCTTGCTCATACAGGTAAACGGGGATGCCCAATTCGTTCCCTACCCTCGACCCCACCCGGCGGGCGATCTCCACGCAATCTTGCATGCTCACACCGGATATGGGCACAAAGGGCACCACGTCGGTCGCCCCGATGCGTGGGTGCTCGCCAGTGTGCTGGTTGAGGTCAATCAGCTCGGCTGCTCGGGCGATCCCTCGGAAGGCGGCCTCCTCCACTGCCTGTGGAGGGCCGACGAAGGTGATCACTGTCCGATTGTGATCCAGATCGGAATGGCGATCCAGCACGCGCACTTCAGCTACACTGCTGATCGCCGCAAGGATCGCTTCCACCACCTCCGCGCGGCGGGCTTCCGAAAAGTTTGGGACGCATTCGATGATCGGTGTAGACATAGCTTCTAAAGGTCAAGTAGCCGGTTGTTGGTTCGCTCTCAGGACGCAGAAAAGCCAGGGAGAAGATAAACTCAGCGCCTCCGCAACAAGGTGCAATTATACTCTTGGTTTTCTAACAAGAAACCGGGTTTCTGGATATTAAGAAACCCGGTTCCTTTCTGTCGCTTAAATTCATTCTTACCGGCATACCTCCAGAGATACATCGTCCACATACATCGCCGAGACATCCCCCAAGCCGGTGTTATACGTGCCGAATTCTAGCTGGATAGTCCATCCGGCATAACTGCTCAAGTCAAATACTTTTTCTTTCCAGGCGCGGGCGTTGCCAAGTTCGTTAAATAACACATCGATTAAGTTGTCTGAGCTGTCCAGGATCAGGATGTATTGGAAGTCGCTCGAGAACGGCTCATTGCCAAAGGGCACGCCCAGGGTTAGCCTGGGGAGCGTGTGGGGCGCATAGACATCCTCACTGATCTGGTAGATCCACAGGGTTAACTCCGCGCTGTCTGCATTGCTGGGGAAGGTCACCATTTGACGGGCGCTCGAGTAGCTGTAGATATTCTCCCGGGTCTTGATGATGCCGGTACGCATCGAGCGGTTACCATTGTGGGCCTGCTCTTCGGAGTACTCAGCCCAGTACTCGGTATTCATGATCTCCCAGTCTGAATTCTTTTCAAACCCACCGTTTCCAATCAGGTCAGGGCAACCAGGCGGGGTATTGGTGGGAGTCGGGGAGACCGTGCCGGTCGGGGTGACGGTGGCTGACGGGCTTGGAGTTATCGAAGGTATAATCAGGAAATTCCGCAGAACGACCGGGAGATACTGCCAGGGAGTCAGCGTGGGGGCCACCTCCTCACCAATCTGAACAGAACCATCTATGGTTGAGCCGGGTACGCTTTGCCCCTGGTTATCGCCGAACGAAGGCGGTGGGCTATCCTGAGAAAAACCGACCCTGGCCTCGGTTGGGCTGGAGGGGTTCTTGGTGCGCAAGATGACAGATAGCACCACACTGTTCGGCAGGGAAGCCAGGGGGACTACCGGATCCATAATAAAGCATTTTAACTCCCCGTTTACGTCCGCTGTATCCGGTGTGCAGGATCCCACGAAGTCAGGCGGCAAGTTGAAGACGATTGAGTTTGGCACGCTGGAGTCATAGCTCAGCCAGGTCTCGTCGTAGTCTATCCCAAACACCGCGCTTGAGATCTGGGAGCCGTTCGCAGCGAACTGGACCGGGATGGTCACCGTGCTGTTAGGCTCGGCCGGGATCTTCAAAGGGATCGAGAGCGAAGGGCCAGCCAGCTGAGCAGCCAGGCCAGCCTGGATGCGCGGGCCGATCCCAAACACAATCCCTATCGTCCCGAACAGCAGGCTGGCGATCAGAACAGATACGCTCAATTTGGACATTCTTGTATGCATGAGTTTCTCACGGTGAACTAACGCTTATAAATCGTGACGGGTAAAAAGACCAGGTTGTCAGCCTCGCCGGCGATCAACATGGACCCATCCACAGCCACCCCATCCAGGCTCATGCCGGCAGGGCTGCCGAAAGAGGCGTGTGGATCGAGAGACGATTTGACTTCCGCCAGGAACGTACCCTGTGGCCGGCCAGCGACCAAGCCGATCGTCAAGATGTTGCCGGCCGGCAGGGAGGCCTGTGGCATTCCCAGGTGGTAGACGACCACATCCAGTTCACCGTCGGTGTCTGCAGGATCGTATTGGGCAGTTGCCAGGAAACCATCCGGCAGGTTGAAGTCGATGGCATCAGGCAACCCATCCCCGTTCACATCGGAAGGATTGAACGATATCCAGGATTGATCGAAGTCCACCGAGAACACCAGGCTAGCGACTTCCTGGCCTTGCGGATCGAAGGCGATAGGCAAAGCCGCTCGTCCACCAGGCCAGATTGGCACGCTGGCTGGGATGATCAGGGAGATGAGTTTGCCTTCCCCGCTCGAGCCTCCACCTAAGAGATTCACTTTGAGCGGGTCTGGTCCACCCATGCAAGCAGCCGAGCCGCCTCCGTAAATGATTAACACCGTGCAGGAGAGGTCACCGGCATCTACCACGATATCCTGGTTCGGGTTGCAACCCACCGGGTTTCCATCGAAAGTCCCGCCAGGCGTATCATTGGGCAGTGAGCCGTCGCCGTCGAAGATTTCCAGTACCAGACCGCTCAAATCACCGGCATCGACTAGGCCATCCCCATTGCAGTCGCCTAATAGCCCAGCCAGGATGTGGACAAAGCCGTCTAAGGTATAGCCAAGGATGCTCAGGCCGTTGCTGCCGAACGATGCAGCCGGATCAGTGGAGAAACCAACCCGCGCCAGATATGGTGAGGGGGAAGAGGCGCAAGCTGACTTAACCTCCAGCTTGACCGTAACGATAGTCGCATTCGGGATCGGAGTCAGCGGTGCGGCCGGGTCATAAATTGAGATGTCCAATTCGCCATTCGCGTCGCCCGGGGTGAACGTCCAGCTGGTGATGAAACTGGCAGGCAGGTTGAAAACGATGGCGTTCGGTAACCCTGGATTGAAGCGCAGACAACTCTGGTCGTAGTCCATGGAGAAGGTGGTTGTATCGATCGCCATCCCATTCCCATCGAAGATCACCGGCACTGAGACCGTCGAGCCGATGCTGCCCGGGATATTGCCGGGGATGCTCAGGAAGATCGGAATATTTCGCTGGCTGTTGTAGGCGAACACGTCCCAGACGCTGTTGGTATCGTTGGTCACTAAGTTCGTAGCTTCGGAGACGAAGGCCACATGATCGCCATCTTGCGAGATAACCGGCGCAAAGGACCAGTCATTTGGTTCACCTTGGTTGTAACTCAGCGAGATGCGCTGGGTCAGGCCAAAGTCGTACACGCCGGATAGCGCCAATGTGCGGTCGTGGACGAAAATGTCCCGCCGGGCGTTCAAGTCCGGCAGATGGACATCCAGGTTATTAGCGTCCGAGGCAAAGGTGATAATCCGTCCGTCTCTAGAGATCGAGGGGGAATAGGAATCGCCGTTAAGCGCTTCTGCGCCGAAGAAATTGACCGATACCCGGCTATTAGTCCCTATCACCCGGTCGTAGACGAAGATATCGGCATCATAGTCGCCGATGGCTTCGACCAGGTCCAGGCTGTACGCCCGCGAAGCGAAAGCAACGTAGCGGCTGTTGCCAGAGATGAATGGCGTGTAGGAATCCCCTAGATCGCCGGATGCAGAAGCCGAGACCAATATTGGTCCGCTGCCGCAGTCGACAAAGACATCAGATAGGGTCCCGTTTAGGTCACTAGTGACCAGATTGTCAGCAAAAGAGGCGTATGCGACACAAACTCCGTTGTTGGAGATGGTCGGAGTGAACGAATCGCCGTTAGACTGCGGGTTGCCGGTGCTGGGGTGAGGAATGAACCTGTAGGTCTGGTTGGTGACCATATTCCGCCGGAAAATATCGGCTGAGATGTTCGTATCTCCGTTGACCAGATCAGTCGCCTCGGAGCGGAAGACCACCAGGTTAGTCGAGCCAGCGATAAACGGGTGATCGGATGGCCCATTGCCCTCTTGTGCGAAAGTTCCATTTCTAGCCGAGACGAGTCTGATCGCATTGTTTTGCCGATCATAGCGGAAGACATCCCGGACGCCGTTATTGTCATCCTGTATCAGGTTGTTGGCGTCCGAGCTGAAGACGATAAAGCTCGCATCCGGTGAGATTGCGACCTCCCAGGAGTCGTCGTTAGCCTGCGCCCCATTGAAAGCCAGGGAGATGCGCGTCGTCTCGACAAAGCCGGGCTCATCGTACAGGCCGTCGCCATCTTTATCACGGTCGCGCAGGAATACATCCCGGTGACCATTGGTGTCGCCGTCCACCAGGGTGCTGGCCTCGGAGGAGAAGGCCACATACCGCCCATCCTCGGAGATGCCTACGCTGTACATCTCAAAATCTAAGCCAGAGGAGGCATTGCCCTGGGTGTCATCGGTGTGCAGCGAAATGCGCTTGATGAGCCCGCCTCTGCACTGGGGGAAGCTGAACCAACCAATGGCGGTACGCCATTCTGTCCCAGCAGAGTTCGCATCGTAGTACATGTTGGTATACCAAAAGACACACTCGTCCAACGGATCGACAGACATTTGGCTCTGCCGCCCCCACGGGCCGTCGGGAATGCCGTCGCCGTCATACTGCGAGCCATCATAAGGCGGGAAACCTCCCACCCGAAAGAGCCTCTCGGTCTGGGGCAGTTTGTTCAGAAGGTCGCTGCGCAGACGGCCAGCATAGCGGATTTTAGGGTTAATGGATGGGCTGGAGGCGCTGTAGCCAAGCGCCATGTTCCCCACCCGATCGACCGCCAGGCTGCCCAGCCAGCGGAAGTCATTATTCGGCTGGTGCGTACCTTCCTGGTAGATATAAGGCGCGTCGTTAAGGGGGGCGCGAATCTCGTACCAGCGCACACCGGTGACCCCATCGCTCAACACGGTGTGATTAGTCCACAGCGAGGGGACGCCGTCTAAAATGCGGTATTGCAACGGCGACATCAACCGCTCACCGTGGGCGTCGAGCCTTTCTGCCGTGCCCAGTTGGGGCACCAGATTGCCGATCGCCCAAATTAATGATGTGTCGGTGGTGAAGGTGAAGTTCGGTACGAGGTTATCACCAAAGGTGGACAGGTCCAGGTCGTTCCAGTCGACATGGAACTCCCAGATATGCATCTTGCCAGGCTGGATGGAAGCAAAGTAATTGGGAGTGCCCATCGGAGGCGCGTTCGTACCGAGCAGGTTGCTGGGCACCAGATGCTCGTAGCCCATGTGCTCGGTCAGGTAAAAATCTTTATACCAGATACCCGGTAGTATGTTGCCGCTGATCAAATCAGCGCGTTTCAAAGCCCAGACCTTGAGGCCACGCGGCGTACGGTTGAAACCGTTGTTGAAGACATCATACATATCTGCCGCCAGGTAGTACCCATCCGGCCAGAGGCCTAGCTTGGGTGAGTCTGGGTAAAAGTGCACACTACCCTGGTCGGTGCTTAGGGTGTAGTAGTACCAGAAGTTGCTGTCAAAATAAGGAGTCGGCGGTGCTGGCGGGAGTAGGCCGTTTGAGACCGCGACACACAGAAAATACGGGCCATTGTCGATATTCTCGTAGGCCACATCCACCACGACCCATCGCCCTGCCAGATGGTCGTAGAGCACGTAGGGTTGGCCGTGATGGAGGGCGCCGGCCTGATCCGAACAGGCTGTGGTGGTGGTGCTGGTAGCCCAAAACTCGGTGAAAGTAGCGCTGTCCACCAGCGTGCCATCCTTCTGGTAGATGGCGACCATCTTGTTAACGGCCTGTAGAAAATGCGTATGCCCGGCCGCGCCGGTGGTATCCGGCACAGCGCCGATCACCCGCGGATCGTTGATGTTCACGGTGGTTGGATAGATATCAGGGTCCGTTCCAGGATTATCCGGCCGCTGCATGCCTGGGAAGACATCGATCGGTGGTGGCATGGGCGCAGTGATCGCCTCGGGTTCAACTGGGCCTTCATCTGACGCCCGCACCGCATTTTGTCCAGGCAAGGCAAAAGTCGCCAAGAGGAACAGGCAGGCGATGAACAGGTTGAATAGCTTATGTGTCCTCATCTTTAAATCCTCCGCATGAACGCCGAATATATGATTGATAGTTCCATAGGGAATCAACGCGATTTGTCGAGCAGCTCCAATTAATTGGACCCGTTCCGCACGTGAGCGTTTAACAGGTAAATTGTCCATAAAGTGATATTGGACTCGCAACTCCCGACCCTAACTGCTATTTATCCGTGCGAATCGGTTGAACCACAGGTCTCAAGCACGAAACTGAGACATTAAGCAATGATAAGTATTTTATATATTATAGCAAATTATGTGATAAGGTCAAATTAAAAAAATGCTTGTATTGTTGTCAGAATGCGATCTTTCAGGATAGAATTGCTCAATGGCGCGCACGTTCCTAACGCCCTCAAGAATTATTCTATTCGCTCTGATATGGATGGCAGCCCTACTGGCGTGTATCGTTATCGCTTTTATCGATAGCGGGGCCTGGCTAACCTCCGCTGAGCCGCGTTCTGAGCCTGGCGAGGGAGGCCAGGCCAACCAGAGTGTTTTTCTGCCTCCCACGGCGTTGCCAGGTGCGCCAGCCATGAGCCCCACGCCGGATGACCCTCACCCCTTGCCCTCTTTGCGAACAGGAAGTGAAGAATACGTCGTCCAGCCTGGAGATACACTCAACCAGATCGCTCGCCGCTACGCGGTCAGTGTAAACGCCATCGCCAAAGCCAACCGCCTGGACAGTGCCGATTACCTGGATGTGGGTCAGGTATTGAGCATTCCAGCGCCAGAACCGCAAGCGACCGGCCCAGACTTTAAGATTATCCCGGACTCCGAGCTGGTTTACGGGCCAACCAGCGCCTCCTTCGATGTGGCAGAGTTCATCAAAAGCAGGGATGGCTACCTGGCTGATTATGAAGAGATTGTGGACGATCGCACCTTGAGCGGAGCAAAGATCGTGAAACGCGTCGCCGAGGAATTTTCCATGAACCCGCGCTTGCTCCTGGCAATGCTGGAATACCTAAGCGGTTGGGTCACTCAATCTGACCCCGCCGAGGCAACCCTGGATTACCCGATCGGCGCGCCGGGAGAGTGGCGCAGCGGGTTATACTACCAGCTGGCCTGGGCCGCGGATAACCTTAACCGCGGTTACTATCTCTGGCGGGTCAATAGCCTGGCAGCCTGGGTACTGGCGGATGGCGACACAATCCCGATCGCCCCAACGATCAATGCCGGAACGGCTGGCGTGCAATACTTCTTTGCCCAATTGCTTGACCGGAAAGCATGGAAGCAGGCTGTCTCAGAAGAGGGCTTTTTCGCCACCTACAACGCCCTCTTTGGCTATCCATTTCAATTTGGGTTTGACCCCCTCCTCCCCCCGGATATATCCCAACCGCCTTTGCAACTGCCCTTCGAACCTGGAGAGACCTGGGCCTTCACTGGCGGTCCACACGGTGGTTGGGGTAGTGGATCAGCATGGGCAGCCCTGGACTTTGCCCCACCGGGCGAGGCCCTTGGTTGTATACAGAGCGATGCCTGGGTGGTCGCCGTCGCCGATGGCCTGGTCGTCAGGACTGGAATTGGCGCCGTTGTCCAGGACCTGGATGGCGATGGACTCGAACAGACCGGCTGGACTGTGCTTTACATGCATGTCGAAAACCGCGAGCGAGTCAAGCCGGGAACGTATCTAACGGTAGGAGAACGCGTTGGCCATCCTTCTTGCGAGGGCGGAGTCTCTACGGGGACCCATCTGCACTTAGCCCGCCGTTATAATGGGGAATGGATCCCGGCCGATCAGTCACTCCCGTTCGTGTTGGACGGATGGGTGTCTGTCGGGCTGGGTAATGAATATGATGGTTACCTTCAGAAAGATGGCAAAACGATCGAAGCCTGGGAGGGCCGTAGTTCCAAAAATGCGATCGAACGCTAGGGGCCTGCACTCCCCCAAGGTAAGGAATTTAATAACCATTCTCCTCCTCCTGGGGCTGGTTAGTTTGGCTTGCGCACTGAGCCCGCGCCCCGCTTCCGCTCCGCTCTTTAACCCTCCGGGTGGGGTGAATAATCCGACGGTCGCCCCCCCAGAGACCTTAATCCCTTTCTTTTCGACTCCCACATCGACACTTTCTGATCCAACGCTAGATCCGCCAGCTGCGCCGACCGAGACACTTACCCCGACGCCTCCCCTTGTGAATACAACACCCATCTTGTATTACACTCAGGCCGGTGATACTTTGCCTGTCGTAGCGGTTCGGTTTGGTGTCGACCCCTCCGAGATCACTTCCCCAAACCCGATCCCGCCGGCCGCCTTATTCAATCCCGGCCAGCTGCTCATCATTCCACACCGCCTGGCAAATACCACCTCTTCCCAACACTTGATGCCGGACAGTGAAGTAGTATTTTCGCCCTCCTCTCTCGATTTCGACTTGGCTGTTTTTGTCGATCAAGCCGGAGGATATCTGAGCACCTATAAGCAGTACCTGGCCAGCACGGGCATGACCCCCGGCCCGCAGGTCGTGGCCCGCGTGGCGATTGAGAACTCGATCAATCCACGCCTGCTGCTCGCCCTCTTAGAGTACCAGAGCGGTTGGGTGTACGGCCAACCCACCGACCTGGCTCAGACTGATTACCCCATGGGAAGGGTCGACTTACGGGAGAAGGGGTTGTACCAGCAGCTGGCCTGGGCCGTTAACCAGTTATCGATCGGTTATTATGGCTGGCGTGAAGGGCGCCTCACCGAGATCAATTTCTCCGATGGCGTCACAGCGCGGCTGGCTCCAGACCTGAACGCTGGCACTGCGGCGTTGCAATACTACTTCGCCCAGTTCTACGCTAGCCAGCGGTGGCTCCAGGCCTTAGACCCGCAAACTGGGTTTCCGGTCTTCTATGAGAATATGTTCGGCAGCCCCTGGGTGCGCGCATTGACCGTCGAGCCGCTCTACCCCCCCGATCTGGTACAGCCTCCGCTCAGCCTGCCCTTCATCGTCAACCAGATCTGGGGCTACACCGGCGGCCCGCATGGCGCTTGGGAACGGGATGGCGCCTGGGCGGCTATCGACTTCGCTCCCGGCAGCCTCGAATCTGGCTGTATTGAAACCAACGTTTTTACCATCGCCCCAGCTGCGGGATTGGTGGTGCGATCTGAGAATGGAGTCGTCGTATTGGACCTGGATGGCGATGGGCGCGAGCAGACCGGCTGGGTGTTGATTATCCTGCATATTGCCAAGCAGGGGCGCATCGCCTCCACACAGTGGGTAGAGGCTGGCGATCCGCTCGGCCACCCCTCCTGTGAAGGCGGGTTCTCCACCGGCACCCATATTCATCTTGCCCGCAAATACAACGGCGAGTGGATCGTCGCCGATGGCCCCTTGCCCTTCGTACTTGGCGGGTGGACCGTCCACGCGGGAGAGAGGCCTTACGAAGGCACCTTGACGCGCGGCGACCAGACGATTCGCGCTAATCCCCTCAGCCCTTTCTCCTCTCGCATCATCCGTCGCGCTGGCGATCCATAGAGACCCTTATGGTTTTTTATTGCCAATATGCCTGAAAAATCCTTACCTGGGTTGTGGCGGAGGTCGGTTGGGCTGTTCTTTCTGGTAGGAACAGTATTTTTATGGCACAGGTCAGGATATCTGCCTGCGCAGCCGGCCTCTCCTCGTTCCCCCTGGCTTCCCAGCCTCCCTGCTTCGCTTTCCCTCTCGTACCCTGCTTCCCCGACCCCCTTTTCTCCTGATCTCTCCGCCTCAGCATCTCCAACAGCCCAGACCCCCAACACCCCGACCCCCCCCGCCCCCTTGCTTTATTACACCCAGGCCGGGGACACATTGCTGGCTATCGCGGCTCGTTTCCAATTGCTTCCAGAAGATATCCTCCTTCCCAGGCAGGTTTCACCGACTGAACTGCTCGACCCCGGGATGGCGTTGATCATCCCCGGGTACTCTACCGGCTTTCCGGCTGCTCAGCGCCTGCTGCCCGATAGTGAAGTGGTCCATTCCCCTTCAGCAATCGGTTTTGACATTGCAGCTTATATCGCTCGCGCAGGGGGGTATCTGAGCACCTATCGTGAGTACTTGCGCAGTACAGGTTGGACCAGCGCCGCGGAGATTGTTGCGCGCGTCGCCCTGGAAAATTCGGTCAACCCGCGCCTGCTGCTTTCCCTGCTGGAATACCAGTGTGGGTGTGTGCTCGGCCCCCTCGCCGAGGGAGTGGAAGCAGATCACCTGTTAGGGGTTAACGCTCGCTTACGCCAGGGGCTTTACAGGCAATTGGGCTGGGCAGTCAACCAAATTTCCTTGGGCTATTATGGGTGGCGGAATGGCCTGATCACAGAACTGTATTTTGTGGATGGCGAGGCATTCCACTTAGCGCCGGATTTGAATGCCGGCAGTGTTGCCCTCTCATATTTCTTTGCCCAACTCTACGATTATCAGGACTGGCGGCATGCTTTAGATCCAGAGCAGGGCTTCCCAGCCCTGCACCGGCGGATGTTCGGAGACTCCTGGCGGCGAGCTAGATCGGTAGAGCCTCTCTTTCCCCCAGGATTAACCCAACCCGAGTTGATCTTACCCTTCGCGCCAGGCCAGGTCTGGAGTTACACCAGTGGGCCGCATAAAGCCTGGGAGACCGATGGCGCTCTGGCTGCTCTGGATTTCGCCCCCGCCAGCGAAAAAGATGGCTGTGTCCGCTCTGATGCCTGGGTCGTAGCCGTTGCCGATGGGCGCGTCGCGCGCGCGGAGCATGGCGCGGTTATCTTGGACCTGGATGGTGATGGGCGTGAACAGACCGGTTGGGCGATCCTCTACATGCACGTCGAGAGCCGTGACCGCGTGGCTGCCGGCGCTGATCTGCGCGCCGGCGATCCGATCGGCCATCCTTCCTGTGAGGGCGGCCCTGCAAGCGGTTCGCATCTGCATATCGCCAGGAAGTATAATGGAGAATGGATCCTTGCTGACGGCGCGCTGCCGTTTGTCTTAGATGGGTGGGTGGTGCACGCCGGCTATAAGCCATATGAGGGCACGCTCACCAAGGGTGACCTGACCATTATAGCGAATCCGTACACACCTTCCCAGACCTTCATCAGCCGTCCTGGCGAGGACCTCCCCGCTGGTCGGAAGTTTAAGCGCAGCCTTTTATGGGACGAATGATGCGGAATAAGACCGTTTCGATAGTCGTGCTGGCTTTACTCCTGGCTGCTCTGCTGGCCAGCGCCTGCCAGCCGCAGCCGGCCTCGATCGGCCTGGTTGCTCCTGAAGCACAAGCAGAAACTGCTGCCCAGGAGTTGCAGTCTCTTGCCGCGCCAGCCACGCCCTTGCCGACCCGCCCGGCATACGCCCCGGGTGAGCTGGTGGATTATGTCGTTCAGACGGGGGATACCCTGCCAGCCCTGGCGCGTCACTTCAACACCCACGTCGAGGAGATCCGCGCCGCTAACCCGGTCATCCCCCAGGATGCGACTACCCTCCCGCCGGGTATGCCGATGAAAATCCCGATTTATTACGCGCCGCTTTGGGGCTCACCATTCAGGATCCTGCCGGATAGCCTGTTCGTCAATGGGCCAGCACAAAGGGATTTCGAGGCGCGTGCCTTTGTTGCTGACCATCCTGGCTGGTTGAATGGGTATGTTGAGTACGCCGCGGATGCCAACCGCAGCGGAGCTGAGATTGTCGATCTGGTCAGCCGCAACTTCAGCATTAGCCCACGCTTGCTGCTGGCCTTGCTCGAATATCAGGCTGGCGCGTTGAGCCAGCCCTCTCCATCCAGTGGAATCAGTCCGTACTTCCTCGGGAAGGTTGACCGTGGACATAGGGGATTATATCTGCAGCTGGTCTGGGCTGCAAACCTGCTCAACAATGGTTATTATGACTGGCGCACCGGGGAGCTGCAGTCGATCCTCCGCCAGGATGGCACTCTCGAGCGTCCCGACCCCTGGCAGAACGCCGCCACCGTCAGCCTGCAATCCTATTTCGCTGACCTGTTCTCGGTGGAAGATTACGCCGCAGCCAGCGGTTCGGACGGGATAGCTAAGACTTACCAGGACTTATTCGGCGATCCCTGGTCGGCAGACCGGCCTCACCTCCCGGGCAGCCTGACGCAGCCGCCGTTCGTGCTTCCCTTCGAACCCGGGAAAATCTGGGCCTTGACAGGTGGTCCACATACCGGCTGGGGCACGGGTTCGCCGCTGGCTGCGCTTGACTTCGCCCCGCCAGCGGTTATCGGCGGTTGTGTGCCCACCGCCGAGTGGGCCACAGCAGTCGCTCCGGGGCTGGTAGTGCGCTCTGAGCCCGGGATCGTCGTGCTCGACCTGGACAGCGATGGCGACGAGCGTACAGGGTGGATAATCTTTTACTTACACGTGGGTACGGAAGCTCGTGTGGCAGTTGGGGCGCAGCTGGAGACTGGCGACCCGCTCGGCCATCCCTCTTGCGAGGGGGGAAAGAGCACCGGAACGCACATCCATCTGGCGCGCAAATACAACGGCGAGTGGATTCCCGCCGAAGGGCCGCTGGCCTTTAACCTGGAGGGTTGGATCGCATCCAACGGCGCCGCGCCTTACCTGGGTACGCTGACGCACTTCTCGCGCACCGTAACCGCCTGCGTGTGCTCTGACGCGGAAAGCTTCATCACCGCCGGGGAGCGTTAGATCGGGCTCACATTCCATATCAAGGTCGCTTTAGTCTTCTCTCAACAATTAAATCCCAAACTAATATCAATAAAATTAATTATTGAATTAATATAATTAATAGATAGGTCTTGACATTTTCAATTAGTTTAGTATAATATTTACGTTGTGAATAAACGCTATCGGTTTCCCAGAAAGGAGGACGCCATGTGGCTCCCATCAGATGAGATTGCAAGGGATTACCGCCAGAGGATGGCTCAACAAGCGCAGATAGCCCGCCTGCTCAAGCAGCCAGATTCCCAGAAAAGGATGCTCCCCAGTCGCCTGCTGGTGATCACCGGCGATACGTTGATTTCCTTGGGATTATGGCTTAAAAACTTCTCCAAAGCCTCAAGTGAGGAAATGATCACACCGCTCTATACTTAACTTAAGTTATCGTAGGAATTCTGCAATGCAAACCTTACCCAGCAAATGCCCATTATGCGGCGGTGAAGTTACTGTCACCCGCATTCACTGCCAGGAATGCGATAGCACCATCGAAGGCCGCTTCATCCACGGCGCATTCGAACGCCTGACCCCAGATCAGCTCGGCTTTATCGAAACGTTCATCCGTTGTGAAGGCAAGATCAGCCGGATGGAGGCCGAGATCGGCCTTTCCTACCCCACCATCCGCAACCGGTTGCACGAGATCATCCGCGCCTTAGGGTACGAACCGGGCGGTGAGGAACCGGTCAAGGTTCCTGATGAAGAGCGTCGGAATATCCTCGATAATCTGGAACAGGGACGCATCTCCTATCAGGAAGCCATGCGCATGCTCCAAGAAGGCGAGAGATAGTTATGGACAAACGCTCTGTAGCAACCAGTGGAACCCCCAAGATTACATTAGAGGTAAGCGGCTCCCTAACCTTGAAGGGTTGGGAAGACTTAGAGGTGCTCGCCAGGTGCCCAACACCGGAAGACCTGACTTTGGAACAGCGCGGCGACGAAGTTGCTATCACTTGCCAGGGGGATTGCACGGTGCGCGTCCCATTCGGCGCGATTTTGCAGGTCAATAATGTCTCCAGCCACGCCTCCCTGAAATCGCTCGAAGGAGACCTGGCGATCAAGCAGGTCTCCGGCCATCTAACCCTGCGCAGCGTTGGATCGGTGACCATCGACCGGGTGAGTGGACATCTCGCCGCCAAGAATATCACCGGTGACCTGAAGGTCACTACCGTTGAGGGCAACGCGGCTGTACGCGACGTGCAGGGTGACTTCATCGTCGCAGACGCCATCCAGGGAAATCTAACCCTCAGCGATGTCGATGGGGACGCCCGGGCGATCACCCACGGCAATGCGGCACTTAGCCTCGACCCGGCGCCGGGGAACAGCTACACTTTCGAGGCGGGCGGAAACCTGCTGTGCCGTATCCCAGCCGACGCCAGTGTGCAAGTGGAGATCCCCAGAGCGAGTTCGGTCCTGGTGAAGATCCCGGGGGTAGCGATGTCCTCTCCCAGCCGGGCGCCTTACAGCCAGACACTGGGCGAGGGTGATGCGACGCTCACGCTATCAACCGGGGGCGAAGCGATCCTGGCCAGCCTGCCGCCTGATTGGGATATGGAAGATATCGGAATCGGAAAGGACTTTGACCAAGTGGCCGAGAGCATCAGCCAACAGATTACCCACCAGATCGAAGCCCAGATGGAGATGCTTGAACACCAGTTGGAGTCTCAACTCGACAGTCTCTCCACGATGTTCAGGACATCCAGTCTTTCACCGGAACAGGCCGAGCGCATCACCCAGCGCACCAGGGAAGCGAGCGAACGCGCCAGCGCTCGCGCCCAGGAGAAAATCCAGCGCACCCAAGAGAAACTGCAACGCAAGCTGGAGGCGGCCCGCCGCCGGGCAGAAATGAAGGCCCACGCCGCCGAACGGGCGGCGCGCGACCGTCGCAAACGCTACGAGCCTTTTGACTGGTCGCCAGCACAGCCCCAAACCCCGGACCAAGAGGTGACCGATGAAGAGCGCCTGATGGTGCTGCAGATGCTGGTGCAGCAGAAGATCACCATCGAAGAAGCCGAGCAGCTGCTGGCGGCCCTGGAAGGCAAGGCTTCTGGAGACTAAGTATGGACGAGAGCAGCGAACGACTTCATATCCTGGAAATGATCGAAAGCGGCGTGATCACCCCCGCCGAAGGGACGCGCCTGCTTAAAGCCTTGGAAGGTGTATATGAGCCAGACGCGTCGCTCGCTGGCGATTTTGAAACTGCTCCTTCCAGCGAGCAGGCTTCGTCGACCGCCTCTCCCCCACCGGCAACTACAGCAGAGGAGGCCGTGGAGGCGGTGCACGGAACCGGCCTTCCAAAAGAAGAGTTTAACGCCAGGCTTGCCGGCTGGCGGCGGTGGTGGATGATCCCCTTGTGGGTGGGAGTAGGGATCACCATCATCGGCGGGTCATTGATGTTCTGGGCTTTTCAATCCACCGGGATCAGTTTCTGGTTTGCCTGTGC
>DATDRM010000068.1:0-21524 GCA_035291705.1 Anaerolineales bacterium
AGGTATTTTCGTAGCGGGTGCTTTCGCTGAACCGAAAGACATTCCCGAGTCAGTGATCGAAGCCTCGTGTGCTGCCGCCCAGGCCTCCGCCCTGCTGGGAGAAGCCCGGGGTACGCTGACCCGAGAACCAGAATACCCCGCGGAACGCGATGTCGGCGAAGAACCACAGCGGGTAGGCGTTTTCATCTGCCACTGCGGCATCAATATCGGATCAGTTGTGAACGTCCCAGAGGTGGTCGAATACGCCAAGACTCTGCCGGGCGTGGTCTATGCTGAACATAACCTGTACACCTGCTCCCAAGACACACAAGAACGCATCCGCCAGCGTATCCAGGAACAGGGCATCAACCGCGTGGTTGTAGCCTCCTGCACCCCACGGACGCACGAACCTCTCTTCCAGGACACGCTCCGCCAGGCCGGGCTCAATCCGTACCTGTTCGAGATGGCCAATATCCGTGAACAGGACTCGTGGGTACACCGCTCTGTCCCACAAACAGCTACCGAGAAGGCCAAGCAGCTGTCCGCCATGGCTGTCGCCAAGGCGCGGCGGTTGCGCCCTATCTCACGTAACACCTTTGGCGTCAGTCGCCAGGCCTTGGTGATCGGCGGAGGCCTGGCCGGGATGACCGCCGCGCTGTCTATTGCCGGGCAAGGTTTCGGCGTCTTCCTGGTGGAGCGGCAATCTGAGCTGGGTGGCAACCTGCGCCATATTTATACCGGAAAATCCGAGAAGGATAACCCACAAAAGCTGTTAGGTGAGCTGATCGCCACCGTCAATTCCGAGCCGCGCATCAGCGTGATGACTGAGAGCGAGGTCGTGGACATCAGCGGATACACCGGACAATTCCGCACCAGCCTGCGCAAGGCGGATGGCACAACCCTGGAACTCCAACACGGCGCCATCGTGGTCGCCACGGGGGCGAGAGAGATCTCCCCCTCCGAATACCTGTATCAGGTACATCCCCACGTCCTGACCCAACGGGAGCTGGAAGAGCGCCTGGCCGATCCCGGTTTTGTCGATAGCCTGGCGGGGCGTAATCTAACCATGATCCAGTGCGTTGGCTCGCGCGACCAGAACCACCCGTATTGCTCGCGGATCTGTTGCACACAAGCTCTCAAGAATGCGCTCGCTATTAAACGACAGGTGCCGCGCGCCAATCTTACCGTGCTTTACCGTGATCTGCGTAGTTATGGCTTCCGCGAAGCGCTTTACCGCCAGGCGCGCCAGGCGGGCGTCGTCTTCCTTGAATACGACGAGGCCGATAAGCCTCAAGTGGCGCCTGATAATGAAGGCCAGCTGCGGGTCACGCTAGCCGTCCAACCCGAAAATGAGACCATGACGCTGCTGGCGGATTGGCTGATCCTCAGCGCCGGGATCGAAGCCGAGCCTGGCAACCCTGCCCTGGCGCAGTTGCTCAAGGTGCCGCTTAATGAAGCCGGCTTCTTTCTGGAGGCGCATGTCAAGTTGCGCCCGGTGGATTTTGCCGCCGAGGGCATCTTCCTGGCTGGTCTGGCGCATTCACCGCGCTCGATCGAGGAGACTATCGCCCAGGCTCAGGCTGCCGCTGTGCGTGCAGTCGCCTTGCTATCCAAATCTCAGCTGGCCGCTCCACCGATCGTCGCCAGCGTTAATCCGAAGCTATGCGCCGCCTGCGGGCTGTGCGTGGAAGTTTGCCCATATGGGGCCCGGCGGCTTGAGCCAGGCATGACACACGCTGAAGTGGTCGAGGTTTTATGCCAGGGCTGCGGCGCGTGCGTGGCAGCCTGTCCCAACAAGGCCAGCCAGCAGAAAGGATTCGAGTTCAGCCAGATGTTCGCCATGATCGAGGCGGCGAGTCTCTAAGATCACCATGCATCCCATTTCACACATCGCGTTTCACGCATCACGCTTCACGTTTCACGTACCTATTAATCAACAATATCTATTCACCAAGAGGTATCCAGCATGAACAACGACAACCACTTCGAGCCCCACATCTTGGCCTTCCTCTGTAACTGGTGCACCTATACCGGCGCAGATCTGGCCGGCACCTCGCGCCTGCAATATCCACCCAATGTGCGCGTCATCCGCACCATGTGCAGCGGCGCCGTCGACCCGGTGTATGTGCTCAAGCCCCTGTTGGACGGCGCCGATGGGGTGTTTATCGGCGGCTGCCATCCTGGTGATTGTCACTACCAGACTGGCAATTATAAAACCCGCCGCCGTTACGTCGCCCTGACGGAGATTCTCAAAGCTGTTGGATTTGACGAGCAGCGAGTGTGGCTGCGTTGGATCAGCGCCAGCGAAGGTCAAAAATTTGCGGAAACGATGACCGAAATGGTGGTTGCCATCAAAGAATTGGGGCCAAACCCAATGCGCACGTCCTGGACGGTCTGAGAGGATGGGTCAATGAATACAATGCTTCCGCTCCAAAACGGCGATCCACTCATTACGGTTCGGGGATTCCTGCGACAACTATTAGAAACCGGCGTGGTCGAAGCCATCTTCCTGCCGCTTGAGGTGGACGGTGGGGCGACCCTCCCGGCCCTGGTGGCCGATCCAGCCTGGTTAGATCAGGCTGACCCGTTAACGCCGGTCATGCCGATTAACAGCGCCCGGGCAGTCTCTGCCTTGACCAATAAGCATAGCCCGGCGCGCCTGGGTGTAGTGCTGCGGCCCTGCGAAATACGCGCCTTGATCGAGCTGGTCAAGCTGCAACAGGCTACCTTGGAAAACGTCACCCTGATCGGCCTGGATTGCCCGGGCACGTATGAGGTGGCCGAGTATATAGAGGGAAAGCACGCCGGTCGAATCACCCTGGCAGACTACCTGGAGGTCGCCGGGGATGACCGCCAACCTGCTCTCGTAGGACCTTCCCTGCGCCCTGCCTGCCAGATGTGCGACCAGCCCGTCCCCGAGCATGTAGATATTCATCTGCGCCTGTTCGGCCTGGGGACGGATCAAGCCATTCCAGTCACATTGAGCGACGAGATTGCTGAAAAACTCGGACTATCGCAGGTTTCACAGCCAGCAGCCGATGGGCGTCAAGCAGTGGTCGATCGCCTGACTGCTGCGCGCCGGCAGGTGCGGGAGAAAGAACTGGCAGCTATCCGCGAACGCCTGGACGCGGATGGCGGTCTAGCCAGCTTATTTGCCACCTGCATCCGCTGCCACAACTGCATGACCGTCTGCCCGATCTGCTATTGCAAGACCTGTCTGTTCAAGACGGCAGCCTTTGACCATCCGCCGGAGCATTACCTGATCGCCGCCAGGCGCAGGGGCGCGGTGCGCATGCTCGGCGACACGTTGCTTTTTCAATTGACGCGCCTCAACCATATGAGCGCCTCGTGTGTCAGTTGTGGCATGTGCACCTCCGCCTGCCCGGCAGACATCCCGGTCGGGGCGATCTTCAGCGCCGTTGGCGCTCAGGTGCAGGCCGCCTTTGATTACCAGCCAGGGCGGGACGTGTCCGATCCCTTGCCATTGATCACATTTCAGGCCAACGAATGGACCCAGATAGGCGAGGAGAAATGACTAATTCGGGAGTAAAAGCTACCACATCCAGCGAATCGAACGGGAGGGGTCCCGCCGCCCTGGTTATCGGCGGCGGCATCGCCGGGATTCAGGCCGCGCTTGACCTGTCCGATGCTGGCTTCCACGTCTACCTGGTGGAACGCTCGTCCAGCATCGGCGGGCGGATGTCGCAACTGGACAAGACCTTCCCAACCCTGGATTGCTCATCCTGCATCCTCACGCCAAAGATGGCTGACGTGCCTCGCCGGCCGAACATCACCCTATTGACAGGCAGCCAGGTGGTGGCGGTCAGCGGAGAACCTGGAGATTTCCACGTCACGGTCGAACGTCAGCCGCGTTATGTGGATGTGGACAGCTGCACCGGCTGCGGCTTGTGCGCCGATGTTTGCCCGGTAGTGATGCCAAGCGAATTTAACGCCGGTCTGGCCACGCAAAAGGCAGTCTACCGGCGTTTCCCGCAAGCCATTCCAGCTGCCTTTACCATCGAGAAGCGCGCCTCGCCGTGCAAGATCGCTTGCCCGGCGCACATCCCGGTCCAGGGTTATGTCGCCCTGATCGCCGAAGGCAAGTTCAAGGAGGCCTGGCAGCGTGTGCGGGATGCTGGGGTGCCTTTCGTGGGCACCTTGGGGCGGGTTTGCTATCACCCCTGCGAAAGCACCTGCAAGCGTGCCGACTGGGATGAACCTGTCGCGATCTGCGCCCTCAAGCGCTTCGCTTACGATGCCGGGGCCGAGCAAGACATCCCCCAACCATCCCCCCGCCAGTGGGATGAGCGCGTCGCCATTGTCGGGGCTGGGCCAGCCGGTTTGACAGCCGCCTACGAGCTTTTGCGGCGCGGTTACGGTGTCACCGTGTTCGACTCGCTTCCGGTCGCCGGCGGCATGATGGCAGTTGGAATCCCAACTTACCGGCTGCCCCGGGAAGTGCTGGATCACGAAATCCAATACATCTGCTCGTTAGGGGCAGAAGTCCGCCTGAATTCACCAGTAGGCAAGGACGGAGGCCCAAGCCTGGATGACCTCCGCCGTGAGTACGACGCCGTTTTCCTGGCTGTGGGAGCCCATGGCAGCAGCAAGCTGGGCGCTCCGGGGGAAGACCTGCCCGGCGTTTTCCAAGCATTGCCCTTCTTGAGAGATTTAAACCTGGGTCGCGAAGTTAAAATCGGTAAGAAAGTGGCGGTGATTGGCGGCGGCAACTCGGCTATCGACGCTGCCCGTTGCGCCCTGCGCCTCGGTGCAGAAGTGCACCTGCTATATCGCCGCTCGCGCCTTGAGATGCCGGCTGCACCGCACGAAGTCGCGGCCGCCGAAGCCGAGGGCGTTGAGCTGACTTTCCTGGTCGCCCCCACTCGCGTCTTGGAAAAGGATGGCAAAGTAGCCGGGGTGGAATGCATCCGCATGGAGCTGGGTGAACCTGACGCCAGCGGTCGACGAAGGCCCGTTCCACTCCCTGGGTCAGAATTTATTGTTGAGGTAGACACGTTGATCGCGGCCATCGGGCAAAACGTCGAGTCAGAAGGATTCGGCTTGGAGACCAAGTGGGATCGGGTAGTAGTCGATCCGCTGACTTTGGAAACCTCTTTGCCTGGGGTTTTCGCTGGCGGGGATGCTGTTCTCGGCCCAGCTTCTGTAGTCGAAGCCATCGGCGCTGGCATTGAAGCCTGTGAGTCGATCCACCGCTTCCTGCGCGGCCTCGACCTGTGCACAGGCCGGCAGCCCTCCCAGCCCAGGCCGCAGGACATCATTGTAGAACCGCTTGAACAAGTCCGTCGGGCAGCGCGCCTGCCTATGGTCGAACTGCCTCCAGCGGAACGGATTTCCGGTTTCCGGGAAGTCGAGCAAGGCTATACTGCCGAACAGGCGCTGGCAGAAGCTCAGCGCTGCCTGAGTTGCGCGGTTTGTTCGGAGTGCATGCAATGCGTCGTCGCTTGCGAACGGGGCGCTATCCGGCATGATGACCAGCCAACGCAATTAGAGCTGCAGGTAGGTGCCATGATCGTCGCTACCGGTTATGACATCTTCGACCCACGCCGCAAGCCCGAGTTCGGCTATGGCGTGTATCCGCAGGTCATCACCACCCTGGAGTTCGAGCGGCTGGCGTCGGCCTCCGGTCCAACAGCGGGCAAGATCACCCTGAACGGCCATCTCCCCAAAAAGGTTGTCTTTATCCAGTGTGTAGGTTCCCGCGACCGCACCCTGGGCCTGCCGAATTGTTCGCGCGTCTGCTGCATGGCGGTCGCCAAGCAGGCTCACCTCGCTCACGACCGCCTGCCGGGCGCAGAGATCACCGTCTTTTACATGGACGTGCGCGCCTTCGGCAAAGGCTTCGAAGAATTTTACGACCGTGTGCGCAATGAAGGTGTCATCTACCGGCGGGGCAACCCCTCCGAGATCGTAAAACGCGGCGATAAGGTGGTCGTGCGCGCCGAAGACACCCTGCTCAGCGAACCAATAGAGGTCGAAGCCGACCTGGTCGTCTTAGCCGTGGGCATGCTGCCTCGCCAGGACGCAGACGACCTCTCCAAAACGCTCAACCTGGCGCGGGGTGAAGACGGGTATTTCCGAGAAAGCCACCCCAAGCTGCGCACGATGGAAAGCAATGTACCGGGCGTGTTCCTGGCGGGTTGTTGCCAGGGGGCAAAAGATATCCCTGACACGGTTGCCCACGCCAAAGCTGCCGCCTCCGCGGCGATGATACTGTTAGCCAGAAAAGGAGCTGGAAATGCTTCAGATTGATAGCCGCCAATTCGTCCAGGAACACGGTTTATTGGCCTGCATCCAGTGCGGCAAGTGCACCGGGGGCTGCCCGATGGCCATTAAGACCAGGCTTAACCCGCGCAGCCTGATTTACCGATTATTAATATCAGGGAATGGATTCGACCTGGAAGGGCGTGAAGAATTATGGGACTGCACAACCTGCGCCACGTGCTTCAGCCGCTGCCCAAAGCTGGTCAACCCGATGGAGGCTGTGATCGCCCTGCGCGGCGCCTTCGTGGAGAAGGGCCGTGTCCATCCCAATGTAAAGACCGCCCTGGAAAGCACCTTCCGGCATGGCAATCCCCTAACCATGCCGCGCGAGGACCGTGCTGCTTGGGTGGGTGATATGGCAGTTAAATCCATCGAGCAGGGTGCCGAGTACCTGTATTACGTCGGCTGCACGCCTTCTTACGACCCGCGCGTCCAGGGGGTGACGCGTGCCATCGTTAGCCTTCTTCAGGGCAGCGGGCTGGACTTCGGCATCCTGGGCGCCCAAGAGAATTGCTGCGGAAGCGAGGTGCGTCGCCTGGGCGAGTTGGGTCTGTTCGAGATGATGGTGGAAGAAAACCAGGAGACCCTCAAGAGCCTGGGCGTCACACGCATGTTCACGACCTCGCCCCACTGCTTCAACGCCTTTAAAAACGATTATCCAAAGAATGGCTTCCAGGTGCAGCATTACACCCAGGTCATGGCTGGCTTACTGGAAACCCGATCCTTGTCCTTCTCGAAACCTTTCGAGAAGTCGGTCACCTACCACGATCCTTGTTATCTGGGCAAGCATAATGGCGTTTTCGATGAACCGCGCAAGGTGCTGAAGGGCATCCCGGGGCTCACCCTGGTTGAGATGGATCGCTCGCGGGAAAAGAGCCTGTGCTGCGAAGGCGGTGGCGGGCGGATGTGGCTGGAAGGGACCAACCCGGGGACGCGCCTGGCGCAGATGCGGGTCAAGGAAGCCCTGGAGACCGGCGCGCAGGTGCTGGCCACCGCCTGCCCCTTCTGCCTGCTGACCCTGGAGGAAGCCGTTAAGCACCTCAACGCCGAGGGGCAGATGCGCGTCATGGATATCGCCGAAATTGCGCTGCAGGCGCTGTAGATCGGAGGCTGAGAGATGGTATTCACTCCAAGAGTTGGTGTGTACATCTGCCACTGCGGGATCAACATCGCTGCCACGGTGGACGTCGCTGCAGTTGCCAAGTTTGCCGTTGGCCTGCCGGGCGTGGTAGTCGCCCGCCATTACACCTACATGTGCTCTGACCCCGGCCAGGTGCTGATCAAGAACGATATCGCCGAATTAAACCTTAACCGGGTCGTGGTGGCTTCCTGCTCGCCGCTGATGCACGAACCGACCTTTCGCGCCACTGTCGCCGATGCCGGGTTGAATCCCTATTGCTATGAGATGGCGAACATTCGCGAGCAGTGCTCCTGGGTGCATCCGGGCGGCCCCAACACCACCCTCAAAGCCATGCAGCTCGTGGCTTCCGCCGTAGCAAAAGCGACTCACCTTGAGCCATTAGAAGTCCGGCAGGTCCCGGTCACCCCGGCCGCGTTGGTCATCGGCGGTGGGTTTGCTGGCCTGCAAGCTTCCCTGGACATCGCCGAGGCGGGTTTCCAGGTGACGCTCGTCGAGCGCTCTTCCCAACTCGGTGGGCACGCCGCCCAGCTCTACCGGACATTCCCGACGCTCGAATCCGTAGTTGACCTGCTGAATCCCGTAATTTGCCAGGTGAAGGAACACCCGCGCATCGCCGCGATGACCGAGGCTGAGGTGATCGAAGTCGGCGGCTACGTAGGCAACTTCAAAGTGAAAGTCCGGCGCGGGGAAGAAGTCGCTGAGTTGCTGGTTGGCGCCATCCTGGTGGCTACTGGCTATGAAGTCTTCGACGCCCGCCGCAAACCTGAGCTGGGCTACGGTGTATACCCCCAGGTGATCACCACGCTGGACTTTGAGCGGCTGGCTGCCGAGGGAATCCAGGTCAATGGCCGCCAACCGAAGCGGGTGGTATTTATCCAATGCGTTGGCTCTCGCGACCAGTCCCTGGGCAACCCCTATTGCTCACGGGTGTGCTGCATGGTCACCGCCAAGCAGGCCCGGTTGGTGCGACAAACCTTGCCGGAGTCGGAAGTGAGCGTGTTCTACATAGATGTGCGCGCCTTCGGTAAGAATTTCGAGGAGTTCTACGACCTCACTCGAGAGGAGGGCGTGATTTATCGCCGGGGAAACCCATCCGAGATCATCAAGCGCGGCGAACGGGTGGTTGTACGCGCCGAGGATACCTTGCTCGGCGAGCCGGTAGAGGTGGAAGCTGATCTGGTGGTACTGGCCGTCGGGATGACACCCCGCGCCGACACCGGCGCCGTCGCCGGGCTGCTCAAACTCGCCCGCTCGGCAGATGGCTTTTTCCTCGAAGCCCATCCCAAGCTCCGCCCGGTAGACACCGCCATGGCCGGGCTGTTCCTGGCCGGCTGCTGCCAGGGACCAAAAGACATTTCTGAAACCATTTCCCAGGCGCGCGCCGCGGCCTCCGCCGCGTTGATCCCCTTGATGCGCGGCCAGGTGCCTGTGGAGGCCGCCACCTCTTATGTCGACGAAGAATTATGTGCCGGATGTGGGCAGTGCGCCCAGATATGTGCTTTCTCGGCCTTGGCGCTGCACCCGCTGCGCGGGGTCATGACGGTCAACCCGGTGCTCTGCCAGGGTTGTGGCGCCTGCGCCGCCGCTTGCCCTTCTGGGGCGATCAACGTCCACCACTTTACCTTCGAGCAGTTCATCGCCCAGATCGATGCCCTGGTGGACGGAGAATTTCTGCCAATGCCAGTTTCGATAAGCGAGGATGTTATTGTAAAGGTCTGAATGGACAGTATGGAGGTATTACCATGACCACTACCTGGATGATCAAGACGAATGGCGACCCACTGGGTGCCGTGCGAGGATTCCTGGATCGTTTGTGGCAAGAGACAGGATTAAAAGGTATGCTCCTACCCCAATACCAGGCTGAAACAGGCGGGGTAGTCCCATACCTGGCCCAGGAGCCGGCCGATCTGGCGACAGCCTATCCCTTTACGCCCCTGGTGAAAGTGAATGCGGCCAGGCAGGTCGCACAACTGGCACATGAACAACCTGTGGCACGTTTTGCTGCAGTTTTGCGACCGTGCGAGACGCGCGCCCTGTGCGCCATCGAAAAGCGTTCGCCATCTGGAGTGGAACATTGGCTGATCGTGGGCACAGATTGCCTGGCCAGCTTCCCTGCAGAAGATTTCGCCTGGCGGCTAGAGAAAGCTGGCGGAGTCGATGGACTGACCCGTGAGGCGTTGAGGTTTGCCCGCCAGGGTGAGATCGCCCCCTATCGTTATCGGCTCGCCTGCCAGATGTGCGCTGATCCGATGTGCCAGGGCGTGGATCTGGCCATTGAGCTGCTCGGCCTTCCGGTTAATGAGCTCCTCCTGGTGAACGCTAAGGACGAAAGCACTGCAACCAGGCTTCACCTCTCCGAGATCACCGATGGACCGGCGTCGCCCGCCTGGGTGGCTCAGCGCACTCACACGCTGGATGCCATCCGCAAACGACACACCTCAACCCACGCCCGGATGGTCAAGGAGCTGCCCGGAGACCTTCCTACCACGGTCAGCGAGTTTGTCCAGATGCTGGCCGAATGCTTCCCATGTCAAAGCTGTCTGGAGGCCTGCCCAGTTTACTCCGGGGAGCTGGCCTCTCGCCGCTTCGACGGTTCAATCCAGGTTGACGACATCGTTTGCTGGTTGACGGACTGTGCAGCGTGCGGCCTGTGCGACGAGGCCTGCCCCAAAAATCTGCCGATCACGGCCTTCGTCAGCCGCCTCACCCAGGAGGCCATTGCGGTTTAGGGATGGTAGCGGGACGAGGATAAATCCCCTTCCCTTTATCCCCTATCCCTGGACCAAGAAATTTACAATAATTGGAGTTGACCATGCCCTTGCGCGTCCAAACCGATCCCACTCGCGTTGGATCCATCCTGCGCCTGGTATTTTCGCAACCCAGGCCACCGGTTGCCCGTTGCCGCTTGCTGAGCTCAGGATTTGGTCCCAGCTACATGCTCAAGACCCGCGATGACCTGACCGGTCAAAGGGCCTGCCTGGGTTGTGGGTGTTGCATGGATGCCTGTCCGGTGCTCGCCCGCGATCCAAAGCGCCGCTTGCGCAGCGAATCGCGCACTTCCCTGGCCCTTGAAACCCTGGTAGGCGAAGATTGCGACCGCTGTGGCAACTGCGCCCTGGCATGCCCCCAGGTAGACCCGACTATCAAGCACTTCCTGGTGCAAACTCACTTGGCTGAGGGCATGGCCGAACTGCTGGCCAAGGCGGCTTCAGATGAATTGTTTGTCCTAGACCTGATGCTGATGGGGTAACCTGACACGAAAATGTAATCTGTAATTCGTAAGGAAATTACGCATAACGTTTTACGCATCAAGGAGTATGTTTCAGACCACGGAGTTTTGCATGACCGAAATCTTCATCTATAACCAACGCTATGAGGTTCCTGAAGGCCTGACAATTCTAAAAGCCTTCGAATGGGCTGGCTTCCATCTCACGCGCGGCGTGGGCTGCCGGGGTGGATTCTGCGGGGCGTGTGGCACGGTCTACCGCTTGAGCGGCGATTACCGCTTGAACTACGCCCTGGCCTGCCAGACCGTTGTTCAGAATGGAATGCTGCTCGGCCCGATCCCCTTCTTCCCGGCGCAACGCCCGGCTTACAGCCTGGAGCAGCTCGCCCCAACCGGTGAAACCCTGCTCGACCTGTATCCGGAAATCCTGCGTTGCTTCGGCTGCAACACCTGCACCAAAGCTTGCCCACAAGAGATCGATGTGCTTGGCTACATGTCAGCAGCACTGCGCAGCGACTTGCCTGCCCTGGCTGACACTTCTTTCGACTGCATCATGTGCGGGTTGTGTGTGGCGCGCTGCCCCGCCGAGCTCGTCCCGCCCAATGTAGCCCTGCTCGGGCGCCGGCTGTATGGAAAATATCTGGCTCCACCCGCTGGACACCTGCGCCAGCGCCTCCAGGAAATCCAGGCCGGGGTCTACCAGGCCGAGCTGGGCGAGCTGAAAGCGCTGCCGCTGGCCGATCTCAAGGCGCGCTATAACGCCCGCCAGATTGAAGCTTGATCTAGCAATGCTTACTAGAATCGAGGCTTTAGCCGGAGCGATAACCGGAGTGATACGCTAATGGACTTCACTTTCCCTGAAGATACGGAAATGCTGCGGGACATGCTGCGCCGCTTCCTGCAGAAAGAGGCCCGGCCGCTGGAGATGAAATACTATAACACGGGTGAACTGTCTCCCGAAGAGCGCGCTCGCCTGCGCCTGGCCATCCAGCAACTGGGGCTGTGGGGGCTGACCGTGCCTGAGCAGTTCGGAGGCGGTGGGTTGGACGCGGTGACCGCCTGCATGATCGAGGAAGAGCTCGGAGCGACTTTCGTACCGGTGGAGATGGGGGCAGTACCCACCCTGCTGTATGCCTGCGCCGGAGAGCAGCTGTCGCGCTTCCTCGAGCCAGCCCTGGAAGGCAGCCGCCGGCCGATCCTGGCGGTGCGCGAACCCCATCCGGCAGGCATTAAACCCGAAAATTGGACCACCAGCGCCACACCTGACGACGAAGGGTTCATCCTGAATGGGCAAAAAATACTTGCCGCTTCCCCTGGCGAGGGCGACTTCTTCATCCTCCTGGCCAAAGCACCCCAGGGGTTGACGGCTTTCCTGCTCGACGCTGATCTGACCAATGTGCAAACCTCTGCCAATGGCAAAATGGTCCTGACCCTGAGCAATTGGCGTGTGCCTGGTGAAGCGCTTCTCGGCCAGCCGGGAGGCGCTCTGGAACTCGCCAGGAGTGAGGCCACGCGCGCCTGGATTCAAATGGGCGCCCGCTATGTCGGAATGGTTGAACGTCTGATCGAAATGGCCGCCGAGCACGCCCGCAGCTGGGTTTCCCTCGGTGAGCCGCTGGCGGTGCGCCCGGCAGTGCAGCGTATGCTGGCCGAGATGCGCGTTGACGCCGAAAGCGCCCGCTGGTTGGTGTATCACGCTGCCTGGCTCGCCGATAACCGCCAGGACGATAGTATCCATGGCCCGGCTGCCCAGGTGCGCCTGGCAACCGGCGAAATGCTTAAACGCGCCGTCGATCGGGTGACGATGATCTTCGCTGGTCCTGGTCCAGCACCACAGATCGAACCGCACCTGCTCATCAAGAGCCTGGTCCCCCCCGAAGCACTGGAGCTGGGGCTGGAAGCGGCGCGGTTCGCCATTGCAGCGGAAATGTTTGACCTCCATCCAGCCTAGTCATCTTGGAGGTGACTGATGAATATAAATCGAATTCTTGAGGTGCAGCACGGTGATACGCTGAGAGCTCTCCGCCAGTTCCTCGCCGCCTGGTGGGTCCAAAACAAACTGGACGCCATGCTGGCACCGGTCGAACTGCTGGAAAGCTCCAGCATCCCCCCCCAGGTGATCGAAAACCCCGCCGGGTTAGCGGCAGTCAATCCATTTGCGCCGTTCATGACCAGCAACGCCGCTGGCATCGCTGACCGGTTCGTCCAGGAAAACTCCGATCAGCGTTTGGCCATCCTCCTGCGGCCTTGCGAACTGCGCGCCTTTGTCGAACTCCAAAAGCGTCGCCCGGTTGCGCCCCAACCCAATGAGGTTGTGATTCTCGGCGTAGATTGCATTGGCACTTTCACCCACAGCGACTATCTGCTTAGTTTGGAAGCCCACGGACTTAGCAGCGTGACTGCCGATGTCCTGCGCAACGCGGCGGAGGGTGGTTTAAGGCCGCAACGCTTCCGCACCGCCTGTATGGTCTGCGACTGGCCCGGCCCCTGTGGTGCTGATGTGACCATCGGCGCGATCGGCGTCCCGTCCAATGAATTTCTGCTGGTCATTGCCCGCGACGAAGCCACCGACGAGCGCCTGGGTTTGAATGCTCTCACCGGCGCCCTGGCTACCGAATACCAGGTCTCGCATCGCGAGACAGTCGTGGGCGCGGTCGCCGATATGCGGGCGGGGATGCGCAGGGGACTGATCGAGGAGATGCAAACCGCCTACCGGTTTAATGATCTGGGCAGCTTTCTAGCCTGGTTTGCCAGCTGCTCGCTATGTGGCCAGTGCCTGGACGCCTGCCCGATGTACCACGGCCAATTCGACAATCTGCTTGGCAAACGCGCGTCGCAGCAAAGCGGGCGGGCCGCGCTGGCTGAATTGGTGCTGATCAGCCGCTGGATCGCTTCCTGCTCTGGATGTGGGATGTGCGAGGAGGTGTGCGAAAATCAGGTGCCTCTGACCCTCTTGATCTCGGCTCTCAGCCATCGCGTGCGCAGCGAGATGCATTACAAATGCGGAGACCCGGCGCAGCCTCCGCCGTGGTCCCGTCATTAATCCAGGCGATCATCAACCGCCAAAAGCCCCTCGGAGGTGTGTATGTCCTACCCGACGTCAATTCGCGAGTCCCTGGCCAAAGTAGAAGCCTCGCGTGCCCGCCGCGCTCAGGAAACCTACCCGCGGCTCTCTCCCCAGGAGCGGGAAACCATTCTACGCTCTTTCCACCCCGATTACATCAGCGACGCTTTCCGCCAGCTGCAAGTCGGGCCGAACAAGGGCGACCACACCGCACGCGAGCTGGCCGACGCCCTGGAAGCATCACCGCTGATTGGAGTGGGGCAATGGCGAAATCTCGCCTCGCACGGTATCCTGGCCTACGATGATATCTTATCCTCGGCCGAGCCAGACGCGATCTGCGACGTATTGGTGATCGGGGGCGGCGGAGCCGGAGCCAGCGCCGCCTTGCTCGCCCAGGAAAGCGGCGCAGAGGTGTTGCTCACCACCAAGCTGCGCTTCGGCGACGCCAACACGATGATGGCCCAAGGCGGCATCCAGGCCGCCGATAAAGAGAACGATTCCCCGGCGATCCATTACCTGGATGTGATCGGCGGGGGCGCCTTCAGCAACGACCCCGATCTGGTCGAAGCCCTGGTGAGCGATGCGCCGGCGGTGATCGCCTGGCTGGAATCGCTCGGGGCGATGTTCGATAAAGAGCCCGATGGGACGCTGCGCACCATCCACGGCGGGGGTACCAGCCGCAAGCGTATGCACGCCGCCCGCGATTACACCGGCGCGGAGATCATGCGCACCTTGCGCGATGAAGTTCGCTCGCGGGGCAACGGCGCGCCGCATTCGATCCGCGTCTGGGAGTTCCGTCCAGCGATCGAACTGCTGCTCGACGACCAGGGACGGGCGGTTGGCGCTTTGTTAAAAGACCTGGACAGCGGGCGTTTGATGACCGTCCTGGCGAAAGCGGTGATCATCGCCACAGGCGGCAGCGGCCGGCTGCATTACCAGGGCTTTCCGACCACCAACCATTATGGCGCTACCGGTGATGGCCTGGTGCTGGCCTACCG
Organism: Anaerolineales bacterium; assembly: GCA_035291705.1. GTDB lineage: Bacteria > Chloroflexota > Anaerolineae > Anaerolineales > UBA4823 > DATDRM01. The sequence goes on from DATDRM010000068.1 coordinate 14,691, forward strand.
GGCTGGCGCAAAGTTGGCTTTCATCGATACCATGCAATACCACCCGACTGGTGCCGCCTATCCAGAACAGATCCTCGGCCAGCTGGTGACTGAAAAAGTGCGCGGGCTCGGCGCGCAGGTCTTGAACGTGGACGGCGAGCAGTTCGTCTTCCCGCTCGAGACGCGCGATGTCGAGGCCGCCGCCTTCATCCGGGAGTGCTCCGAGCGCGGCAAAGGCGTGCAGACCCCCACTGGCCAGCCCGCCGTGTGGCTGGACGCGCCGCTGATAGACCTGCTGCAGGGTACCGGCACCATCACCCGGGAGTTGCCAGCCATGGTGCGCCAGTACAAGCGCTTCGACATCGACCTGGTGCACGAGGCAATCCTCGTCTACCCCACTTTGCATTACCAGAACGGCGGGGTTGCCATCCAGCCGGATGGCAGCACCGGCGTCCCCGGTCTGTATGTCGCCGGTGAGGCAGCGGGCGGCATCCACGGGCGCAATCGCCTGATGGGCAACAGCCTGCTCGACATCTGCGTATTTGGACGGCGCACCGGCCGGGCTGCGGCGGAATACGTGCAGCATGTCCAGCCAGGACACCCAACCCTGGAACACTTAACCGAATGGCAGCGCGTGCGCCGTGCCGCTGGCCTGGAGGATGGCTTACCCTCCCCCATCCTCCTGCCGGATTATACGCGCAGATAAATTGGGGTTACAATACGGCCCAGGAGGAAACCGCCATGAACCTGATCGCCGTTAAAATCGAAAAGCCTGAGGGGATCAACTTCATCCTTGGCCAAAGTCACTTCATCAAGACCGTCGAGGACGTCCACGAAGCCCTGGTGACCACCGTGCCCGGGATCAAGTTCGGCCTAGCCTTTTGCGAGGCATCCGGGAAGTGCCTGATCCGCTGGACGGGGAACGACCCGGCTATGATCGAACTGGCGCAGAAAAACGCCCAGGCCATTTCGGCTGGGCACAGTTTCATCCTCTTCCTGGGGGAGGGCTTCTACCCGGTCAACATACTCAACACCGTCAAGCTGGTGCCCGAAGTCTGCCGTATCTTCTGCGCTACAGCTAACCCAACTGAGATAGTGATAGCTGAGACCGATCATGGCCGGGCGATACTGGGCGTGGTGGATGGCTCCAAGCCAATGGGCATCGAGGGCGAGGAAGACATCGCCTGGCGTAAAGGCTTCCTGCGCATGATCGGCTACAAATTGTAGCCCCAGGAGAACAAAAACCATAGGGGGAAAACCATGAATTACGCTATCTATCTCCATGTGGAGGAGATGGGTCCCCTTTCCATACTGCTAGGAACAATGAGATGATGTACAATTAAAGCTGGCTAAAAAAGATTGCTCTTGTTGAGAAGGTAAGGAGTAAAGGTATGACGAACAGAACGCTTGAAGAGGCAATTATCCGTGAGATAGCAACTCTGCCAGAGGCACGCCAAGAGGATGTCCTAGCTTTTGTGCGATTCCTGAAGATTGGATTGGCCGATGAACAAACGATAGAACAGCAGTTCACTAATGCTTTGGATCAGGCACTGGTTATCGCCAAGGAACGCAATATTACCGATCAAGACATCAATGCTGAAATTCGAGCAGTCCGTTCCAAGCAATGAAGCGGATTGTCATCGACACCAATGTTTTTGTCTCAGCTGTTTTAGGCGGTACATTAAAGATCGTCTTGGATTATTGGCGGGAAAAAAGATAGACGCTCCTCGTGACGGATGAGATTGTGCGCGAGTATCTGGAGGTTCTTCGCCGCTCAAAATTTGGACTGTCTGGTTCGATCGTGGATAATATTATTGCATACATTTTCCACAGGGCGGAATTTGTTACTCCAATCGAGAGAGTGTACGTTGTTGAGGCTGATCCCAAAGACAACAAATTTTTGGAAGCCGCGATAGCAGGAAACGCTGATGAAATCATCAGCGGCGACGGGCACCTGTTAAATCTAAAGACCTTTAAGCATATCCCCATCATTAATGCGCACGAATTTGTAGAATTGCTGGAAAATCAGCCTCCTGAGTGAGATTCAAAAGGATAGAGGCGAAAAACGAATTAGTAGGTCTCCGAGCCAGGAACTAATACGAGGAAATTAACGATAAGATGCGGGCGATGGTGTTGAAAGCATCCAGGCAACCCTTGCGCGCCCTGCGAGTTCCCGTCCCCACGCCAGGCCCGGAGCAGGTGCTGATCCAGGTACGCGCCTGCGGAGTGTGCCGCACCGACCTGCACATCCTGGATGGCGAGCTCAAGCAGCCCAAGCTGCCCCTCATCCTGGGGCACCAGATCGTCGGCCAGGTCGTGCAGGCTGGCGAGCGCGTCGACCGCTTTCGCTCTGGCGAGCGGGTCGGAGTGCCATGGCTGGGATATACCGATGGTACCTGCCGCTACTGCCGGCGCGGCCAGGAAAACCTGTGTGATAACCCTTTGTTCACCGGCTATACCATCGATGGCGGCTTTGCCGAATACACCGTCGCCGACCAGCGCTATTGCTTCCCCCTTCCGGAGTCCTATTTGGATGTCGAAGTCGCCCCGCTGCTGTGCGCCGGGCTGATCGGCTACCGGGCATACCGCATGGCGGGCGAGAACGTAGAAATTTTAGGCATCTACGGTTTCGGCGCCGCGGCGCACATAATCTGCCAGGTGGCGGTCCACCAAGGCCGGCGCGTGTATGCCTTCACCTCGCCTGGCGACGTGAAAGCGCAGCAATTCGCCCTACGGCTGGGCGCCGTTTGGGCGGGCGATTCAACCCAATTGCCCCCGGAGCAGCTGGACGCCGCCCTGATCTTCGCTCCCGTCGGCCCGCTGGTAGTGTCGGCTCTGCGCGCTACCGTCAAGGGCGGCGTGGTGGTCAGTGGTGGCATTCACATGAGCGATATCCCCTCTTTCCCCTACAGCCTGCTGTGGGAGGAACGCGTGATCCGCTCGGTGGCCAACCTGACCCGCCAGGACGGAGAAGAGTTCCTGGCGCTGGCTCCCCAGGTGCCGGTCAAGACCGAAGTGCAGATTTTTCGGTTGGAACAGGCCAACCAGGCCCTGGACGGCCTGCGCCGCGGCCAGCTCCAGGGGGCAGCGGTGTTAGTGGTTAATTGAATAGTTCTCCTCTCCCGAATTCGGAGAAGGAGTTGAAGGTGGGGGAAACCGTCAAAAATCTACATTAAGCTATATGAATCTCCACCTCCTCCGCTACCGGCCCAGAGATCGTGTACGTTCCCGGCGCGGTTTGCAACAGTGAACCTGGCACCAGTGTGTTCACCCGCCCATGGGCGCACAGCCGGGCGATAAAGCGCTGCCAGCTCACCCCCCCGCCAAAGGAACCATCCAGCCAGAAGCTGCGGTCCCTGGCTCCCATAATCTGCGCTGGCCCGATCGTGGCCGCCTTGGGCGGCACCCAAGACCAGTCGCCGCTGAACGAGTGCAGGGCGTTCTGCATGATCGTCATCGGGGTCAGCTCGACGATGCGCGGGCCGGCCTTTATATATGCTTCCAGGTCATCGCCGAATTCAAAACCCAGGTCGGCCTCCCAGAAGGCGATGTGCCCGCACCAGCCGATGCCGCCGTAACACACGTCTGCCCCGCCCATGCCGGCGATCATCTTCCCGTAATCGGCGAGGTTGGCCTTACTGGGGAAGTGCACTTGGCTCAGCGGCGGGCGCAGCGCCGGGTCGATCTTCAGGAAGAACTGTTCCAGCATAGCTTTCTGGAAAGAGCCGGCCCAGTCTGCCGGGGCAGTGTTACCATCCTGGTCGGCGTATTCGTCCATATTGAACGTGTGCACATGCTGCATGGGCAAACGTAAGCGGTTGATCATCTCTGCCGCGATAGGATACTGCGGCATCGGCCCGACCGGAAAGATGCCGACGAATCTGCGCCCTTTGTCCAGTGCCTGCTTGATCCTGGAGACGATATCTGTGGCGAAGGCCGCGTAGAATTCGCCCAGGTCATCGATCACGCGGATCTTGAAGTCGCGCTGCGCGTGCTTTGTAATGTCCACTTTCTTGATTTGGCGCACGCGTTCACATTCTTTCAAATCGCGAAAGGGGATAAAACTGGCCAGCTGGTAATTGAAGCTCATGGTAAGGTCTCCCTCTTAGGTAGGATTATCTTCTAATTATCGCATAGGTTTGTATAAGAAAGATCAATACAGCGGCAGCCTGGCAATAAGGAACCTGCGCCCCTGGCTTTCTGAGGGCTCCGGTGCCGCCTCAACCCGGTAAGGCCAGTGGCGCAACACCATGCGCCAATCGGCTTCGGAGGGCCAGGCACTCGAGCGGCTGATCTGCAAGTAGACCCAGCCGGCCCGTACGCGCAGGTCGATCTTCAGGTTATTCGTCAGGCGGGTGCTAACGGTCTGCCCAGGGTTATCTTCGGCGTGGTCCAGGAGATGGGATAGAATCGCCCGCAAGTAGGGGGAAGGTCGTTGGTTGGTAGTCATGGCTTTTGACACACTTCTGATCGATGATCCTCGATTGCTGATTCTTGGACATCTCAATAATAGGATATATGTTCTATTTCCGCATTGTAGCAAAGACCGAGTAGCATGTCAACCGAGACACCTGTAATTTCTATAAAATCCAGGGGGATTTTTAACGGGATATTCCTCTCCTCTGGCTCCTCTGATGCCTCTGGTGCTTTTGGTCCCTCTGGTACCCCTGGTGCCTTTGGCCCTTCCCTCTTCATCCTTCCGCCTTCATCCATTCGATAAGCCGGGTATGGTAAAATCCAAAAACGTCCGCGCTGAATAGACCCCGATGCCCCCCTATAAACCCTCCAAAGAAGAAATCCGCGCCGCAGTCGGGAAGAGCGTGCCGGATGTGATCGCCCCCGGGTTGAAAGTGTTGTTTGTCGGCATCAACCCGGGTCTCTACACCGCGGCTGTCGGCCACCACTTTGCCCGGCCGGGAAACCGCTTCTGGCCGGCGCTGCATGCGGCTGGCTTCACTGCACGCCTGCTTTCGCCGTTCGATGAGCGTGAACTCTTACAGCATGGCTACGGCATCACCAACCTCGTCAACCGGGCAACGGCTGGTGCGGCGGAGTTGTCGATCGAGGAATTAATTGAGGGGGGAAAGCGTTTGGAGGAGAAAGCGCGCCGCTACCGGCCGAGGTTCATGGCTGTGCTTGGCGTCGTGGCCTATCGGAGTGCGTTCAATCGTCCCAAGGCAACCCTCGGCCAGCGGCCTGAGTGGATCGGGGAGGCCACTGCCATCTGGGTGCTCCCCAACCCGAGCGGTCTGAACGCCCATTACCAGCTGGAGGACTTCGCTCGGTTGTTTCGTGCCCTGTACGAGGCAGCGCAGAATGACAGCACCTTTGATAAATAATTCATGAAGTCTAACTCCACAAATTTTGAAAAATATGAGGAGTGGGAGAATTTATCCAATATTGATCTTGTACTCCAGGTGAGAGAATATGTGGATACATTGTGGGAGTAAATTGACTTACAGTAAGATTCCGGATAAACTCAACAACAAAGGACTTACGCCGGGTCTCCGGCCTGCCTATCTGGACTGGCAAATCCCCGCCTCGTCCGCAGACCTCGGAGGGATAAAACATGGTGACTAACTTAAGCGGCTGGCTGAGAACACTTAGCAGCGCCACCGGTTTTGCTCTGGCCGGGCCGGGCGGAGCACTCGTCGGCCATTTGGCCGGTGGGCTGCTGGCGACCCTCCTACCGGGGACCTCAGGCTTCATGGGGGAGGTGATCAGCCGCTTCTCCACCAAGGCCATCGAGCTGTCCGGCACAGCTCTGGCCGAGCGATTAACTTCAAAAGAAAAACAGCGCATCAACCATGACCTGCAGGCTGCCTTCCGCGACGCCTTTACGCAGGCGCTTTACGATCTGGGTGGGGTACGCTGTTTTCCAGCCCATTGGGCGCCGAAGAAGCGCGACGTGCCTTCCGGTGCCGTTTACCCGTCGACGCCACAGGGCGACCTGCTCTGGCGGGGGGGAAACCCGCTGGCTGAACAGGTTTGCGACTGCCTGCAAAAGATGGAGCGCGCCGTGGTGGAGGGCAGGCTGCTCCCCCTGGACCCACCCCGCAACCAGCCAGCTGCTGGCGTCCAGCGCTACCTGGAGGCCGAGACCTTCGAATCGCTCAATACAGCTTTCTTCGACGACGTGCTCTCTCCCTACCTGGCCGCCTTCAGCTCCCTGATCAGGGAAATCCCGGACTTCGAAGCCCATCTCCGCCGCAACTTGCTCGATCGCACCCTGGTGCACCTGGGGGAGCTGCTCAAGGCGCGCACCCCGGCCTGGAGAGCTTACAATCGAATGATCCTGGAGACGCTGCGCAGCGAAGTCAGGCAGGTCGAGAGTGGCCAGAGTGAAATCGCAGACCGCCTGGACACGTTGCTCGATCGCTCTAACCCGGCTCGCATGGAGCAACTGGCAACCGGCATGGCCGATCTGCTGTCAGCCACCGGCCAGCTGGAGAAGCGCGTCGACGAGGGGTTCGATTCGATGCTGGCGCGCCTGGCTCAACAGCATCAAGAGCTTCTGGCGCGCTTTGACGTGCTGATCGCCACCAGCGGGCGTATCGAAAGCAAAGTTGACCGCGTGCTGCGGATGCTGGAAGGCGGCCGCTATGTCATTGAAGGCACACCATCCGTATCGATCGACGCGCCCCCCGCACCCGGCGAGCCACCGTTTAAGGGATTGCAGTTTTTCGATGAACCTGACGCCGATCTGTTCTTCGGCCGCGAGCTGCTCACCGCCAAACTGGTCGCCCGGATCGGAGAAATACTTTCCCTGCCCCCTGCAGAGGCAGACCAGGTTGGGCTGCAATTCCTGGCCGTGGTCGGCGCCTCGGGCAGTGGGAAATCATCGTTGGTGCGCGC
>DATDRM010000069.1:0-4401 GCA_035291705.1 Anaerolineales bacterium
TCGTTTGCGGCTGCCTGTGTTTTCTTCCAGTTGACCAGCAGGGCTTTCTTGGGGAGGCTTTCTCCGCGAACGGTCATCAAGGCCTGGAAGGTGGCTGCCATGATATCCCTGCGCAGGGGATGGGGCAGGTCAAGCAGGTCCTTTTTGATCTTTTCCAGAGCCGTGGCGTGGGCAGAACCGGCGGCGATCTCCTGGATCAGATCGCTGGCTGCCTGCCGTTCTTCCTGGATGGGAGTGAGGTATGCTTCCCAAGCTGCCTTGCGCTCCTCTTCGACCAGCCTGTGTTCCTCGGCTTCAATCTGGTCTAGTTCCTGGTCAGAGGCACAGCCGTTGTCCAGGATCCATCGGCGGAACTTCGCCAGGCAATCATAGTCCCGTTCCCACATCAGCCTTTCTTTGGTCTTGTATCGTTCGTGACTGCCAGAAGTGGAATGGCCCTGGGGTTGAGTCAATTCGATCACGTGGATGATGGCTGGGATGTGCTCTCGACGCACAACATCCGCAGCCTGGAGATAGGTCACTACCAGCGCGGGATAATCCCAACCCCTGACAGAATATAAATCGAAGCCATCCTGCGCCCCACGCTCGCGGCGGAAACCATTGAGCAGCTCAGAGATGTTCTGCTTGACCATCTGGAGCTCGTTGCCGACCGAGATCCCGTAGCCATCATCCCAGATTGAGATCAAGGCCGGCGCCCTCAATACGCCAATGGCGTTGATGGCTTCCCAAAACATGCCTTCGGCGGTGGCCGCGTTTCCGACCGTTCCAAAGGCGATCTCATCACCATTATGGGAAAACTGAGTGAACGGATGCAGTGCCTCCAATTGGCGATATAGACGGGATGCGTAAGCCAGCCCAACCAGCCTGGGCATCTGCGATCCGGTCGGGGAGACGTCCGCCGAGCTGTTGAACATCTCTGTCAAGTTCTTCCAGCTGCCATCCGGATTCAGGCTGCGCGTGGCGAAGTGAGCGTTCATCGCCCGACCAGCCGAGGCGGGATCGGCCTCCACGTCGGTGTGGGCATACAGCTGGGCGAAGAACTCTTGCACGGTGGTGGCGCCGGCGGCGAACATGAAGGTCTGATCCCGGTAGTATCCGGATCGAAAATCCCCCTTCCGAAAAGCTTTTGCCATGGCGATCTGCGCCAGTTCTTTGCCTTCCCCAAAGATGCCGAACTTGGCTTTTCCACCCATCACTTCACGCCGGCCTACCAGGCTTACCTGGCGGCTGCGGCAGGCGAGGCGATAATCCGTCAAAATCTCCCCCTGGCGGAGAGCGGGTTCAGGCATAGAAATTTGCACTGCTCGAAAACCTCCGCGGGCTGAACTAATTAGATCATCGAATGAATTTTGAAAATCACCCAACTCAGGTGTCATTGCGAGGCGTTCTTTGCCGAAGCAATCTCCCACATTACCTGGCGATGAGATTGCTTCGTCGCGAAAACCGCTTCTCGCAATGACAGTCGATACGATAGGATTTCTAAAATCATTCGAATACTAATTTATTTATCTAAAGCTCTTAAGACGATCTCGGCCACGTCCAGCACTTCCATCTCACTGGCGGCGTCTTTCCTGGCGTCGTTCAGCATCACCATGCAGAAGGGACAACCCACAGCCAGGGTTTCTGCGCCAGAAGATTGCGCCTCGCGGAAGCGGTTGGCATTGACTCGTTCGGCACCATCTTCCTCTTCTTTCCACATTTGGGCGCCTCCTGCTCCGCAGCAGAAAGACTTTTTACCGTGGCGGGACAACTCGATTAAGTCTACCTGAGCCAGCTGCAATACCTGGCGCGGATCGCTGAGGATGTCATTCTGCCGGCCAAGATAGCACGGGTCATGGAAGGCGACTTTCTGGTTTCCGCCGGCCTTCAGCTTTAACCGGCCAGCCGCGATCAGCTCGTTAATGAATTGCGTATGGTGAACGACCTGGTAATTTCCGCCGAAGGCAGGGTATTCCTTGCCGATCGTGTGCAAGCAGTGTGGGCAGGTGGTGACGATGCGCTTGGGGGCGATTTCGTTGAGCATCTCGACATTGGCAGACGCCATTTCATTAAAAAGGAACTCATTGCCGGCGCGGCGAGCGGAGTCACCGGTGCATTGTTCTTGCTCTCCCAAAACAGCGTAATTTACCTCAGCGGTTTGCAGGATCTCTGCAAAGGCGCGCGCCGTCTTTTGGGCGCGGGCGTCGGTGGCGGGGGCGCAGCCGACCCACCAGAGAATGTCAGGCTCCGGGTTCTGATTGTAAGTCGCCACATTTAATCCCTCTGCCCACTTGAGCCGTTCGGCAGGCGGCACATTCCAGGGATTGAGCGTGCGTTCCATGCCCCGGAAGGCTGTCTGCAGTTGTTCCGGAAAATCGTTCTCCATCAGGACCAGGGATCGGCGGATGTCCAGGATATCGTGCATCGGTTCGTTGCCAACCGGGCAGATGTCGATGCAGGCCCCGCAGGCGGTGCAGGCCCACACTGCTTCTGTGGGGATGGCAAACTCGGTCAGCGATTGCTGGCTGGCCTCCCCTTTCGCCAACCGGGCACCTTCGCTATTCAAGTAGTAGCGCTTGTTGATCTCCATCGCGGCCGGCGAGAGCACCTTACCTGTATTGTATGCCGGGCAGACCTCCTGGCAGCGATAGCACATGATACACGCGTAGGCGTCCAGGATCAATTTCCATTCCAGGTCCTCGAGGCGGGTGGCGCCAAACTGTTCCAGGCTTTCGTCATCGAAGTCGATCTTGCTCAGCTCCCCGATCGAGCGGCGTTCTGGTTTGAGCAGGAAATTGATCGGTGCGAAGAAGAGATGGATGTGTTTTGAGTACAGGAAATATGGAATGAACAGCAGGATAGTACCCAAGGCAAGCCAGAAAAAGATATGTGCCCCAACCGTCAGGATAGCAGGATTTAATTCTGACCAAAGGGTTGCTACCGCTGTGGCGAAGGGTTGCCAGGGATCTGGTTTAGAATTCGCGATTTCAATGGATTGCCCGATAAAACGAGAACCGACGTGCACCAGGATAAAAGCGCTGACAATGGCCGAGTCACGCCGTATTCCGGCGCGAGCTCTCGCGGAGAGCAGGATATCCTGGCGAGCCGTCAAGGTCGCAGGTCTGATTACAAAGCGCCGGATGATCAAAGCCACCATACCGATTAGCCCGGCGACGCTCAGGATATCGGCTGTCGAACGGTAGATGTTTCCAGGCAGGCCAGCGCCAAGGAATTCGAAATTCGGGATGAACCCTTCCAGGGTGTCGCCGAGGTCCACCAACAGATAGAAAATGAAAGCCCAACCGACAAAACCATGGAATAAGCTGGGCCAAAACCGGAAACGAAACACCGGTTGGAAAACGATGGTCTTCCCTACGACTTTGACTAAGCGTTGGGGAATTACACTCCAATCCACTTTGCCTTGCCCGCGGCTGATAACCCGGAAGATGCGCGCTGCGACCCGCCAGGCAGCATACAGAGTTATTAAGACTGCCAGGGCGAAGATGATTTTTTCGGGGAATGTGAGCAATATGTCCTCGATGGGGTGGATAATATAGCAAATGGAAGCGCTAAGCGCCGCCATCTCCGTAAGCGGCGGGATCGGTTGGGGTTTTACCGGAGGGGTCCCAAACATAAACCCAATCGCCGTCCCTGGCCCAGTCGAAGATCCAGCGCGCATCGCCAACGGACATATTCACACAGCCATGCGAGCGTGGGGATCCAAAGCTGTTATGCCAGTAAGCCCCGTGCAAGGCGCGCGCTTTATCGAAGTACATGGTCCAGGGCACATCCTCGAGGTAGTAAGCGTCTGAACGGTCGGCTTCGAACGAACCGCGCATTAAGGTAGAGTCTAATTTTTGGTAGATCTGGAAAAGGCCGGGACGCGTCCAGAATGGTTCGATGCCGCTGGCGATAAGCGAGGCGTAAACAAGATTGTTTTGGTCATAGACTGCAACCGTCTGCTCGAATAAGTTGACCTCTATCCATCGACCATTGTCGACGCCGTCGGGCGGCGTGGGGTTGGGGATTACCCGAGCCACAAATCTTTGCCAGTCTTGTCTCTCAGGAACCCACTCGTCAGGACGGATCATATACCAATCCATCCCATCGACATTCTCCACCGCGTAGATTTGGACGACTTCATATCGATAAACTTCACGTCCGGTATAGTCGTCTTTCTGGAAACCAGGCGTATGCTTGGTCCGGGTAGGATAAAGAATCCACCCAACCGGACGTTCAGGCGTCTGGTTGAAGCTCAGGCCTTGGAATAACGAAGGAGTTCCGATGCGCGAAATATCATTAGCGGTCATCCATCCGCCGTATTCGATCATGTAATAGCGCTTCCCGTCTACCACAGACTCGTCAGTATAGGAGATAAAACTATAGGGAGAATCGATCCGCCTGGCTACATTGTGCTTCTTA
>DATDRM010000070.1:0-2790 GCA_035291705.1 Anaerolineales bacterium
GAGAAACAACTGCCCGATCCCGGAGAGATTCAATGGAACCCCATTCCCTTTGCCGGGGAATGGGGCATTTCGACTTCATTCTTTCAGCTGGCTGCCAGAGAAGCTCGGGCTGGGAAACAAGTTGTCGTTCCCCAGCGCGCCCAGGAGATCGCCGTTGCCATCGCCGGGCATCTCGGCCTCCCGGCTGGCTTCGGCCGCGTCGAGGCCGTCAAAGGCTACCTGAACCTGTACTTCACCCCAGCCGACTTTACCCAGCGCGTGGTGGACAACGTGTTGGCAGAAGGCGCCAATTTCGGCCGCGGCGTGTCCAAGGGAGAACAGGTCATGGTCGAGTTCTCTCAGCCTAACACACACAAGGCCTTCCATGTCGGCCATCTGCGCAGCGCCATTCTGGGGGACGCCCTCGCCCGCATCCTGGAATTCGCTGGTTACGAGGTCGTGCGCGCAAACTACATCGGCGACATTGGGCTGCATGTTATTAAATGGCTGTGGAACTACATGAAATACCACGCCGGGGAGAAACCTCCGGCCGATACAACCCGCTGGATGGGGGATCTTTACGCCGAGGCGACTCGCCGGCTGGATGAGAATCCAGAGCTGGAGGCCGAATTGCGCGCCCTCTATCTCCGCTGGGACCGCCGCGATCCCGAAGTGGTGGCCTTGTGGGAGCAGACCCGCCAGTGGTCACTCGACCACTTCGCCATCATGTACGACATCCTGGACATGCGCTTCGACCGCTGGTACTCCAACTCGGAGGCAGAGCACCCAGGGAAAAAAGTTGTCGAAGAATTGATCGCCAAGGGTATCGCGGAGGACGAGCGCCCCACGGGTGGCCCGGTCATCGTCCGCATCGATGACTTGTTAGGCCTGAGGCAAGAGAAATACCGCGTCCTCGTGGTGCTGCGTTCAGACAACACCGCCCTCTATTCCACGGAGGACCTGGCCCTGGCGATCATGAAGTTCAGTGAATACGATCTCGCCCGCTCGATCTATGTGGTGGACGTGCGCCAATCATTGCACTTCCAGCAAGTCTTCAAAACCCTGGAGATCGCCGGTTATCCCTGGGCGACGCGTTGCCAGCACCTTCCTTACGAGATCGTCAACCTGCCGGGAAATGTCGTTATGGCTTCTCGCGAGGGCACAGTTGTGCTGCTGGAAGGCCTCATCCGAGAAGCCGAGCAGCGCGCCTTACAGGTCGTTCAGGAGAAGAATCCCTCCCTTCCAGACCAGCAGAAACAGGAAGTGGCCTTCGCCGTGGGGCTTGGCGCTTTGAAATACCCCATGCTGGCGCGCGACAATGCCAAAATCGTCACTTTCGACTGGGAGAGCGCGCTCGATTTCAATGGGCAGGCTGCGCCCTATATCCAATATGCCCACGTGCGGGCCAAAAGCATCCTGACACGTTATAACGTTGAAGCGTTCGAACGTTCAAACGTTCAAACGTTTCCCGGATCGACCAGACCAAACTATTCGCTCGACCCGGCTGAAATCCAGCTGGTCGACATGATTGCCCGCTTTCCGGCCGAAGTGCAACGCGCCACTGCCGAGCTCAAAACCCTGCCGATCACCAACCTGGCTTACGAACTGGCGCGCGCCTTCAACGATTTCTACAACGCCTGCCCGGTGCTGAAAGCCGAGCCCGAAGTGCGCGCCGCCCGCTTGCGGCTGGTGGCCGCCGCCAGCCAGGCGATCGCTAACGCACTCAACCTGTTGGGGATCATTGCCCCGCAGGTCATGTAAATGCAAGGGGTGAGGGACAAGGGAAAAGGGAATAAGGTGCATCCCCATACCCCCTTTCCGTTGATCCCTGAATATAACCAACTCTAAAGGAGCAAGCATCGAACTATGCCCCCCATTCGTACCCTGATCATGGGCGCCGCCGGGCGAGACTTCCATAACTTCAATGTCTATTTTCGGGACAATCCAGATTACGAAGTCGTCGCCTTTACTGCCACCCAAATCCCTAACATCGAAGGTCGCAACTATCCTCCTGAGCTTGCCGGGCCGCGTTATCCTAAAGGTATCCCGATTTATCCTGAAAATGACCTGGCCAGCTTGATCGCCGAGTGGGCGATCGATCAGGTCATTTTCGCTTACAGCGATGTGCCCCATGAATATGTTATGCACAAGGCATCGCTGGTGCTGGCAGCCGGGGCGGATTTTCGCCTGATGGGGCTTAATTCAACCCAGATCAAATCCAACAAACCGGTGGTGGCGGTGTGCGCCGTGCGCACCGGCTCAGGTAAGAGCCAGACCACCCGCCGAGTCTCGCACATCCTGCGCAGCCTGGGGTATCGTGTAGCCGCCATCCGCCACCCGATGCCGTATGGCGACCTGTCCAAGCAGGCTGTGCAACGCTTCGCCACCTACGCAGACCTGAAAGCGCAGCAGTGCACCATCGAGGAACGCGAGGAATACGAGCCGCACCTCGCCAACGGCGTGGTAGTCTACGCCGGGATCGACTACGAACGCATCCTGCGGCAGGCTGAGCAGGAAGTCGATCTGATCCTGTGGGATGGGGGGAACAACGATCTCCCGTTCTTTGTCTCAGACCTGCATATCGTGGTGGCTGATCCGCACCGACCAGGCCATGAGCAGTCTTATCACCCTGGCGAGGCCAACGCCCGCGCCGCTGACGTTTTTGTGATCAACAAGGTGGACACCGCCGACCCCGACAATGTGATCACCGTGCGCGAGAACCTGCGCCGCATGAACCCGGATGCGCTCATCGTAGAGGCCGCTTCCCCGCTTTTCGTGGACGACCCCCAGGCGATCCGCGGCAAGCGCGTG
>DATDRM010000071.1:0-11109 GCA_035291705.1 Anaerolineales bacterium
GCTGCCAGGATCTTCAGTGCGCTGACAATGATGTACCCGATCCCGGCGACGATCAGGGCTTCGAGGCCGAGCTTCTCAAAAGGCCCGCTCAGGAGTCGAATGCCTCCGAATGTTGGCAGGTGCCCTTGCGAGAATGCGTAATACAGGGTGGGAACCATACCGACAAGCCACATGAAAGCATCGACGTAGACGACGACGGACAGGACAGTTGTTAAGGGAATGCGCATTCTTTTCATTCCTATTCACTCCAATAGCCATGCGACTACGATCAGAAGAGTTATCAGATGATGCAGAACGGAATAATCAGCATTGCGAGGATTACTATCTCTTCGAAAAGAAGTCCCGCATCGTAAGAAACAATCCCAATCCGCATACGGCAGCGACCCCATAATAAAATGCAATTTCGGAGCCCTGTGTCATAAATCCGGGAAGGGCTAATCCGATCGGAAGCAGCCCAGTGGCAACCCAGGCCCATTTTTCTCCCCGCCGGAATGGGATCAAGATGACTATCAAAGCGTACAGGTTGAAAAGGGCAAAGCCGAAGAAAAGGAGGGGATCTTTGAGAATGAATATCAGGCTAAAATGCATCAAAGTCATCAGAGCGGCTGATATGAGCAGGATGATCCATCCGATTTTATAAAGGTTTTTTTGGGCGGGAATAGTACTTACTGACATTGTGAACTCCTTTTACATAGGTAGATTGAGAGGATGACATGGGTTACTAATTGGATTATGACGAGGCCGCGGTAACCCGGCTTTCGAGCATGTCCTTCAGATCGCCGAAGGCAGCCTCCATCTCCCGCTTTAAACTTCCCGCGATCATAGGTTCTGCCAGACCCATAAAGCCTACCGTACGCAGTTCGATCTCCGTAGTGAGTTTGGTACCCTCAGCCGTAGGCTCGAAGAGGAACGATTGTTCGAAAGGAACAGATCCTGAAGTGCTTTTAATGGTGGTCTTACTATTCGGCTCATAAGCTACTATTTCAACACCGCCCTCCAGCTTCCGTCCCAGGAATTTGCGTACAGACGTAAATTGAGAGCCGATACCTAGCGAACCTTGGGTTAAACGCCGCACTTCAAAAAGTCCGGTTTGCCATTGTGGTCCATTCTGGAGGTTACTAACATAAGCAAAAACTTCCTCGATGGGTCGATGGATAATGATGCTCATTTCGTTTTTAACCATTTTGATACTCCTTGTGAAAACGATTAATTGTGTGGTTTTCTTACGACACTGCTATTATGACATATTAGACCTAAAATGTCGTCAGTGAACACACGGATATGCACACGTATCTTTGAAGTGCGTGCGAATCCGTGTCAAAAGTTTTGGCACCCTCCCTGACCGGAACCAGAGGTAACCAACATAAAGCGGCCACGTCTCGAGGCGCGGTCGCTACTTGACTGAAATATGGCCGACGACTATGCGGGGGTTTGGGTCAATCCATGTTCAATCGCCCAGCGCATGATCTGGGCGCGGCTGGTCAATCCCA
Source organism: Anaerolineales bacterium (assembly GCA_035291705.1). GTDB lineage: Bacteria > Chloroflexota > Anaerolineae > Anaerolineales > UBA4823 > DATDRM01. The sequence goes on from DATDRM010000071.1 coordinate 1,491, forward strand.
ACTTGGATATGATATGGCTGACGTGCGTCTCGACCGTGCGCTTGCTCAAGACCAGTTCGGTGGCAATCTCGCCGTTTGTCATACCCTGCCCGATCAGCGCGGCGACTTCGAGCTCCCGCCTGGTCAGGCCATCCGGCGTTTCTGGGCGCGAGCGCGCCGTTGCCAGTGCAATTCCTGGTTTGAGCGGGAGATTCTCGGCGTAGTCCACGGCCTGCTCCAGGGACATGGCACGCCCGGCCGACTGCTCCGCCTGCAATTCCGCCTCTGTGAGCCTCATCCGAGCCAACTCAAGATAATGTTCGTACTCCATTCGGGTGGCGTGCCATACAGATGCCATGGCGATACGCTGCCCGCCAATCGTCGAAGATGCGCTTAGCAAACGTGCACCAACAGCTGGCAATCCCCGCATGAGTGCGATTGCAGCGAAGCCAATCAGGCATTCTGCTATGCCCGACACATTTTGCACCCCCTGGTGGGCTGCCATACTCTCACGGAACAGGAGGTGGGCGCGCTCAATATCTCCCAAATGCAAGCAGGTGTGCCCGAGATTATGCAGAACCGAGCCCAGATCATGCTGGGCGCCGATCTCTCGCAGCAGCGCTACGCTGTTCTCATACACAGTAAGGGCATCTTCGTATTTTTGCTCACAGCGCGCCAGATCACCAATTGAGTTCAGCGCATGCGCAATCCGAAAGGCATCGCCCGCCTCTCGGGCAATTGACAGACTCTCGTCCAGCGATGCACGGGCAATATCATAGAAACCCAGCTCAATCGCTACCCCGCCATGGGCCAGTAAGGACATGCCTAAATAGAACGGTGGCCCGGACAAATCACGCAGCAGTTGGATAGTACGGTTCCCGAGTGTGTAAGCGGTTTGATAATCACCCGCCGCTCTTGCTCCAGAACCTAAGCTGCCCAGGGCAAGAATAAGGATCGGATTGCCCTGATCTCCGGCCGCCTCGACCAAGGCAACGGCTTCCTGCCCATACGCCGTGGCTGTTGAAGCTTTGCCGAGGAACATTGCGAGGAAGCTTGCATAAACCAGGGCATTCGCGCGGACGGCAGGAGAAATTCTCTCGTCCGCCTGGGCGAGCAAACGCTGGAACCATGCCAGGCCTTCTTGCACAAAGCCCCGGATCTCCCAAAACCGAACGAGTGAGGTGGCGATGCGCAGTCCCGCCTCGATTTGGCCGCTTTCCAGCGCCCAGGCCAGGGCGGCGCGCAAGTTGTCATGCTCGCCTTCCAGCCAGTTCAGCCAGAGCTGCTGGTATGCCTCGTTCAGTTTCGGCGCGGCCTCTTCAGCCCGGCCTAAAAACAGGTCCAGGTGGCGGTCGCACAGCTGCACAGTTTCACCCGCCTCATCCAGTTTCTCGCGCGCATATTCACGGATCGTTTCGAGCAGGCGGTAGCGCGCCTGGGCGCGGCCAATCGTATCCGCCACGACCAATGATTTACTTACCAGAGAGGAGATCCGATCCAGTGTGTGCTCTGAGGCGATCCCTTCTTCTGTGCAGATGGCTTCGACGGTATCGAGCGTGCAGCCGGCCTCAAAGACCGCCAGGCGCCGCAGCAAAACTTGCTCATCAACCGGAAGCAGCGCATAACCCCAATCGATTGCCGCGCGCAGGGTGTGGTGGCGCGGCTCAAATCCTGTACGCTGACCGGAGATGAGCAGAGCCAAACGGTCGTTAAGGCGTGCGGTAATTTCTTGCACAGTCAACACATTGACCCTTGCGCTGGCCAGCTCCAGCGCAAGGGGTAGGCCATCCAGCCGACGGCAAATCTCGACGGTTGGCCATGCATTTTCAAGGGTGAGGTTGAAATTGGGCGAGACAGCACGCGCTCGCTCAACAAACAGACGAACGGCGTCATATTGCATCAAGTCTTGCGGGTTGTCTTCTAGCTTCGCATTAACAGAAGGCCAGGCAAGCCCGGAGACAGGATAAATCGTTTCGCCGAGGATCGCCAATGGCTCGCGGCTGGTCGCCAGAATTCGTAGCTCAAGCGCCTGGGACAGTAATCCTTGGGCAAGCTGCGCGCAGGCATCCCTAAGGTGCTCGCAATTATCCAGAATGAGAAGCAACTGTTTAGACCGCACAAAACTCAGCAGCGTCTCCAGCAGAGGCTGGTCTGCGGCCGGGCGCAAGCCGAGCGCCAGTGTGACGAGTTGCGGTACGAGTACTGGCTCGCGCAGCGGCGCCAGGTCTACCAGCCACACGCCATCCTCAAAGGTTTCGCTCACCGTATTGGCAATCTGGATTGCCAGCCGCGTCTTGCCGCTTCCGCCCGCGCCCGTGAGTGTGACGAGGTGCGAGCTGAATAGCAGGCGCTTTACATCAGCTATCTCCCGCTCGCGCCCGATGAAACTTGTCAACTGTACAGGAAAATTCGTTAGGGCCACTTCGATCTCCACAAGCCCAGTTATTATTATTGCTACTAATTCAATCTGAATTATACTTAAACGATATCCGGCAAATTTTACCAGCGCGGGACATATTCCGGCCTGCGGCGGTTGCCGAGCAACTTGGCTAACACCACCCCGGAAAGGAACCCACCAATATGCGCCCAAAAAGCCACTCCGCCTACATCGGGTCCGCCCAAAGAAAGGAATCCACTAAATAGTTGCAGTACGAACCACAACCCCAGCACGATGCTCGCTGGGACCAGCGTCATACGCAGAAAAAATCCCAGCGGGATGATCGTCAGCACGCGGCTTTGGGGGTAAAGCACCAGGTAAGCGCCTAATACCGCCGCGATCGCGCCGCTCGCCCCCACGGTCGGGATCTGCGAACCGGGATTGGTGAGGATATGCGTCAATGAAGCCACCACACCCCCCACCAAATAAAAGGATAGATACTTGGCCGCCCCCATGCTATCCTCCACGTTGTCGCCAAATATCCACAAGTAGAGCATATTACCGCCGAGATGCGCCAGCCCAGCATGCATGAACATGCCAGTAAAAATGTCAGCAATATCTCCCAGATTCAGACCGGTAGTGAAATGCACCGGGATCAAGGCATATTGATAAACCATTGACTCCTGGTAAGGCCCAGCCAGCCACTGCAACACAAAGACAAGGATATTCGCAGCAATCAGCAAATAATTGATGACCGGCACATGCCGGGTAGGAATCTGGTCTCGGATCGGAATCATCATTACTCCTTTGTTCTTCGCCTAGGATTGTAGCAAAGATTCGCTAATGCCGTCAATGGATTACATTGGCCAGTTCTCCCCCACCGAAGCCAGGTGTCACCAATAATACGTTCAAGGAGTGGAATGGGTCCAGCGATCCCGCCCTATTTATAGTGAAAGCCCACGAACGATCATGATTGTTCGCGGGCATAGGGTATGGCGGAGATAAGCGAACTATTTATTTGGCGTGTGAATAGCGCCTATTCGCGGTCCGTTCCAGCAATTGAGTGGGCTGTCCCTTCATCTGGCCACGCACAAAGATTAGCGTTCCAAGGATAAAGAACGCCGTCTCCCCGAGCGAAGCATAAATACCAAATTCACTCAAGGCCGACGTGAGAACCAGGACCATTCTGGCTACTCCGCCAACTAATCCGGCAAGCAAAAATGACCAGCTTGTGATTTCCTTTTGCTGTCTTGTCAGGTTCACCCGGTCAATGCACAGGCCTAAGAAGTAATTGATGAAAGCCAGGAAGACACCATACCCATGTACGACTTTCCAGGTCTGATATTGATCGCCAGTAAGAATCGATCCACCAAAGAAATCGATGGTCAGTGGAATCCCAACCACCATTCCGAGGAACAGAAATAGCGCAATGCCAAAACCAATATTCTTCCTGCCCACCTCTGCATTCGTGAAGATCCTATCCATGGTTGCCTCCTCTCATTAGGTTTTGATTCGGAATAGTTCACGCCCCAGCAAGAGCACGCCAAGCGTGATCAGCATTTCAGTTCAATGTTTGTGTGTTATTCATTGTGCCTCCTATCAAACTTTCCGTTTCACTTCATTGACGGATAGTAAAGTCAGGTTCAGGCGACTCAGTTTGTTCAAGACACCCATGAGTGCGGCCTGATCGACAATGGGTCCAAGAAGGATCATCTCTCCGTTATCCAATAACTTCATCTCCAAACCTTCCAGCCAATCTGACCATTTGCTATTGAGATGGCCTTTCACATGGATTTCGAAAAACCCTTCTCCGGTAGTGGAGATTTGATTGCTTTGATCCTCTCTGTCCAGTGAAGGGCTATCCAACCTGTTCTTATCCTGCTTGTTCGCCATTGTTCCTCCTGTTAATCATTTTACAGATTTCGCAGGCAAAGTCATCGTCCGAAGGTCGCATTTAGGGTTGTAGTTGGGGTTGTATTCATGCAGGAGTTCGGTTAAAAAATCCGGCAGTGAAAGGTCATCCACTGCCGGCTTGGCGAACTAACGATCCGGTTTTCTAACTACTCGAAGAGTCTTAGCTCTTTCCCAAGAGAAACCGCCTGCGTCCGGCTTTTCACGCCCAACTTAGCATAGATGTTGCTGATGTGACGCTTCACTGTGGGAACGGAGATTACCAACCTGTCGGCGATATCCAGATTGGAATATCCGGCCTGAATGAGTTTAAGCACTTCCAGCTCGCGCAGGGTCAATGGCTCGATCAGGAGTTGAGCAGGGGGCAGCTCTTTTCCCAACATCCTGCCCAGTGCAGACAGCAACCCGGATGTATACCCGTTTACAACCCGATGCGATTTAGCCTGGTATAGCAATTTCGCCATGGGTTCGCCTTCGTCCAGAAAAATATGGGCATACCCTTCCAGCTGGGCAATCGAGAGCGCTCTTCCCAGAACTACCATGGCCCGCGTTATATCTTTTTGCCCCTGCAAGGCGAGCGCCTGGAGAACCAGGACCTCGATAACCCGTCCCATCCGCTTCGTAGCCTCTGCCATCGGAAGCAAGCGCTCGGCCAGTGACAGGGCAGCCTCATAATCGCCTTGTGCCAGCTGCAGACGGATCAGGAGTAAATACTCGGGCTCCCGCCAGTAAGGGATTCCGGCATCCCGGGTGATGCTGTCGAGCGTCACGCCGCTCTGCTGAACAAGATGGGAAGCTCTCTCCAGACTCCCTTGTGCGATCCACCAACACGCGCAGGCATACTTCACCCATACGGACTGCCTGGGAGAAAGGCGTTTCTCGCTAGCCATCTGTTCCGCAGCGCGCATCGCTTCTTGGGCTTTTTCCAGATTGCACATTGCCCGCTCCAGCCGCGCCAACATCACGTAACCTTCGGCCAGCAAGTTGGAATTCCCCCACTCCTGGCAAAGCTCAATGCAATGATGAACGTACTGAGCTGCGGTTTCCAGTTGGTTCCACTCGTAAGTTATTCTGCTCAACCCGGCATAAATGCGATCGGTTAAAGGCAGCTTCTGTCCATCTGGACGTGTCGCCATCCTTAAGGTCTCAGAGTATATCCTGGCAGCCTGGTGGAGATCCCCCTGTTCCATCAAAACATCGGCCAGGTTGGAGTTCGCGATCATGGTCATATAAATACTGCCTGCTGCCTGGCTGATTCGCACTGCTTCAAGATAGGCATACCTGGCATCCTCCAAATTGCCAGTCATCCAACTGGCATCCCCGAGGATCGAAATAGCCACACTGCGTAAACTACAAGAGAAAGCATTGCTATCGGGTAAATATTCCAATGCCCGCTGAGCATAATCTATAGCAAGGCGCGCTTCCCCTTGCAGGTTTGCCAGATAAGCTCGAACAGCCGCCATACTCCCCAACATAATCTTGACTTCTATGGTTGGTTCAGGCGAAGAAATCATTGTCTCAGCTTTCTGAAGTGTTGGCTCTACGTTGTCCAGGTGTCCGGTCAGTGCGAGCGCCCAGGCTTTCAGAATGGCCAGCCAGGGATGCGTCTGCGAATAAGACTCGACAGCTTCGACCCACTTCAGAAGTGTGAAACCCTCGCCTTGCATGAGGACAGAACAGCCATGCTGCTCGACCAGTTGAGCGGCGTGAGCCTGGTCTTCCGCCATCAGGGCGTGGTAGGTGGCTTCGGGGATGATGGCATTTTGCTCGTACCAATGGGAAGCGCGGCGGTGCAGCTCGGGGAGCTGCTGTGGAAACAGGTGCTCCAGGTGCAGATTGAGCACATCAGCGAAAAGGTGGTGATAGCGGTACCACTGCCGCTTGTCGTCTAGCGGGATGACAAACAGGTTAGAGCGTTCGAGATATTCCAGGATAGATTGAGAGCCTAGAATTGAGAAAATAGATTCGTCACCACCCTGGACTCTCGATTCTCGATCCCCGGTGACGGCATCACACAGTGAACCGCACATGCTGGTTAAAATGGACGTCTGCAGCAAAAACGAGCGCACCCTCTCAGGCTGGAGCTTGAGCACTTCCTCGGTCAGGTAGTCCATGATGTAGTAATGACTGCCAGTGAACTCCGATACGAAACCGTGGATATCTTTACAACTCTGCATCGAAAGGGCCGCCAATTGTAAGCCGGCAATCCATCCCTCTGTCCGCGCCTCCATGGCGGCAATGTCATCAACAGACAGTCTCAATTCCATCACTTCGTTCAGAAAGACGGTGATCTCCTCCTTTGTAAACCGTAGCTGTTCAGCCCGGATTTCTACCAGTTGGTCGCGGGCGCGCAACCGGAAAAGGGGCAGAGGTGGGTCGGTCCGAGAAAGGAGCAATAGGTGCATCTGGGGCGGCACATGCTCGAGCAGGAAGGCGAGCATCTCCAAAATGGGTTGAGCATGGATTACGTGAAAATCGTCCAGGACGAGAACGAACGATGCAGAATGCTCGGCAATCTCGTTGATTAAGATATTCAACACAGCGTTGTATGGCGCTGGCTGCATCCCTGGGAGCACGCTCAACATATCTGGCTGAATAGCAGGGATGATTTTTTGTAGAGCTGCTATGAAATTTTGCAGAAAGCGAATGGGATCATTATCACCTTCGTCCAACGAAAGCCAGGCCGAAGGGACTTCGGTTTCGTGCAGCCAGCTGCTTACCAGAGTGGTTTTGCCATAACCGGCCGGGGCTGAGATCAGAATGAGCGCCTTGTCCAGGCCTTTGTTGATCTGTTCAATCAGACGAGGACGGCTCACACGGTTGGGTCGAATGGGCGGGACAAACAGCTTTGTCCTGAGCAGTGGTTCCCTCTGCACCAGGGGCAATTGGTTGGTCTGCTCTCCCCCTTCCATTAATTCAGGTTCAGAGCGCGCCATCTGATCTCCTTTTTTGAGTCCTCGGCTGGAAAGATTCCGATCGGGATCTAAGGATTAAGAGAAATTGGTCATCATCAAGATACCCAGCTGACGTAACTCCGCATCATATTGTACAAGATTCTGGAAGGGTAAGCAACTAAATTCCCTGCGAGGGGATTTGCAGACGGATCGAAAGGAGGCCAGAGCGTGATCCGAAAAAGAATCAGAACAGACGTGCCTGGCGGGCGGCGTCAGAATCGACCTCGTCCCAAGGCAGCGCGGGGATGGGTACCTTCTCCCTCACCCGCCGGTGGAACTCCCGGCACAGCCAGGGGTCGAGACGCTCGTCGGGGCAGTGGCAAAACACGAAGGCCTGCGCCCCGTCCCGCAGCCATTCTGCCAGCTGGCTCGCCCATTCAGCGACGAAAGGCGCGTTCAGCTCCAGCTCAGGATGTCCGATGTAGCGCAGGAAGACGAAGTCTGCTGTGCGTTCAGGGATGATAGGCAGGTCAGGCTTGCGCTCGCGCGCCGCGAGCATGCGCTGATACACGCTACCCTGCAAGATTCCATCCCCGCGCAGGTTGCGGATCGGGCGCGTGTCGATGATCACATTCGCCGCGCGGTATTCGGAGAGCAGGGCATGCAGAGCATCGTGATGGAGGGCCTCGAACCAGCCGGTGTGCCGCACTTCAACCGCCAGCCGAGCCTGGGGTGACCAGGCTTCCAGGAATGCCCGCAGGTCCTCGATCAGGAGCGGGGAATAGCGCGGTGGGAGCTGCAGGAACAGGGGTCCCAGGCGGGATCCGAGCTGACTCATCACCTCAAGGAACCGGTTCGCCTCCTGCAGGTGCTCCACCAGCTTCCCGGCGTGGCTTATGCTGCGCGGCAGCTTGGGGCAGAAGCGAAAGGTCTCGGGGGTTTCCTCGACCCAGCGCTGGATCGTGCCCGGCGCGGGAGTGGCGTAGAAAGTCGTGTTGCCCTCCACCGTGGTGAGCCGCCGGCTGTATTCCCTCAGGAAATCAACCGGCTTCGTCCCTTTGGGATAGAAGCTGCCAACCCATCCTTTATACGCCCAGATCGGGCAGCCAAGATATAGACTTATCATTGATCCTCGGCGGAGATCTGTCCCCGCACCCAATTTAGGGCTTCCCCGGGTGTTCCGATTCTCAATCCAGATTGTTGAGCAACCTCCGGATCATCGATGAAATGCTTTCGGTTAAGCGTGACCATGTAGTCTACCTTAGCACGCATGGCTGCCAATACAATCGGAACATCAGCAGGGTGGGATATCAGGTTCAGATGTGCCCTGACCTCCTCTGAAGATGGATCGCGCACAATCCGCGCCGTCGACGCCAGGATGGCCTGGCGGAGATCGTTTAAAGCATGGGGCACCTTTCGGGCTATCACCCGTTCAATTTCAGTCACCACCTGCTCAGAGATCGTGACGGTGATCTGATCGGTTTCAGCCAACAGAAGCAAAACCCGCGCTGCGCCGGTTGCAGAAACGATCCCTGCAAACAGAGCGCTGCTATCCAGGAATAGATTAATCTTTGACAAAGCGTTCCTGGTAGTAGACCTCCCGTTCCTCATCCAGGGCGGTCAGGATTTCATCCATAGACACTCCTTCTTCCGCCATCGCCTTAGTGATCCGATCCCCTAAACGATTCACCTGTGTCACGATGGGTGTAAGCAGGAGTGAGCCTTCTCCCAGGTCGATCAATGTGATGATATCCCCCTCACCTAAGCCATATTTTCGCCGCAATTCAATGGGGAGCGTCACAGCGCCTTTGCTCCGGATCTGTAAAGTAGTTGTAACTGCCATCGCTGAGAATCTCCTTTTCAGAATTCCAGAAATTCCACCATCATTATAACATAAAAACCACCCCGGAGGGGGACTCGCGCCCCTCGGCGTGAAGTGTGCCCCGGGGATATTTTCACCCGCAGGATACAGGCTTGAGATTAGCCGCAGCCGGGACTAGCGAGTGATTGAAGGCCAGCCTCAAATATATTATAGTTAAACCATGCGCAGGTGCTTCGCAACCCTCCTCCTGGCTCTGATCGCCGCGCTGGGCTTCTCGCCAGCCAGCGGGGGGACGCTCGGCAGCCATCCGGTTTGGCTGCCAGTGGTGTTAAAGTCACGGGTAAACTCCAACCCCATCCACCAGGGAATCGCCACCTATTACGCTGCCACCGGCGCAGGCGCGTGCTCATTCGATCCTTCGCCGCAAGACCTGATGGTCGCCGCCATGAACGCCGAGCAATACGATAACGCCGCCGTTTGCGGGGCCTATCTGTACGTCACTGGGCCGCAGGGCGCGGTCACCGTCCGCATCGTGGATTTATGCCCCGAGTGCCAGGCCGGTCACCTCGACCTGAGCCGGGAGGCTTTTGCTCAGATTGCCGAACTCCCGCAAGGCCGGGTGCCCATCACCTGGCA
>DATDRM010000072.1:0-8483 GCA_035291705.1 Anaerolineales bacterium
TGCCGGCTCGCTCGGCGTAGAGTTCACCCAACGTCGCCAGGAGTAGCGGGGTGGCTACGCGGAGTGTTGCAGCAATCAGTCCAACGATAAAATCATCCATGTGCTGATAACCCTAGGCACCAGAATTGGTCTCCCGCTCGCTGAGACCGCCGGTTGTGGGGGGTGATAACGCATTGCTATGTATCCAACGAATACGATAGTTCTGCAGGATAAAGGCTCCCAAGGTTACCAGGAGCAAGGAGGCCTGCACAACATCCCCGAGATATGCTGGCACACCGAGCGCCCGGCTGACAGATTGCGCCCCAGTAGTGAGCAAACCAATAAACAGCGCGGCGATTCCTACTCCAAAGGGGTTAAGACCGCCCAGCATGGCAATAATGATGCCAGTATAGCCATAACCCGGCGAGATGGCATCGATCAGGTGAAAGTGAATACCCGCTACCTCGCCCACTCCCGCCAGGCCGGCAATGCCACCGCTGATCAATGCTGCCAGGATGATCGTGCGGTTGACATTTATCCCGGCAAAACGGGCAGCCTCTTTGCCCAGCCCCGTGGCGCGCATCTTTAAGCCAAATGTGGTGCGCGAGAGGACGAACCACAATGCGATAATCGCCAGCAATCCGATGATAAAACCCAGGTGCAGGCGGGCGCGTGGAAGCAGTTTAATAAAGGTGGCGCTGGCTGAGATTTCTGGGGATTGGGGCCAGCCTGAGACCGGGTCGCGCCAAGGTCCATTGAGCAAATAACTGACAACGAACAGCATGACCGAATTGAGCAGCAACGTCGTCACGACTTCATCCACCGCCACCTTCACCTTGAGCAACGCCGGGGTTAATGCCCAGGCCATCCCCGCCACGAAGCCGCCAATCAGCATGACCGGGATGGCGAGCAGGGGAGACAGGCCTTCTAAAATCACCCCCAACCAGGCGGCAGCAATCGCGCCCGCATAAAGCTGTCCTTCAGCGCCGATATTGAAATAACCAGCTGAAAAAGCGAAAGTCACCGCCACCCCGGTTAATAATAACGGTGTTGACTTAACCAAAACTTCGATAGCGCTTACCCGGCTGGAAAGCGGGGCAATCAAAAAATGATAATAGGCCTCCAACGGATTGGCCTTTGCCATAACCACCAAGGCTGCCGTCAGGATAAATGTGGTGATCGCCGCCAGGATGGGTATGAGCGGCCGCATCCAAAACGGTGCAGCGGCACGTTCAATCCGTAATTTCACGAACGTCTCCCTCCAGCGCACCGGCCATCATCATCCCTAACTGTTCCCTGCTCACCTCTGGAGCGGGGAGTACGCCCACGATCCGGCCCTCGTAGATGACGGCGACCCGGTCAGAGAGAGCCAGGACTTCATCCAGGTCTTCGGATATCAGGAGCACCGCCGCGCCCTGGTCACGCTGCTCCAACAATTTATTGCGCACATATTCCGTCGCTCCGACATCCAGCCCGCGAGTCGGCTGGGAGGCGATGATTACGCGTGGCTTGCTTGACAAAACACGCGCCAGAATCACTTTTTGTACATTGCCCCCAGAAAGCGTGCGCATGGGGTCCATGGGCGAAGCTTTGATCTGGTATTCCGCTATCATGCTTTCGGCGTGTTTTCTTACGCGCCGCCGATCTAACACCCCGTTACGAGTGAAATCGTCTAAATTCTCCAGCGCCAGGTTCTCTGAGACGCTTAATTCCTGGATCACCCCCTCCTGCCGTTCTTCTGGGATGCGTCCGACGGAGGCAGCCAGGAAACGGGTTGGGCTGGCGCCAGTCAGATCCTGGTCGCTGACGATCACCCTTCCCTGGGTTGGCATGAGGGTGCCTGCCAACACATGCGATAGCTCGGCCTGTCCATTCCCGGATACCCCCGCGATACCCAGAATTTCTCCGGCTCTCACTTCCAGCGATACCTGCTTGAGAGTAGGCAACCCCTGGCGATCGAATGCGCTGAGATTCTCGATACGCAATTGCGCCTCTCCTTGCTGGCGCTGTCCTGGACGCTGCACGCCAAAGGCCTCATGCCCCACCATCATGCGCGCCAATTCGGCTTGAGTTGTCGAGGCTTTCGCCACCGTACCCACCACGCGCCCCAGGCGAAGCACCGTGATGCGATCACTTACTGTCATAACTTCATTGAGCTTATGGCTGATAAAAATGACCGAAAGCCCTGCTCTACGCAGGCGCTCTAGAGTCTCAAAGAGGACATCTACTTCCTGAGGAATGAGAACTGCAGTTGGCTCGTCTAAGATCAAGACGCGGGCATTGCGATAAAGCGCCTTTAGGATTTCGACTCGCTGGCGTTCGCCGACCGATAAATGACTCACCAGGGCGGCTGGGTTGGTTTCGATGCCGAAGCGAGCCGCTGCTTCAGCCACCTGCTTTTGGGCTACAGAGGGTTCGAATCTTAAACGATCGTTATAGCCAAGGACAACATTCTCCGCCACGGTAAATGGCGGCACAAGAGTGAAGTGTTGAGCCACCATGCCGATCCCCAGCTGGATGGCCTCCTTTGGGGAGGTGATGTGGACCAACTGCTCATCCACCAGGATTTCCCCTTCGTCGTACCGGTAAAGCCCGTAGAGGATGCGCATGAGCGTGGTTTTCCCCGCCCCATTCTCGCCCAATAAAGCATGTATCTCGCCTTTTTCCAGTGCAAAGTCAACCTGGTCATTGGCAAGCAGGGAGCCGAACCGTTTGGTGATGCCCCGCATCTGGACAGCGAGCATGTTTTATTCCCGGTTGGGGTGATAGGAACGCCTATCACCCCAACGTAGATTTTGTTGACCGACTTTTGTCGACCGACTTTAATTGACCGACTTTAGTTGACCAACTTTAGTTGACGGGCTCCGGCTGTTTTTCGTTGATGTCTACTCGGAACAGTCCGTCTTTAATCTGTTGCTCGCGTTCTCGCACTTTTGCCACCAAGTCGGCAGGCAGCTTGCTCTCCGTGGCGTGGAAGGGAGCCAAGCTGGCGCCACCCTTGGCAACCATGCTGAAGTCTTTCAGGTCTTGGGCCGTATAAGCGCCGCTTTGAACCTGGTTGACGACGTATTCAACCGTGGGGTTCATGTTCCACACCGGGCTGCTCACCACGAACTCTGGTGCCAGTTCATTCTGGTCGCTCATATTTCCGAACGCCCACAGCCCATTTTCCTTCGCCGCTTCGATCACACCAAACCGTTCGGCGTAAAGTACATCAGCGCCAGCATCGATTTGAGCAAGTGCAGCTTCCTTTGCCGAAGCGGGATCGAACCAGCTATTGATGAAGGTAACCAGCACCTGTACATCGGGGTTAACCTCTTTGGCGCCAGCGATAAAGGCGTTGACCAAGCGGTTGACTTCGGGCACCGGAAGGCCTCCAACAACTCCGATTTTGTTCGACGCGGTTAAGCCTCCGGCTAACATGCCACTCAGATAGGCCGGCTCGTGGATCCAGTTGTCGAAGACCGATACGTTAGGCTCTGAGGGACCCAGACCTGATCCAAAGACAAAGGCGATGTCCGGATATTCTGCCGCAACCCGCCGCACGGCCTCTTCATTGCCGAAGGCATCGCCGAAGATGATACTGGGTTTCTTCTGATCGGCCACCTCGCGCAGCACCCGCTCCATGTCGCCGGCATAGCCGATATTATCAGTGTATTCGTAGTCTATCTTGCCTTCCCCTTGCAGCTTCTGGAGAGCCGAATGGATGACTCCATCCCACGGCTCCTCAATCGGGGTGGCGAAGGCACCGAACACCAGAATCTTGGCTGGTCCCGCTTCAGTGGGAGGCGGAGTTGCCTGCGGTGCACACCCGACCAGCACTCCTACAGCTATTATGCTAATCACCAACAGGTAAAAAACCGATCGCTTGTTCATGACTTTTTCTCCTCCATGGCCAATAGAATTTGGATGAAATCGCTGCTTCGAAATTTCAGACGGCGGCACTCGACCTCGAGCGTGTGACAGGGGGCTTGTGCCAGCCTACCTTCTATCTCTGTCTGTTTGCCTCCTTTCCAGGTGCTTTTCAAGCGCCTCAATGATAGTCGCGGGGGAAATCGGTATCTCGTAAACATCAATCCCAAGGGCATCGGCCAGAGCATTGGCCACCGCCGCGGGAACGGCGACAATTCCGTGTTCTCCCAGGCCCCGCGCGCCGAACGGCCCGTTTACGTCTTCGGTTTCAATGAAGAATACCTGTAAGCGGGGTATATCGGCAGAAGATGGTATGCGGTAATCCACCAGACTCGCGTTGTTAATCCGTCCATCACCATCAAACTGTATCTTTTCCATCAGGGTGGCACCCAAAGCCTGGATCATGGCTCCCTCCACCTGGCCGCGGGCGGTGTCGGGATTAAGGATGCGGCCTGCATCCAGGGCACTGATCAGCCGCAGCACATGGATCTGGCCTGTCTCGAGGTCTACCTCGATTTCTGTGCCTTGGCAGCCAAAAGTCCAACTGGCTGCGATGTTCCCCTGACCTGTGACCGGGTCGAGGTAGGTCAGCCCCATGGGGACGAATGAGCCGCGACCCACTATGGGGGGGTTGACAGCCGATCCGTCCGGTCGGCGGTAGCCAGTCGCAAACGCCTGGTAGGGAAGGGCGCGATCCGGGTGGATTGAAGGATAGACTTTGCAGTCGCTGGTCTCCAGGTTTTCCTCGGGCACGCTCAGCACTTCAGCAGCGGCCTTCTTGATCTGGAGCAGGGCATCGTTCGCCGCCAGCCGTACCGCATTGCCGACCGCCCAGGTGGTATGGCTGGCAACTGTCTGCCATTCATGAGGGGAGAAATCCGTGTCCACGCGCGCCACGTAATGAACCATATCCATGGGAATAGACAATGTTTCAGCTGCGATCTGGCTCAGCACTGTATTGGCACCTTGTCCAATTTCCACTGCGCCCGTGTAAAGGGTCACTGATCCATCCTCGTTGAAGCGGATTATGGCTCCGCTTTGCGCGTTGGTGCGCATGACCGGGGACTTCATCAAACAGGCAAGACCATGCCCGCGCTTTCGGTTGGGCGCCGAGGGGCTGGCTTTTTCCCCCAGCGCATTGACCACGGCCTGCAGACACAGGTCTGCCCGGCCATTGTAGTTCTGCATGACTTGACCCATTGCGTTAACCTTGCCAGGTCCAAGCAGGTTTTTCAGGCGCAATGCCGCGGGATCCATTCCCAATCGACGGGCAATTAGATCCATCTGGCGTTCAACCATCCAATGTACTTCAGGGTGAGCATAGCCACGATAAGCGCCGGTCGGCGGCGTGTTGGTATAGACGTTATAAGAATCTATATTCAAATTTGGGATGTAATAAGGGCCAGTTGAATTATGCCCACCCCCTTGAGAGATCCAAACCGAGTAGTCGGCATAACCCCCACTGCCAAAATATAATTCAGCCTCGTGCGCCAGGAGTGATCCGTCCTGGTCAACTGCAGTTTTGAGCCGGCCCCACGCGCCTCGCCCTACCACACTGCCGAAGAACATCTCCTCCCGCGTGAGCAAGAGTTGTACGGGGATGCCGGGTACCGCCCGGGCAGCGATCGCCAGGAGCGGTTCAAGGGTGACATCGGATTTGCCCCCAAAGCCCCCCCCGACATAGGGGACCACGACGCGCACCTTGGCAGGTGATATGCCGAAGAGGTCCGCCAGCGTCTCACGGATGAAAAAGGGAGCTTGGGAGCTGGCCCAGATAGTTAACGAGTCCCCTCCCCACAAAGCCCACGTACAATGCGGCTCTAGCTGGACATGAGCGATCCATGGCACCCAATATTCGTTTTCAATGACCAGGTGTTGCGCGGCGAAGACTGCTTCGACATCTCCGCGGCGAAGCCGATAATGGTGGCTGATATTAGTCCCCGGAATGGGGTGAATCTGGTGGTCGTGCTGGTACTTCTCAAGGTCATGGTGGATCCGGGGAGCATCCCGGCGAACCGCATCGCGCGGGTGCAGGATAGGCGGGAGCGATCCGTATTCCACCTGGATAAGTGGAAGGGCTTTTTCTGCCGCTTCTACGCTGGTAGCCACGACAACCGCCACGGGTTCGCCCCAGTAACGTACTTTATCTCGGGCTATAGGATACTGGTCCCGGATGGCTTGCCCGATCCGGCCCGGGCAATCAGCGCCGGTGATGACTGCTTTTACGCCAGGCGCTGCCATCGCCTGGCTCACATCGAGATGGTGGATGAAGGCATGTGCTTCTCTCGATCGCAGCACACGCGCATGGTAGGCGCGCCCAAGGCTCAGGTCAGCCACAAACATAGCCTGGCCCGTAACTTTATCCCTCCCGTCAACGCGCTGCAGTTCCTGACCGACAACCTTAATCATGGTTCGGCATGGTGAAACAGGGCTAGCTAATGGATCTCCCAATCGGCAGTGCGGGAAATGCTCCTCATCTTTCCTTGATCGACTAACTTTCCGTGGCTGATGACAGATACTGGCGCGGCGTGCTGGCGCAACGCCTCCAACACACTCGGCGCGTCGAGCACCACAAGGTTAGCGGGAGCACCGACGCGCAATGCCAGGTCTTTTAAGCCCATAGCCCGGGCGGCCTGCACCGTGATCATATCATATAGTATATCCATCTCGACCGAAGTAGTCATCCAGAGCAAGTGGGATGCCAGGAAAGCCACCTCCAGCATATTGTTCCGGCCGAAGGGATAGTAAGCATCAGAGATATCATCTTGGCCCAGGCAGACCAATACACCTTCCTCCAGCAGCTCCTTGACGCGAGCGTGCAAGGGCCCCGTATGCGGGTCGCTCACTACGCCCATCTCCGCTTTTTTTAATAGCGCAGCCACCTTCTGGAAGTAGGGTTTGGGATAAAGCGCCATAGCCCGGGCATGGTGTGCCAGAGCGCGACCCTGCCAGCCTCGACGGATGGACTCAACAGCCATTGATTCCAGAGACCGCAGTCCAGCATCGCCGGCGTCGTCTACCAGCATGGACACATCTTTATCATATTCGACAGCGATATCGAATACTTCCTTGATATGTTCGGCAATATCCGCCTCGGTATACTCGATCCACGGGATTCCGCCAACCACATCCGCGCCGAGCTCCATTGCCTGCCGGACGAATTCGGATGCACCTGGCTCGCGCAGGATCCCATCCTGGGCAAAAGCCACAACCTGGATCTCTACGATGCCGGCAAACTCCTGGCGAGCCCGGAGCAGGGCTTTCACCCCTTCAAGGCGGGCCTTGTTATCCACGTCGGCAAAGGCGCGCAGATGCGTGCAGCCATATAAGGCAGCCTGAGCTACCGCACGGCGGACGTTCTTAATGATCCAGGATTCATCGTACTTCGCTTTCACCCGCGCGGCCAGCTCAATCGCTGTCATGGCTTTGCCCATCTCTGAACCATGATAATCCCGCAGGGCTTCCTCATCCATCATTTGCAGGGTATACACCTTGCACAAATGGAGATGGGGATTGACAAAGGATTCAGTGACAAGGTTCCCCTGGGCGTTAATTTCGATCTCTGCCTGGTTGCCAACCTGCTCCGAGATCAGTACGATTTTCCCGGCAGCGATCCCGACTTCGAAGAGTTTATCCGGTTGGCCACGCAGCCGAGCCTGGCGGATCAGAATATCAAGTCGCTCTACCATGGCTTGGCCTCACTCAACAATCCCTCCATCCACCATCGCCAGGTACACTCTTTCGGAGCTGTAAGGCGGGCTTCCCGGCCGGACGCCCAGCGCGTCATAAATGGCGTTGGCGATGGCCGGAATCGTGGGCACCATAGCATGTTCACCGATGCCGCGCGCTCCCCACGGCCCATCATCTTGGGGAATTTCGACGATAATTGATTCGATCTTCGGCGGTACATCGACGCAGGTGGCGATGCGATAGTCCACCAGGCTGGGATTGTGAAGCAAGCCCTGCTTGAGCTGGAGCTCCTCGAATAACGCCGTGCTGATCCCCTGGATCAAGCCGCCTTCCATCTGCGCCCTGACCAACTCGGGATTAATAGCTTTGCCGACGTCGAAGGCAGCCACGGCACGCAGCACCTCCACTTTGCCGGTTTCCACATCCACTTCCACCTCGACGGCTTGCGCCCCCGTCGTGTAGTGCACGGCAGCCCGTTCACCCTGGCCGGTTTCTGGATCGAGACCAGTGACATAGGTGGGCATGAAGTTGCCGCGTCCAACGATCGGTCCGCCGATCCAACCTTTGCCATCCGGTTTAGGCAGGCCGTAGATCGCTATGTCCTTTAAGGGGATTGACTCCTCGGTTTTATACGAGATCACATTCCCATCGACAATATCCAGATCTTTAATATCTTCATTCCAGGCTTGAGCCACCAGGTGCAGGATCTGCTGGCGGGCATCGCGCGCCGCGGCAGCGATAGCGTTGCCCATGCTCCAGGTGAGGCGGCTGGCGACGGTTTGCCACTCGTACGGGCTGTACTTGGTATCCACCGGAGAGGCCACTCGCACCCACGTGGCAGGCACACCCAGGGCACCTGCAGCCATCTGAGCGGCGACCGTGAATGTCCCCTGCCCGATCTC
>DATDRM010000073.1:0-5742 GCA_035291705.1 Anaerolineales bacterium
TGGGGTAAGTACAGCGCTCATCCTTATATGGGCTGCAGGAGTGGCTGCGAGTTCTGTTATCTGCGCGGCGGCCGTTACCTGGGACGCCGCGACCCGGCGACATTCGACAACTTGATCCAGGTGAAAATCAACGCCGCTGACCTTTTACGGAAGGAACTCTCTCACCTGGAATCCGAGGTGATCGCTTGTGGCGACTGGCAGCAGCCAGCTGAAGACCGCTATCGTTTGTCGCACCAGATGTTGGAGGTGGTGCTTGATTTAAGATTCCCTTTGTTCATTGTCGAACGTAGCCCGTTGCTGATCCGCGATCTGGATCTGCTGGTGGAGATCAACCACCGCAGCTGGGTAGGAGTGATCTTCAGCCTCAGCAATGTCGATCCTGCCTTGAAACAGGCCTTCGAGCCGCGCAGCCCCGGCTTGAAGCGCCGCCTGCATGCGATGAAGACACTGGCAAAGGCTGGCATTCTGGTCGGCACTTCGCTGATGCCGATCCTCCCCCAGGTTGGCGACGACGAAAAGCATCTCGAAGATGCAGTGCTGGCTACACTAGACCACGGCGGTTCTTTTGTGATGGCGGGCGGGTTGACCATGGAAGGAGTCCAGGCTGAACGCACTTTGGCCGCTGCCCGGCGTTTTGACCCCCCTCTGGAAGATCGCCTACGCAAGCTGTATCGTTGGCCAGTGGGAGGAAAACCGGCCTATTCTCCCCCGCGCGCTTATCATGCCCGCCTGGGGCTGATGGTGCGCGAGTTGTGTTCCCGGCATTGCCTGGCCGATCGCATGCCGCGCTACATCTCTCCTGGCCCGTTGGCTGTCAACAAGCGCATCGCCGAGCGCTTGTTTCTCAAGACGTATGATCTGGAACTGGAACAGGCGGATGAGTATCGCCTGTGGGCCTATCGCAAAGCTGCCTGGACAGTCGACGAATTGCCGCAGAGCATTGCCGGGATTTACCAGGCCCGGGGGGCGGCAGGTCTGCAGGAACTGCCCGGGATCGGCCAGACGTTGGCTCAAGAAATTAGCAAATGGCTAAAAGACTTATCAGCCGAGGAGGTGCAAGTTGAAACCCAAAATTGATAAAACGAAGTTTGGCTCGATCGCTATCGCGGGAGAGCTTTATGAACACGATGTGCTCATCCGCCTGGATGGCAAAGTGGAAAGGCGCAAGAAGAAGTTATCCAAGGATGTTTACGGCACTTCTCATGTCGTTTCCTTGGCCGAAGCTGAGCATGTTTACCAGGCCGGGGCCGAAAAGCTGATCTTCGGCACCGGGCAATCCGGCATGGCCAGGCTCTCGGATGAGGCGGCGGACTACCTCCGGCGACAACACTGCCAGGCTGAATTGCTGACCACACCCAAGGCGATAAAAGCCTGGAACGAGGCTAAAGGGGCCGTGATCGGATTGTTTCATGTCACCTGTTAGGAAATCCTGGCCAAATGTGCGATTTTTTGAAGCCACCTCTGTCTTGCTGTTCTTCTTGCAGGCCTTGCGGGTCATCTTCTCGGTGCTGTTCGGCACCATCTACGACCAGGTCTTCCTGGGGCCGATCGATGCCTGGTTATTCGCCAGCAACTTTTTGGTCTTGGTGGCGCTGCTGGCACCCTCGCTGGCGCCGCGCCTGTCTGGCAGCAGCTGGCTGGCAGTCTTCGCAGTTCTCTCCGGGCTAGGCCGGGTGGCGCTCTCCATAAACGACCCTCAAGTCCGCTACTGGGGCGCGCTGGTTGTGCTGGCGTCTGGCGGGTTGTACCTGGCCGGCTCCCTGGCAGCGGTGCGGCGATTGGCCTTCGTCAGTTTAGTGGCCGCGCTGGCCCTCGATCAACTGCTCCGTGTCATGGGCCAGACGTATGACGTGACATTGCGGCCTGGCTGGCTGCCGGCCCAGATCGCCTGGGCGGTGATATTAGTCGCTCTGGCTGCCCGGCTCAGCCGGCAGGATTTCACGAGCCAGGAGGCCCTTGGAGCCCCCAGTATCGTGTGGGGTCTGGCTATTGGAGGGGTTCTGTTCCTGGAGACCTCCTTGCTCTCCCTGCCCAACGCTATCGCCCGCTGGAGCGGGTGGTCGTATACGGTCCTGGCTCCCTTATTGTTAGTGCTCACTTTGCTCCCTCTCTGGCCTGCCGGGCGGTTGAGCTTACTACGCATGGCTCGCCCGCGCCTGACCGCCCGGCTTGGCCTGGGGGGATTTCTCGTCTTGACCTTGTTGTCGGGTTACTTTCTTAAAGGTCTGGGGGCGGCCCTGGCGCTGTTGGTCGCACAAGGGTTGGTCCTTGCCAGCCTCGCCTGTTTGTTCGCCAGGGAATCCGAACAGCTCGGGTCCCCAGGGCCGCGGCTGGCGCTGGGGTTGCTTTTCTTCCTCCTGCTGAATTTTTTCAACGCGTTCGCTTTCACTTATCCTTATGTTCTGCCTTTTATGCGCGGGCTGGGGTGGGTTGTGTATCTGGTGGCGGCGCTCGCCATCGGGTGGGGTATCCTTACCCCGCCAACCCCGACGATGATCTCCTCCGAGCCAAATGGCAGGCCGGTCTGGCTTCTTTTTGGGGGAGCTACGGCGCTAGCGGTTACGGTGGTGGCCGTCTGGCCACGCCCGGTCGATCCGCTGCCCGAGACTGGCAGGTTGCGCGTGGCGACCTATAATATCCATTATGGTTACGATACCTTTTGGCACTTCACCCTGGAGGAGATCGCCCAGACGATCGAGAAGAATGGTGCCGACATCGTCGCCCTGCAAGAGGTGGATACCGGCCGTATGACCAGCTACGGCGTGGACGACGGCCTCTACCTCGCTAGACGATTGCGCATGAACGTCGCCTATCTCCCCACGGTCGAGCACCTGACCGGCATCGCCCTTCTTTTTCGCGGCCAAGCCGAATACACCGATTGGCGCCGGCTGACCAGCTTGCAAGAGCAGACCGGGATCGTGCATGCCCAGTTCCAGGTCAGTGACCAGGCATTGGATGCCTATGGCATCTGGATGGGCCTGGAAGACGAGGACACTCTGGCCCAGATCCGCGAAGCACTGGAATTCATTGGGGACCAGGCGCCGGCTACTTTCGGTGGCGATTTCAACACCGAACCGGGCAGCCCGGTGGCCCAGGCAATCGAAGCGGCCGGTTTTGTTGATCCGTTTATCGCCCTTGAGATCGACCCGCCACCTCTGACCGACCCGGCCATCCAGCCGGATAAACGCATCGATTTCGTCTGGATCCGAGGCCTAAAGCCGGTCCAGGCCTGGGTGCCAGATTCGCTGGCCTCTGACCACCGCATGGTGATTGTGGAATTTGAAATAAAGCCATAGTTCTGGATCGCCGGCTGGTTTTCAGGCGATTTTTCCTTTTCGTTGTACAGATATATAATTGATCCAGAGAGATGGAACACCTGCTGCTGAAAACAAAGCTGAACATGCCGGTCACGCAGGGCAATTTTGTCGTCCGACAGCGCCTGATCGACCAGTTGAATGACGATCTCTTGCAAGCGGAGGGTTTTACGCGTAAATTGACCCTGGTCTCCGCCCCGGCAGGATTCGGCAAGACCACGCTGGTAGCGCTATGGTTGGCGGGTGTCCAGTACCGGGCGGTGTGGCTGGCGCTGGATCAAGGCGACAATGACCCGGCGCGTTTCATGACCGGTTTGCTCGCCGCTCTGGGACAGGTACACCCCAGCATTGGCAGCGCAACGCAGGCTATGCTCCAGTCCCCGCAGCCTCCACCAGCAGAGACTTTAATTACTACCCTGATTAATGACCTGGCGATTGTGCCATACCCCTTTATCCTCGGGCTGGACGACTACCACATCATCCAAAACCCGCTGGTTCACCGCATGGTTGGCTTTTTACTGGAGAACCAACCAAGCCAGATGCACCTAGTCATCCTGACGCGGGAAGACCCATTGCTGCCAATTTCCCGGCTGCGCTCGCGCCGGCAGCTATACGAGGTCCGCCAGGCGAATTTAAGCTTCACCTTTGGCGAGACAGCTGAATTTTTTCGCCAGATCATCGGGCTTGACCTGGCCCAAGCCGACATCGAGGCGTTATGGCGGCGCAGCGAAGGCTGGGTGGTTGGCTTGCAACTGGCAGCCCTCTCCATGCAAGGATGTTCAGACCTGCACGAGTTCGTTGAGTCCTTTACTGGCAGCAATCGCTATGTTTTGGATTACCTATTTGAAGAAGTCTTTTCGAGGCAATCCTCTGACACGCGAGATTTCCTGATCAAGACTTCCATCCTCGACCGGCTGAGCGGCAGGCTGTGCGATGCAGTGGCTGGAAGGATTGGCAGCCAAAATTTGCTGGAGGCGCTCGAGCGATCGAACCTGTTTATCGTGCCGTTGGACCAATCCCGGGAGTGGTTTCGCTACCACCACCTCTTTGGAGACCTGCTGCACCACCGCCTGCACCTGCAGGGAGACACGTTGGAGGCGCACCTTCACCAGCGCGCCAGCGAATGGTTTGAGCAGCACGATTTCCAGACCGAAGCTGTGCAGCATGCCCTGGCCGCAAGAGATTGGGAACGGGCGGCAGCGCTGATCCACAATCTCAGCGCAACGATGCTGAAGCACGGGGAAGTTGTCACCTTGCTGGCCTGGTTCAAGCGATTTCCCGAGCCGTTTATCCGCGCCGATCCCGCTCTGTGCCTGGATTATAGCTGGCCGCTGGTCCTCTCCGGGCAGAGCGAGACGGCCGAATCCCTGCTGGCTCATGCCGAGCAGCTCGCCGCGGGCAACCGACCGCTCTTGGGTGCGATTGCCACTGCGCAAGCCTACCTGGCGCGTGGGCGCGGTGACATGCCGCGTACGATCGAGCTATCCCAACGGGCGTTATCACTCTTGCCGGAGACAGACTTGGCCTCCCGTGCAATCCTGGCGCTCAACCTGGGGATCGCCTTCTGGCACACTGGGCAGATGGGAGAAGCAACCCATGCGCTGGTCGAGGCCCAGCACGCCGCACAGGAATCGGGGAATTTCTACGCCCAACTGACTGGCGCGGTGTTCCTCAGCCGGGTGATGGCGGTGCGCGGGAAACTTCGCCAGGCTGCGAAAACATCTCAACAAGCGGTCCAGCAAGGTGCGAAAGCCCCCATCCTGGCGCTCGCCCAGCTCGACCTGGGTACTCTGCATTACGAATGGAACGATTTGCAGGCTTCCAGAGAACATTGCCTGCAGGGAATTGCGATCAGCGAATACAGTAACAATGTCGAGTTTCAAGTCGCAGGTTACATGCTGCTCGCGCGTCTGGAGGGCGCCCTGGGGAATCGGAAAGCTGCACACGAAGCGCTATACAAGGCTCAGGAATTGGTCCAGGCTGGGAAGGTTCCTGCTCCGACACGCGCCCGCTATCTGGCCTGCCAGGTGGAGATCGCCCTTGCGCAGGGGGATGTGGAAGAAGCCCAAAGCCGGGCAGAGCAAATGAGCCTTGACGTGGATGCCCACCCTTTCTACCGCTTTCTTGGCCTTGCCGGGGAGCGCCTGCTGATCGCCCAGGCTCGAAATGCAGAGGCTGCTCACCGGTTGGCCGCTAAGTTCGAGGTGGCAGACCACGCCGGTTGGGCTTATGGGGCGATCGCAGTGCGGGTGCTGCAGTCGCTTGCCGCGGGAAACAAGGAAACCGGGAGCGAATTCTTGGCCGAGGCGCTGAAACGGGCTCAACCCGAAGGGTTCATCCGCACCTTCGCAGACGCTGGAGAATCTCTGGTACCCTTGCTCCAGGAGGTAGTCCGGCGAGGTATCCATCCTGAATACATTGGGCAGAT
>DATDRM010000074.1:0-3071 GCA_035291705.1 Anaerolineales bacterium
ATCCATTTCCTGTACATCTCTCAGCCAACCGTGGAATTCTGGTGAGTCCAGCTTGGCTTCGGCACGCGACCAGCGTTCAGTTGCCCAACCCCAGAAGTCATACTCGATGATCGAGATCTTGGCTTGGATGGCGGCCCATAGCGCCCAGCCTACATCGGACATGATCATGTTCAACTTCATGCGCGCCAGCCTGGCAGGGAAAGCCTGGCCGAAGTAAGCCGCGCACAGCTCCTGGATGCGCGCTTCGTCATAGCCCAATTCCTGGCAAGTGTTGCCCAGCTCAAAGCACGGGTCATTGTTGCCGCTGTACTCGAAGTCGATCAGGCGGAGAAGGCTGCTATCATCGATATAATTCTCAGCCAGTAAGTCATTGTTGCAGGGCACTGTCGGTATGGGATGATCGGACATAGCTTTTTCGATCTGGTAGACTGCCGGCATGCGCTCGGGGTAGCGCTCGGGGATGGTGATTTCGTACTGTTGGCAGATATCCAGGTAATACTCGGTCAAGCGAAACATGTTGAAGTCAGTCAAGAAGCGCGGCCCAGCGTGCAGCATCTTGATCGATCTGGCAACGCGCGCCGGCATTCCGGGTGCCTGCAACATCTGGTTGGACATAGTCTCGCCAGCGATGAACTCCAGCACCATCACGTCGTAATCGGGCAGGTGGTAAACCACCTTTGGCCCAACCCCGGCTTGGGCGGCGGCCTTTGTATTGAATACCTCGTTTTTACGGTCCACTGCCAGGAGGTCGGTCTTGGCTCCAGGGATGCGCACGAAATATGGCGTTCCATGCACCTCGACGCGGTAGTTGGTGTTGGTCAGGCCGCCAGACAAGGGTTGGATCTCGAGCGGCGTTCCCTGCCACTCGGGGATCATGGCAACGACTTCTTCGATGGTAATAGGCATAATTACGCTCTTAATCGTTCTCCTTTCGGGTCGACCAGGACATTGGAACAGACCTGCGCTCGGTGGACAGCGTCAAACACATCCACATCCAGCCGCGTACCAGTCTTGGCCAGCTCCTGCGGCAGGTAAGCGATCAGGATGTTGCGCTTGACGGTGAAGCCATAGCCACCACTGCGGACGCGCGAGATCACCTCCTTGCCAAGGTAGACTGCTTCACCCCCATAAAGAGGCAGGTAATCCTCGCCGTCCAGCACCAGGGTGCATAACTTGTGGTTATGGCCTTTGGCTTTGACGGTGAGCAGCGCTTCCCGGCCGATGAAATTGCCCTTCTCCAGGTCTACACAGAAGCCCAATCCAGCTGCATAGGGGTTTTCTAACGGGGTGACATCGGCGGTGAAGTAGCGGTAGCCTTTCTCCAGGCGCAGGCCGTCCAGAACCTTGTAGCCTCCCACCTCCAGACCGAACTTCTGCCCGGCAGCAAATAGCAGGTCCCAAAGCTGCACGGAGCGCTCGTTGGGTACGTACAGCTCCCAACCCAGCTCGCCGACATAGCTGACCCGCTGTGCCAATACTTTGGCTCCGTTGACGTCGATCCAGCCCGAGTGCAGGTATGGCATTGCCTGGTTAGAGACGTCGCTCTGAGTGACGTTCTTCAAGACGTCCCGCGCCTTGGGACCCCACAAGGCCAGGCAGGCCCAGTCCAGCGTGACATCAGAGACTTCTACCGGTGGGCCATCCGGGTCGATATGCATCCGGATCCAACCCAGGTCGTTGGAGATGAAGCCCGAGCCGGTGATCACCCGGAAGTGGTCGACGTCCAGGCGAGTGATCGTCAAGTCAGCCTCTATCCCCCCGCGGGTATTAAGGAATTGTGTGTAAATCGCGCTGCCAATTGGCCTATCCACGTCGCTGTCTGCCAGGCGCTGCATCAGCGGCAGCGCTCCCGGGCCGCGCACGTCGATTTTCCCGAAAGAGGAAAGATCGTAAAGGGCTACGCGCTCGCGGGTGGCTTCATGCTCCATTCGCAGGCGCTCGAAGAACGGCGGGCGCCTCCAGCCCCACTTGCGCTGGTCCTCGCCAGCCATGCGTCCGGGTTTGCCAGGCTCGTAGTAATTGACCCGTTCCCAGCCGTACTTCTCGCCATAGACTGCACCCAGTTCCAAGGTGCGGAAATGCACTGGACTGACCCGGTGCG
Source organism: Anaerolineales bacterium (assembly GCA_035291705.1). GTDB lineage: Bacteria > Chloroflexota > Anaerolineae > Anaerolineales > UBA4823 > DATDRM01. The sequence continues at coordinate 2,102 of DATDRM010000074.1, forward strand.
GGCGAGCCCATTCATATTCGTCGTGGGGAAAGCGCAACCGGTAGTAATACTTAACGCATTCGCGGGTGCGTTCCGCGGCATATTCAGGATTGGCGAAGTAATTGCCGAAGCGGGTGGCGCGGAACGCATACACGTCCAGGGACGGTTCGCCTTCGACGATCCACTCCGCCAGAACTTTACCCATGCCCCCTGCACCGCCGTACCCGTTGAGCGACATGCCGCACAGGTTCCAGAAGCCGCGCGTCCCGGGCATGGGACCGATGATCGGTTGGCAGTCCGGGGTGTAAGCGCCGGGATGGCAGACCAGGGTGATGATCTCGGCTCGTTCCAGGAAGGGGAAGCGCCGGATGGCGCCTTCCAATAACTGTTCGAAGCGATCGTAATCGGGAGGTAGCGAAGCGCCGCCGTGCTCCCAGGGCGTTCCTTCGATCCAGCGCGCCTTGGGGTTGGGCTCATAGCCGCCGATCACCAGGCCGCCGGCCTCCTGGCGTCCATAGACCAGATAGTCCGGGTCCCGGAAGCAAGGGGCGGTATGCGGGAATTCCTTGCCTGGGACAGCCTTCAGGGCGATGTGCTGGTGATCGACAGGGGTGGTAGGCAGGTGAAGGCCGGCAAATGCCGCCACGCGCGGTCCCCACAGACCGGTAGCGTTTACCACGTGCTCGCAGCGGATGGTTCCTTTGTCGGTGATTACCCCGGTGACCTCCCCCTTTGGGGAGAGCTGGACGCCGGTGGCGCGGGTAGCGGTGTAAATGGGGCAGCCCATCTCGCGCACCGTGCGTCCCATGGAAGTCGTGGCGGTGTATGGATCCAGTTGCCCGTCACGCGGCAGGTAAATCGCCCCAAACAGGTTCTCGCCGCTCAGCTGCGGCATGATGCCCAGAGCTTCCTCTGGAGTGATGACCTCTACATCCATCCCGATGCCTCTGGCCCGGCTGGCACCGCGCTGAAACTCACGCAGCTGCTCTTT
>DATDRM010000075.1:0-21292 GCA_035291705.1 Anaerolineales bacterium
TTGTCATCGTCCGCACAGAGGTTGGGAAGAAGCGGAGGTGCCTGCGGGAGCAAGTATTTGTAGGGGGATTTACCCGGCAGGTTTAAGATAATAGTCAATTTACGCCCGGCGGGTAGCCATCCGCAGCCAGGCGCGCAGCCGCCGGATAAGGCGCACCCAGGGATATTCCATCGGTTTAACAGGTTGAGTCGTGGCAAGCCAGGGGTCCAGGTCGAGCATCTTGCGGCTGAAGTAACGGCCCAACAAGACCATCGAGGCGAGCACGGGGGCAGCCAGCACTACCCCAACGATCCCAATCAAGTTAGCGGCGACCAGCGCGGCGACCAGCACTGCCGCCGGATGCACCCCGAGGGTGTGGCCCATGAAGCGGGGATTGACCACATTATCCAGGATTTGGTCGATTATCAGGGCGGTGATCAAAACCATTGCGGCGTACTGCCAGGCCTGCAAGCCAAAATAATTCTGGCCTTGCAATAGGGCCACCAGGGCGGTGACTATCCAGACGACCAGTGGGCCGATATAGGGGATGAATCTGGCTATACCGGCTAAGATGGCGATGGCCAGGGAATACCGCAAGCCCAGACCGGTCATCAGGATGGTATATATAATAGTCGCCAGGAGGAACATAACCAGCTGTCCGCGCAGAAAGACATTCCAAATGGTCACCAGTTCATTCCCTAAGCGGCGGATATCTGTGCTATAGCCTGGGATGTCGATGCGGATCAGGTCGCTCGAGACCTTGCCCGATTCGGCCAGCAAGAAGTATGAGATCAGCAAAACGAAGAAACCCCAACCTAATGTAGAAAAGGCGCCGGTGGCGAACGTGCCGACAAGCGTGCCTACCCGTCCCAGCAGCGGCTGCAGCGTGCCCAGCACCTGGTTGGTCAGGGATTGTAAATCGTATTGCTTGAGACTGAATTCAAAAGGCCCAAAAGTATAGGTCTGCTGAGAGATCTGGGCAACCAGTTCGGGGAGGGTGCGAGTGAAATTGTTTACCACGCTGATCAGGCTTTGCAGCTGCTGGACAATGGCGAATCCGGAGGCGGTGAGCAATCCCAATACAATGATCACCAGAACCAGATAGATCAGATTGACAGACCAGCGCCAGTTTAAATTCGTAGCGCGGTTGATGCGCGCTGCCAGTGGGTGGAGCGCGTAGGCCAGGATGACGGCCAGGAGAAGGGGGCCGATGATCGTGCGGAAGTAAACCAGCAGCGCAGTGAAAATTGCGACGAAGGTCAATCCGATCACTAACTTGGTGGTCGACGACCAGCTTGGGGAAGGGGGTGAGAGATCAGCGTTCGACATCGATTTTCATAATATCACAAATGGTCTGATTCAATCGCCTGTGTTTTGAGACGGGAATTGAGTGTCCTCGGGTGGGAAAGGATCCAGGTCAAATAAATTGGCATAGATATAGCGCCCGATGACCCGCGCCGAGGCAATGGTGGGCGCGGCCAGGGGAATGCCTAAAATCCCAGCGGTCAACGCGCCAACCACAATCCCCAAAATGACAACCATCGGTTGCAGACGCACCCGGCGGCCGATGATGCGTGGGATCAAGTAGTTCAGGTCGAATTGCGTGAAAGCTGTGTGCAAGGCGATGATGAGCAACAGGAAGGCCCAATTGGGGAGGGGCAGCCAGGTGGAGCCGACGAAAATGGCAAGGATCGCTGCAATGGCCAACCAGATGGCGTGCCCAAGGCTGGGCAGGAACTCCAACAAACCTGCCAGGATGCCCATGGCCAGGGAAAAGGGGATGCCCAGGATAAAACCGGCAACGGTGAAAATCACGGCGACAACCAGGGCGAGCACCAACTGTCCGCGAAAGAAACTCCCCCAGATGAGGCTGATCTCATCCCGTAAACGGACGTAATCCTGGCGGTAATCCGGCGGTACCAGTCCTTCTACGCTCTTCCCTAAGGCGTCCCCATCTTTGATCAGGTAGAATGAAAACACCAGGATAAAGATCACCCAGATGAACGACGTGATCACGTCGACCAGGAAAAACAGGGTCTGTCCGATGAATGGTTCTGCCAATAAGCGGAAGGAATTGGAGACCTGGTCGACCAGTACACTCCCATCGATGGCCATTCCCATGAAGGTGAACTGCTGGTCAAGCAGTGCTTTTACCTGTCCCAGGATGAGTTGGATATCGAAGTTGAGATCGGCGTATTGCGTGGCGAGCAGCGGTGCGATCGACAAGGGTACGATCGTTGCAATCAGTAACATGATCAGGTAAGCCAGGGCAGTGGCCACCCCGCGTTTTACACGTAAGCGCTCTTGCAAGCGATTTACAACTGGCGATAAGATATATGCCAGGATGAAGGCCAGGATCAAGGGAGGGACGACGACGCTGAACCGAAAGAGCAGATAGATAAAAAGAGCCAGCACCAACAGGCTGACGACAAATCTGGTCTGCGTTGGCCAGCGCGGGCGAGGGGTAGTCATAGCCCCCCTGAGGCGAGGGAAACCCGACTCAGGCTAAGAAAAAAGACAGTACCACCAAGATCACAAGAAAGGATCCGGCCAGGAAGCCAATGCGCCGTAAGTCTTTGATCACAGGGGTGTAATTTGGATTAAAGTCATCCCGCGCTGTGCGGAATACGCTCCCAACAGCCGGCGCGCTGGTAACTTCGGGATAAGCTGTGTTGCGAATCTGGCGCTTGCGTTTCTTGCTCATAGAATATTCCTCTCTTAATTGCTTCCGCTTTGCAGGCGAGCGGATACCACGATGCGCTGGTTGTCAACCAGGTAAGGATAACACGAAATGAGGGTGACTGAAGGTAGAGAAGTTGATTCCATCACATCCACTTGGGTCGGTTCGACCACCTTGCTGTCCGAGACGACATATGTGTAAGCTCTCTGGTTGGTGTACAAGATCACCTGGTCGCCGGCCTTTAAGCGATCTAGGTCGCGAAAGAGTTCACCGAAAATGTCGTTATGCGCGGAAAGGACGATATTGCCCTGGTCACCAGGGTTTGCCGAGCCAACATGTTGGCCAACCCCCTTCTTCAATTGTTCCCACCCATCCCCCTGGACGATTGGCGCGTCTACGTCCAGGGCTGGGATCTGGATGCGCGTGGCATGCTCTGGCCCAGGCGTGGGGAGGGGGATGTTGGCTAGAGATTGCACCAGGGGACGGAGATGTTCAGGGATCTCGGCTTCGTTTGGTCTGGCACCCTCCGGCGAGGTGGGTGGCGTGTGGCCAGAAGGGAGGACGATGGCCACAAAGAGCGGTGTCGGGGTAAGGGTGGGTTGTTCCAGGGCGGCCACAACCTCCTGGTTTAATTCCCGGATAAGGTTGACTCCATTGAACAACACGAACAGCAATCCAATCACAGCCAGGATTTCTACAAAGAGCAATAGCCTGTCCATGATACGATTGCGCCGAGAGCGAGGCGCGGTCTCGACGGGCGCCTGTTCAGTTTCGGTTAATTCACCGGAGCGTAAGTCTCCTAAAGAGGAACCATCGATGTCGGGTGCGACCATGACCACCCGGCCAGTGCGGCGGAAACGTTCGAGGCGGTCCTCACGCGAGGCGCGCCGCTTCTCCACCAGCAACCGGCGCAGTTCTTCAACGGTAAAATCTTCGACAGAGACCTTTTTTCGCACGCCGGGGATTATACCTTATTTACCAAAGACTCCATCAACCCGGCCAGATGCGCGGCCAGGGTAGGACGGTCGAAGTGCTGCTCCAGGTACCGCCGCCCGCTGAGGCCCATGGCGCGCCTGCCCTCGGGATCAGCGGCCAATCGACGGATGGAGTGGGCCAGAGCGGCAGGATCTCCAGGAGGCACGCAGATACCGGCGGAAGCCTCTTCGACTACTTCCTGGATTACCCCCTCAATCGCCAGGATTATTGGCCGCCCGGCAGCCATATAGTCGAATACTTTGTTGGGATAAACGGTGGCGTACATCGGGATAGGCTTTAAGATGGCGATGCAGGCATCGGCAGCGGCCAGTGCCTGGGGCATTTCTCTCTTCGGAATGGGCGGGATGAAACGTACGTTGAGCAACTCCAGCTCGGCGGCGCGAGCCATCAGGGCTGGTTTATCTTTGCCATCTCCTAAAAATACGATGATGATGTGACTTCCATCCCGGAGCAGGTGAGCGGCATCGAGCACGACGCCCAGGTCATTGGATAAACCATGCGCCCCGGCATATAGTGCCACGAACGTCCCTTCCAAACCGTGCGCCCGGCGAAATGCAGAGCCGTCTGTTTGTGGATCGAACATGGCTATGTCAGACCCGTTAGGGACCAGCTCGATTAACCGCGCGCCGCGCGCCTGGACATGTGCGACGAAACCCGGCGAGTTGACAACCACCAAATCTGCATGGCGATACAAAAAACGTTCGAGCCATTCCGAGGCGCGGATCAGCAGCGGCTGGCGAAGAACACCCACTCCCACGGCGAATGCCGGCCACAAGTCGCGCACCTCGAAAAGAAAGGGAACGCGCCTCAGACGCGCCAACGCCCAAGCGGTCATTCCCTGGAAGATCGGCGGCGAGGTGCCCCACATCAGGTCGATCTTGCGCACACCCAGCCCAATCAGAAACGAAGAAGCCATGAAACTAAAGAAGCTGAATATTCGGTGAATGAAGCTGCGATGGAGGGCAGGATAAGTGTAAGCCCTGAGCACTTTCACCCCTGGGCCTCCGTCCTGTTCAGTGACCCAGGCTACGCGCCCACCATGCATAGTCCCGGTGAGGTAACTGACCGGGCTGACGATAATGGTGACCTGATGGCCGCGAGAGGCAAGGTAGCGCGCCAGTTCATGGTGACGGGTCCCGCCGGGTTCATCGAGGGCCGCGAAAGCCTGGTGGATCAGGAGGATGTGCATGGGAACGTCCACTCGGTTACAAACGAAAGGGGCAGCGGCGATTTTACCTCCAAAGAAAAAGAAAGCGCGGGGATTTTTTGTCCATATGTGGGGGAAAACCAGCCCCCGGTGGGTGAAATTGGATCCGTGCCAGATAATAGCTCCCCGGCGCGCACCAGGCTGTAGGATGAGTAGGAAAAGATGTCGTTTGAAGCGGAGCTTCGCCATTGTCCTTCAATCTTGACTAACATGCTGATCCATCCTGGCGGGGATTTTAAACGAATCTCGATTCTCGAATCTCGACTCTCTTCTTTAATCTCCCATGGCCAATCCGGAAGCAGCCAGTGGAGCCGGGCGCGGTGAGAGGGCTCGGTGGGGGATAAGGCTTGTTGAACCTTTGGCCTGGAATCTGAAACTGGCAGCAGGGTGTCTTCGATAATCCAACGCCCATCGGCAAAGGCAATCACTCTCCGTTGATGGATGATACCCAGGTGACGGTAACCATAGTGGCGGGCGACTAACTGCTCCAAGGAACCGTCCTGATCTCTTTGTTTGGGGATGAGCTCGGCTTGCGCCCAATCCAGCCAGAGGAAATAGCCAGCGCGGGTCATCTGGTCGCGCTCACCAACACTCACGGTATTGTGTACGCCTGTCCGGGCGAGGGCATTATCCCATGGTGAAGGTGCGTTATAAAGATAAGTACCCGGGTCTTGGGCGATATTCAAACCGCGCCACCACAAGTCCAGGTGCAACTGGTCAGCATGCCCCGGCCGGCTGGTAAAGCGCACGGCGCGCAGGTATGCCCAGGAAGAGTGACGCGGATTGCGAAGGACTGTTGATACCGAAGGGATGAGGGAAAGGGGATCAGGGGCATAGAGTCTTCCCTTATCGCTTATCGCTTGTCCCTGTTTCCCAAACCAAACCGCCATTTCATCCCACTGCCCTTCTGGAAAAGAGTGTTGTCCCAGGAAAGCGAGCGAAGCGGCTTGCAGCACAGGACGGTAATCCGCGAAGGGGTAAGTGGTCAAGGGCAGGATGTAGGCGCCGTCGTTCGGGCCTAGGTTCGGAACGTGACCGGAAACGGGATCGATCAGGTTCAACAGCCAATAGGTTGCCGCCGCCAGGCGCTGGCGGCTCGCAGCCGGGAATTCCTTGCTGATCCTATGTACCCACAGGGCGGCTTGCAGCATCAAGCGGTGGTAATTGGTGCTGTGCTGGACGTAGGCGCCGTCCGCAGAGATCTGGCTTTGCAGAGCATGATTAAACCAGCGCCAGCCTAACTCGCGCCAACGAGGAGAATCTGGATGATCCGGCAAAACCAATCCTGCCGTAATCAAGCCGGCAGCCTCCACCAGCAGGTGGTTGTTGTTTTGGGCGCGGGCATAGGCCAGGGTGGGCGGGATGCGGGTGGCATGGGCGGCAATTGCCGTGGAAAGTCGGGCGACTCTCTCGCCAGTGCTGTGCGATGATTTAGCGAACACTTGAAAGGCAAAGGACAGTGCGATCAGGCGCAGGGCAACTTCCTGGGCTGAGACCCAGTTTGGTCCCTTGTTGGGCGGGTTAGAATCGAGGAAGGTTTCGGTGTAATCCCAGAACGTCTCGGGATAGCGGTCATCGCCGCTCAAGTGATAGGCTCGTCCGAGGGTATAGGCCCATTCAAAGCGAGCTGGCTCCCAGATGAATTTGATGTCACTGGATTCCTTACGCCGCCGATTTGTTTCGTACTCCGTCCAATGTGCCCGTGGTTCCGGCACGGTCAGGTGCAGCGGGACAGGCTGCTCGCCAAACAAGCGCACCTGTCCAGCTACAATTTCGTCAGCCTCGGCGAACAAGATTGGGACCTGATCTCCCAATATCCATGCCAGATCCTCTGGTTCAGGAAGTTCGAACAACTGGCGGTTGATAGGTGTTGGTTGACTGCTGTCTTCCGGCGTTCGCCAGTGATAATATCCGCTGCGCAGTCCGAATTGATAGCAGGCGTAAAGGGCCAATTGCCTCGCACCAAGGTATCGCAAGGCTTTGAAGGCGAAATTAAAGCGTTGAAAATCAGGCACAAGTCAACACCGTCTCTCCAGTTCTCAATGCTTGTACGGCAGCGAATGTGGCGCGGGTAACACCCAAAAGGTGGGCATAGGGGATTGGAGCCGACCCGCCTTCGAGGATTGCGGTGACGAAGGTTTCCCACTCGGCGCGATGGCCTTTATCCTGCCGCAGACGGGAGCGCAATACTCTCCTGCGACCGTCCCGGAACATCTCTAAGGAACGATAATCTTCCAGGACTGCAACGCAACCGCTCGTGAAGACCTCGATGCGCTCTTTAGGGAAAGATTTATCGCCATTAGCCAGGTATGTAAGAACGCCCAACGAGCCATCTGGGAATGTGAAGGTGAGGACAGCGTTATCCTCCCGGTAGCGACCAGTGTCTGGGAGGGCCTGGGCCGTAACGGAGCTGGGCGGTTCTCCAACCAGGAAGGTCATAAAGTCGACGAAGTGACACCCCTCTCCGATGATCCGCCCACCTCCCTGCTGTGGGTCGTGCAGCCAGTGATTAAGGGGGAGATATCCAGCGTTGACGCGGTAATGCGCCACGAGAGGCTCCTGGCGCCCGTGTATGAACTCGTGTAAATGTAGAGCGAGGGGCGCAAAACGACGATTAAAACCGACCATGAGCTGGGGATAGCGGGGAAGTGAGCTGAGAGTTGCGAGTTGCGGGTTGTGGGTTGATACTCCTTCCGACTCTTGTCCCTTATCACCTATTCGACTTAGAGTGACAGAAATCTCTTTCAATTCCTCCTCATTGATCGCCAAAGGTTTTTCGCAGAAGACATGTTTGCCGGCTGCCAGGGCTGCCAGGACTTGCTGGGCATGCAAGTGGTGACGGGTGAGGATGGCAACGGTATTGATAGCTGGATCGTTCAGGACCTGGGATTCGTCGCCTGTGGCGTAACGGAAGCCGAAGCGGCCTGCAGCCGCCTGAGCGGTCAGGCCAGAGGCCGAGGCAATGCCGATCCGCTCGACATGTGGGATCTTGTGCAGGGCAGGTAATAGAACCGCAGAGGCAAAATTACCCGCGCCGAGAATACCCAGAGTTATGGTGGATGGAAGTTGCGGGGTAGGAATTGTGGGCTGATTCCCAAATTCGATGGTGTGTGGTTCGTCAGTAGGGATTGGTGTTTTGCCGCCTGACCTCGTCTCTACAGGGTAAGTGAGTAATACGCCCAGGAATGGTTCCTTTTGCTTGCCCGTGATCAGATTGTAAGCTGCCGGAGCTTGTTCGATCGGGAAGCGGTGGCTGATCAATGGGTGGACATCGACGCGCCCGGTCGCCAGCAGGTCAACAAAGGCTTCCAGGTTGCGTCCCTCGGTCCAGCGTACATAGCCGATCGGGTAATCCTGCCCGCCTTCTTCGTAGGCAGGGTCGTACCGACCTGGGCCATAAGAGCGAGAGTTAATGAAAGAAAGTTCTTTCTCAAAGTAGACCTTGCGAGGAAGTTTCAGGCCTACTGCTCCAACCGCGACGACGCACGCCCGGTCACGGGCGATGGACCCGGCCAGTTCCACCGGGTCATTAGAGGGGGTGTCGGCGCAGATCAGCACTGCGTCGCAGCCTTTGCCGTGTGAGAAACTCTGAGCAACCGTCTCGGCCTGGTCGCGCAAAGCTGCTGTACCAGCCCCCATCTTTTTGGCCAATTCGACGCGCGCGGGGTCCAAATCGATTCCCAGGACGTGACAACCCGCGGCTTGCGCAATGCCAACTGCTAACAATCCCAATAAGCCCGTTCCAATGACTGCAACGCGCTCGCCCAACCCGGTATCTGCCAGATGGAATCCATGCATGGCGATCGCTCCCAGGGTGGCAAAGGCGGCAGACTCGAAATCGACCTCATCTGGTATGGCTGCCAGCAGGTTGTGGGACACGATCGCAAACTCAGCATGGACAGCGAAACCTCCCCCAGCGCAGGCAACACGCTGACCGACACGCAAATCCCGAAAACCTTCACCAACCGCTATGATTGTGCCTGCTGAGGAGTACCCCAGAGGTAGGGGTTGGTCGAGGCGGTTGAAAGCAGCTTCGACGGTGGTCAGCAGCCCTTCGCGGCGGGCTTTATCTATGCCCTGGCGCAGCAGGTCTGGGCGAGAGCGAGCTTTCCCGACCAGAGATTTCGCAGCGAATTCGACGAGCATGCGCTCGGTACCCGCGGAAACGAGGGAGGCAGCGGTACGCACCAGGGCCGTCCCCGGGCGAGGTGTGGGAATGGGCACCTCAGCGACAATCGTCTCGCCAGTACGCAGGTTTTGGATAAGTTGCTTCATTCTTATAGTCGAATAGTCGGATAGTCTTGTCTTATATTCCAAAGTCGAGTTGTCGAATAGTCAAGCAGTCTTTTTGTCGAGTAGTGGTGATCAGTATACCCCAACTTTGTAAATTCGTTGAATCGATGAACCGCCGATCGGCTGATTCCTCAATGATATAATTTCGACAGCCACAACCTGAACCTGATCTAGACTTACCTCATTGGCAATCATCAAAACTCTTCTGAATAAGACAGAAATTCGTATTTCTTCGTGGCCTTTGGGGATCAATAAAGGAGTATGCCTTGGTAGACACTCGCGTTAGGAATTTTGCACGGATCCTGGTAGATCATTCCACTCACGTCGCTCCCGGTGATCGGGTGGCGATCACGGCTGCATTTGCCGCGGAACCCCTGGTGCGAGCTTTGTACGAACTGGTATTAGAAAGAGGAGGACACCCACATATACTGTTCGACCTGACTGGACAGGATGAAGCCCTGTTCGCTCATGCCAGCGATGAACAGCTGGATTACGTATCCCCTTTCTATAAGATGGCCTTCGAGGAATTCGGAGTATTGATCAAGATCCGCGCCGAGACCAACACGCGTGCCCTGAGCAGCGTAGACCCAGCCCGCCAGGCGCGCCGGCAGAAAGCACTCTCCACACTCTTACAAGCTCAAATGAGGAGGGGAGCCGATAAGTCACTACGTTGGATGAGCACCCTCTATCCGACCCAGGCGTATGCCATGGAAGCGGAAATGGGCTTCGAGGAGTATCAGGATTTCGTCTTCCGCGCGATGCACGCCGACGAAGGGACTCCTGACCCGGTCGCATATTGGCAGTCGATTGAACAAGAGCAAAAACGTATCGTGGAACGGATCGAAGGCCATGATTGGGTCGAGCTCCATGGCTCAAACGTCGACCTCTCGCTATCGATTAAGGGGCGCACCTTCTGTAATGCCAGCGGGCAGCATAACCTGCCCGATGGGGAGATCTACACCGGGCCGGTGGAGGATTCAGCCAATGGCTGGGTGCGCTATACATATCCCGCGGTTTACCAGGGACGGATCGTAGAAGGCATTGAGTTGACCTTCGAGGCTGGGAAGGTAGTTAAGGCTACTGCAACGAGGAACCAGGATTTCTTGCTCCAAATGTTAGACACGGACGCCGGGGCGCGCTACCTGGGGGAGTTCGCCATCGGCACCAATTTCGAGATCAACCGCTTCACCCGCAACATCCTCTTCGATGAGAAGATCGGTGGCTCCTTCCACATGGCCCTGGGGGCTGGCTACCCGGAGACTGGCAGTTTAAACAAGAGCATTATTCACTGGGACATGATCTGCGACTTGCGACAAGACTCTGAGATCTGTGTGGATGGGGAATTAGTGTACCGGAATGGAGATTTTGTGTTCTGAAAGATGATGCGTGAAATGAAAAAACGTGAAGCAAGAGATGGCGCTTCACGTTTTTTGTTGTCTTCTAAGGGTATTATTTCAGTTCAAAGATGACCAGAGTCAACTTTCCCGGCTGCACTTCCACCACGCGCTGCTGTAAATCTCCCTCATGGTAGAAGGATATCTGGTATTCTCCCGCCGGCAGGTCACCAGCGGCGAAGTTTTCTGCCCAGGGATCGAGCCCCATCAGGCTTTTTTCAGCATAGGTTTTCAGGTAAATCTGGTCTATCGCCGGCAGTCCAGGGCCAGCCAGGCGTTCGACCACGATATTTGAAATATCTAGCAGCTTGCCATGTGAGTCAATTACCCGCCCGGCTAACGCTCCCTGCAGCTGGCCGGTATCGTCTGACAGCGGTTCTAGCCAGAGTTCGGGATTGTGGGCAGCATCGGGGTGGTTTTCACCTAGTCGGACCTCAAACAGAAGGGTGCTCCCAGAAACGTCTCCGCTCATGCCGACCAATCCGATCTCATCGCCGGCCGTAACCGTATCGCCAACCTCCACCGAAATTTCGGAAAGATGAGCGTAAAGCGTGAAGAGAGGTTGGGAGAATCCGGACAGATCGTGCTTCAAGATGACCAGGTTGCCGTATAAGTTCAGGAACGGTCCATAAGGCCTCTGGCTATCGTCGCCGGCCACAACCACTTCGCCGTCAGCAGACGCCAGCACAGGTGTGCCGCTCGAATTGAGAAAATACACGCCGCGCAGTGCATCGCGAGTGGCCGATCGATAGCTGCCAAAGCGGTCAGTATACACGATGGTGTTGCGCCCGTCCGGGCTGATCGGTCGTTTGAGGAGGAAATATCCGTCGTTGACGCAGACTTCTTCAGCGCATGGCCCGGCTTCCGCCGGGGGAATCGTTGCATCTGGAGAGGGGGGCGCTTCTGGGGAGGTTTCTACTTCTTCAGAGGTAGGCGAGGGAATTTCAGGGACGGGTGTATCGGCGACCGGCATCTCCTCACTCGGTTCGACGGAAGGATTCGCTGGGAGAGGTTCTTCCGCCTCACCCGATAAGCGATTGAAAGTAGTGCAACTCAAGGATACGATGATTAGTAGGAGACCAATGAAATAAAGGTAGCGAAGAGATGGGGGTTTCATAATTCAAACCTTTCGCGTCTTTAGACTAAGGGTATTTTAACATATCCCACAGCCACTTGAAAACCACCCAAATTTCCTATTTAGATTGATTGAGGACGATCACGCCCGCCAGAAGCCCTGCCTGAGAGGGCGGATGTCCTCCGCAGTGATGAAGGCTTCGGAATCGACATCGTTGACCATGTTGCGTACCTGGTCGATGTTCTTCCTTCTGACACTGACAGCCAGCATGGTGACCATACCATCTTTACCGCGAGCTGGGATTTCGGTGACGGCGTGACCCTCAGCGCGCAGTCGTTCGGCGATGGCAGCCCCGCGCCGCGAGCTGATAACGCGCAGGTGGGTATGACCGATTGCCAATCGTTCCTCGATGGTTATGCCGATGACGGTACCGGTGGCGAAACCAGCCGCATAGCCGATAACGTTCAGCAGGTTATCCAGGTTGTTGAGGACAGTAGTGATCGCTATGACGAAGATGGCAGACTGGCAAAAGCCTAACAACCAGGCGATCCCTTTTCGGCCCCGCATGACGAACAACAATCTCAGGGTATCCAGGCTCATGTCGGCCACGCGCAACGCAAAGATCAAAGCTGCGCTCATTATGGCGCCTGTGGTGAAGTAAATTTCCATGCCTACTGATCCAGAATTTCGCTGAGGATATGGCGGGATTGCAAAGCGGGCAGGTATAGCCGTTCTATATATTCTTTAACCATGCGCCGGGCACTAAATTGAGGGGCCAGGGTGCGAATCGATTGTTTCATGCAACCGATCCACTCCCCTGGCAAACCATCCGATGAACGTTCCTGGTAATAGAGGGGGATAATTTGGTTTTCCAGGATATCGTACAGGCTTTCCGCGTCCACCTGATCTTGTTGGTTTGGGTCTTCGTAATCCTTATCTGCGCCGATCGCCCAGCCGTTTTGCCCGTTGTATCCTTCCCGCCACCAGCCGTCCAGCACCGAGAAGTTAAGTACACCGTTCATTGCGGCTTTCATTCCGGATGTGCCGGAAGCCTCATATGGTCGGCGGGGCGTGTTCAACCATACATCTACGCCCTGGAGTAGATAACGCGCCAGGTTCATATCATAGTCCTCCAGAAAGACAAGGCGCCCGCCGTTATCGGATTTTTTCACTGCCCGGTAGACCTCCTGGATGAGCAGTTTCCCGGGTTCGTCAGCGGGATGAGCTTTCCCAGCAAAAATGATCTGAACTGGCATATTCGGGCGGTTAATAATATCGAGCAGACGTCCGATATCTCGCAGGATCAGGTTAGCGCGCTTGTATGTCGCAAATCGACGGGCACAGCCGATGGTCAGGGCGTATGGATCCAGGAGCACCCCAGCGGCAATTACCTGGACCGGGTGAACATTGTCTTTTAGCCACTGGTCGCGGGCGCGCTCGCGCATATATGCGACCAGCTTTCGCTTGAGGTGTTTACGTACCGTCCATAGCTCGGCATCTGGGATATCTTCAATCTTCTCCCAGGTCTGGGGATCGTCCAGGTTTTCAAGCCAAGCCGGCCCCAGATAACGGTCGTTGAGATGGCGTAATCGGCGGGCAAGCCAGCTGCCAGTATGCACACCGTTGGTGATATGGGTGATCGGGACTTCCTCTTCACGGAGTTCAGGCCACAGATGATGCCACATCTTGCGGGCTACCACGCCATGCATCTCTGAGACCCCGTTGCACTGATCCGCGAGACGTAAGGCTAAAACTGGCATGCTGAAAACATCCCCCCATGGATTTTGGTGGCGTGCCAGGTTGATGAATCCCTCTCGGTCAAGGCCAAGTTCGGGCCATAATTGAGAGAAATACTTATCCATGAGCCACAAAGGGAACTCATCGTTGCCCGCTGGAACAGGGGTATGGGTCGTAAAGCTCGTAGTTTGACGGATACGTTCGATTGCCTCCTCGAATGAGTGACCGGAGGCAACCATTTCACGCGCCCGTTCCAGGTTTAAGAAGGCTGAGTGACCCTCATTAAGGTGCCATCCACTGGGGTTAAAGCCAAGGATGCGCAGGGCGCGCACCCCACCCACACCCAGGATGATCTCCTGGGATATACGTAATTCCAGGTCGCTGTTATAGAGCCGGGCGGTTAAATCCCGGTCATTTGGTTGGTTGGCCTCGACATCGCTGTCTAACAGATAAAGCGGTATGCGACCAACCTGGATCTTCCACAAACGGGTTTTTAATTCGCGCCCTGGCAATTCCACTGAAACCGTCACCGGCTCGCTCTCGGGTGTTAGTACTGGAAGGATAGGCAATTCCTCGAATTTCAGTCGGAGAGAGTGTGCCTCTTGCCAGCCGTCCTCCGTGATATGTTGTGAGAAGTATCCTTTCGTGTATAGAAAACCAATGGCGACCAGCGGTAGCCCCAGGTCACTGGCTGCTTTGAGGTGGTCACCCGATAGCACACCCAGGCCCCCCGCGTAGATCGGCAACGTTTCGTGCAAGCCGAATTCAGTCGAGAAATAAGCAATTGGCTGGTTATGGAATTCCGGTTGGTTGCGTGAGCACCAGGTGTCATCGGCACGCATATATTGATCATAAGCTCGGAATGTGCGATCGAAGAACTCCAGGTAATAGCGGTCCTGAGTGACGGCGTTTAGGGAGGCGCGATCGACCAATCTCAGGAATCGCACCGGATTGTGCTTGGTACGTTCCCATAAGTCCCGATCAATACGCAGGAAAAGGCGCTGGGCGTCGGGGTTCCAGGTCCACCACAGGTTATAGGCCAGCTCGCCCAGGCGTCGGATGCGCCGTGGCAGGCTTAAGTGGTTGGGAATTTCTGTGCGAAAAGGTTCCATATTCTCTCAAAGTCCTGGGTAACAGTGAGGACCGTGACATGGCGAAATACGCGCCAGCGGGTGCTGGCGAGTATCGCACTTAAGGCTAGCTAGTTTGGGGTCGCGACTTCAGAACAATTCATCTACGACAGGCATTAATCTTACCATGTTCTCGGAAAATCCGGAAATTTTTATGGAGAATAGGCTCGTAATCGCTGCTCGAAAGGCTATGCTAAAATGAATATTATCGATGAATGGCCGATAATTTGGCAATGACCGAAACGATTCAATTCTTCGTTACTTGTATCATAGATACGCTCTATCCGCAGGTCGGTGAGGCGGCAGTGCGTATTCTGAGGCGTGCAGGGGCACGCGTGGAGTTCCCCGCAGCGCAAACTTGCTGTGGGCAGCCAGCTTTTAATGCTGGGATGCGCCCCCAGGCCCGCCAGATGGCCGAACACACGATCCGGGTGCTTGAAAGCGCGCCGGGAATGGTGGTTCTCCCCTCCGGCTCCTGCGCAGCGATGATCCGGCATGGTTACCTTGAAATATTTGCTGGAGACGCTCGGTGGTTCTCGCGCGCGGAGTCCCTTGCCAATCGGACTTACGAACTTACCGAGTTCCTGGTAGACATATTACGAGTGACAGACGTTGGAGCGCGTTTTAATGGGCTGCTGGCTTATCATGCCTCCTGCCACTTATCACGAGATTTGGGAGTTAAACAACAACCCAGCTTATTACTTAGAAATGTAAAAGAAGCGGAGATTGTTGACCTCCTCCACGGCGAGGAGTGTTGTGGTTTCGGCGGTTTGTTCTCCATCGAATATCCTGAGATCTCCCGTGCCATGCTGGATCGTAAAATCCACAACATCCGATCCAGCGCAGCAAATGTGGTCGTCGCATGCGATGCGGGGTGTATCAGCCATATCAACGGTGGGTTACACCGGCGAGGTCTGTCACCATGCGTCAGGCATATCGCAGAAGTGCTAGAGAAGACATGAAGCGTAATGCGTGAAACGTGATGCGTAAGAATCCTGACCCCTACTCCCTTATTGCATGTTCCCATTAATCTGATGCCTGATTACTTCCACACCCAAATTCGCGAGGCACTGGCTAACACCGGGTTGCAGGAGGCATTGGACACGAATGCAGAGCGGCGAGCTGAAGCGCGCTTGCAGGCGAATGCTGCTTTGCCGGACCATCAGGCTTTGCGAAACCGCGCCCATACCGTGCGCGCCAGCGCCATAGCCAGGTTGGATGAATATATGGAGCAATTTATAGCCAAAGCCCGGCTGAATGGCTTGATCGTCCACCGGGCAGCCGACGCGACCCAGGCAACTCAGATTGTGATGGATATTGCCAGGGAGAACAGCGCTCATTTAGTCGCCAAATCCAAGAGCATGATCAGCGAGGAGATCGGCCTTAACCACGCCCTGGAAGCGGTTGGCCTGCGGGTAGTGGAGACCGACCTGGGGGAGTATATCGTCCAGCTGCGCGGTGAACGCCCAGCCCATATCCTCACCCCGGCCGTACACCTGAAACGCGCTGAGGTAGGAAAGACCTTTCACGAGAGACTCGGATTACCTTTTAGCGACGATGTATCAACCCTGGTCGCCGCAGCGCGACAGGCCTTACGGGTGGTTTTCCTCGAGGCCGAGATCGGCGTTACAGGGGTAAATTTTGGCGTAGCGGAGAGCGGGTCTTTATGCCTGGTGACCAATGAAGGCAACGGCCGCATGGTGACTACATTGCCTCCCGTGCACATCGCTCTCATGGGAATCGAGCGCCTGGTGCCGACCTTGGACGACCTGGCACTTCTGCTGACTTTGCTGCCGCGTGCCGCCACCGGTCAAAAGATCACCGTCTACACCAGCCTGATCCACAGCCCGCGCCGTCCAGGCGACCCAGATGGGCCGCGCCAGCGCCACCTGATCCTGGTGGATAACGGACGGGAAGCCCTGCGCCAATCACCACTGGCCGAGGCATTACTGTGCATTCGCTGCGGTGCATGCCTGAATGCCTGCCCGGTCTTCCGTGAGATCGGCGGACACGCCTACGTAGGTATGCACGGCCAGGTCAGCACCTATCCCGGACCAATTGGTTCGATCATCTCACCAGGTTTATTCGGGCAGTCTGAGTTTGGGCATCTGGCGCGCGCCTCCAGCCTGTGTGGGGCGTGCAAAGAGGCCTGTCCTGTGGACATCGACTTGCCGAAATTGCTATTACGCGTGCGCGCAGGGGGCATCAAGATAGAACCGGGGCGCGCCAGGCAGAAACTCCCTGGTCTGGTTGCTATCGGGGTACGCGCCTACACCTGGTTCTCCATCGATGTACGGCGTTTCCGCCTTGCTCAACGCCTGCTTGGCCCCCTCAGCCGCATCTTCTCTCCACGCACACCATGGATGCACCTGCCAGCCTTTACAGGTTGGGGATACAGCAAGGATTTCCCGCGCCCGGCCCTCCGACCATTTCGGAGGCGTTGGATGAGCAGGCAACCAAGCATTTCGGCATTTAGTGGATCAGGTGTTTCGGTAATTAGGGAATCAGGAGATAGACCAGATCAACTCTCTGAGCCATCTGGTAAAGATTCTTCAGATTACAATTCCCTAGCGACCCGGTTTGCGGGTGAACTCATCGCTTTGGGGGGTAAATTTACCCTTTGCAGCCGATCCGACCTTGCGCAACGCATATTGCAGATATTGCATGACAATAACATCGGATCTCTTTTATCTTGGGAGATTGATCAACTGCCAGCTAGTTTGATAAGAGCGATCCAGGCTGCGGGGATACAGGTGAGCTATGACCTTGATCCTTCCATTCGGGCAGGTTTGACGGGGACGCTGGCAGCCATGGCTGATACTGGAACGATAGTATTGACGAGCGGCCCCGGCAGGTCTTTGTTTTCTTCGCTGCTGCCAGAGGTGCACATTGCCATCCTGCGCACCAGCGACATCCGTGAGAGCCTCCCGCAAGTGTTGCGTTTGAGGGAGGTCCAATCGGCAGCCTGCGTGGTGTTGATTAGCGGTCCTTCGCGTACCGCCGATATTGAGATGACCTTAACCATCGGTGTACACGGGCCGAGGGAATTGTATGTGCTTTGCTTGGATGAGTGAGAAGAACCAGATGAACCAAAGGAGCTGGAGGAACTAAGTCGAAAGGCTCCGCGCATACTTGAAGGTCTTCTTTAGAATTATTCTTTACTCATTTTGGTCGGATCGAGTTCGGCGGGTGAACAAGTAGGCAGCCAAGACGATCAAGACGAGCAGGATCAAGAGCCCGAACGGCAAACAACCGGCGATTCCGCTGGTGCCCGTGGTGGGAGTCCGCGTTGGCTCGGCCGTAATCGGTTGATTGAGCACCTGCTCTTCCCCATTGGTGACCAGGGTGATAATCGGGACGCTGGTAGGAGTGGTGGTTTGAGTGCGCGTGGCCTCAGCGGTGGGAGTACGGGTTGGGGTACGGGTTGGGAATGACCCGCCATCCGCAGATGCCTGGCGGGGCTGTCGAAATGCCTGGGCGGAAAATGCAAAGAGCAGAGCCAAAATAATCACCGCTATCCAGTGGCGGGATCTTCCAGATGACCATCGGTCGCAGGTATTTTTTATCATTATGGCAGTAACCCAACAACTCGTTCGAGGACAATCTCGGCGACTTCCGCCTTGGTCATTAGAGGCAGGATTTCTTCGCCGCCTCCGGCATCCAGGATGGTGACGCGGTTCGTGTCCACGGCAAATCCCGCGTCGCTGGCAGTGATATCGTTGGCGACGATCAGATCCAGGTGTTTGGCGTGTAACTTGTGGCGGGCGTTAAGAAGTAAATCCTGACTCTCGGCTGCGAACCCAACCGTAACCTTTGGATACCCGCCGCTCGACCTCTGCTCCGCGACGGCTTGCAGGATGTCTGGCGTGGCTTCCAGGGTGATTTGAGGAATCCCTTTATCTCTTTTAATCTTTTCACTGGCAGAGGTGATTGGACGGAAATCTGCCACTGCGGCGGCCATAATCAGGATATCGGCGTTAGGGAGCGCGGCAAACACAGCTGCCAGCATCTCTTGTGTGGTGAGCACATCCACTCGCTGGGCACCGATGGGGGTGGGTAAATGTGTCGGGCCGGATATTAAAGTGACCTTTGCCCCCCGGTCCAGGGCTGCCTGGGCTAGGTTGAAGCCCTGCATACCAGATGAGTGATTGGTGATGGCACGCACGGGATCGATCGCTTCCTGTGTTCCGCCAGCGGTGACTACTACTTTTCGGCCGTATAGCGGGCCGTGTTGGGAGAGTGCCAGACGAAGGTGTCCGATTAACTCGGCTGGTTCCACCAAGCGGCCGAATCCGGACTGCCCAGAAGCCAGGTGACCTTCGGCTGGACCGACAATGATCGCCCCTCGTTGGCGGAGAATTTCCAGGTTGGTCTGCGTTGCGGGATGGGTGAACATGTCGCCATCCATGGCCGGGGCTAAGATCAACGGGCAACTGGCTGCTAAAGCAGTCACAGCCAGCAGGTTATCGGCGATGCCATGCGCCAGCTTAGCCAGGGTGTTGGCTGAGATCGGGGCGATGGTCAATAAATCGGCGTTCTTCGCCAGGCCTATATGCAGTACATGACCTGTGTGACTCCAAAGGTCTTCATCGCTGTATGTCCGCCGTCCAGTGACAGATTGGAAGGTGAGGGGGGCGATGAACTGCAGGGCTGCCTGGGTTAGGATCACATCCACCAGGGCGCCGGCCTGGGCGAGCCTGGAAGCCAAGTCAGCGGCCTTGTAAGCGGCGATCGAACCGGTGATGCCAAGCAGGAGGCGTTTGTTTTGGAAAGGGGTCATTTTCAGTACCGAGGTTTCCTCACATGCAGTTGGAATTATACTTGCATCTCCCTTTCATGTGGAAGTAGCTATGGGGTGGATCTTAACGGTGTGTAAGCCGTTAGCGATTGGTAGTTAGCGATTGGCATTGTGAATTCATTTGTGGTTTGAGTCCTGGCTGTTATCAGGGAGTTTGCACTGTTAACAGCCGGTCGTGTCCGGCTAGATCTGGCAGGATATTTATCTCTGCTTCCGGGAAGGCTTGTCTGGCAAGGAGAGCGACTGTGGGACCCTGGGAGGCTTCGATTTCGAAGAGTAGCAAGCCAGCCGGAAGGATCTGGCTCGGAGCCTCGAGGATTAAACTAGAGATCGCCTGCAAACCATTCTCTCCACCGTTGAGGGCCAGATTGGGTTCTCTGCCATGCACGCTCAAACCCTGCAAGGTGTGGGTCGGGATATAAGGCAAATTGGCGCAAATTAAATCGAAGCGCTGGCAGGTTGGAGGAAGGAGATTGGACTGCACACAGTGAACCCGGTCTTCCACAACGTGTTTCCGGGCATTATAGCGGGCGATACGCAGGGCGGGGAGGGAGATATCAGAGGCTAGGAGGTGCAGGTCGGTGATATGGGCTGCAAGGGCGACCGCGATGCAACCGGAGCCAGTCCCAACGTCTGCCGCGCGGCGGCGTGAGAGGTGAGCGTGCAACCAGGCGAGGGCATTTTCGACCAGCAGCTCAGTCTCCGGACGGGGGATGAGGGTGTTGATGTTGATTGCGAAGTCCAGGCCGAAGAACTCCCAGTGGCCGAGGATATAAGGGAGCAGTTCACCATCCTGCAAGCGCGATAGTGATTCCTTCAGTCTAATCCTCTGTTCAGGAGTTAGCATGTATTCCGGGTGAGCGATTATCCAGGCGCGGGGTTTTGCGAGCACGTGGGCGAGCAGCACCTGGGCATCTAGGCCGGGAGAGTCGCTCCTCCCAGAAAGAAGGTTCCTGATTTCTATGAGTAAGCCTGAGAGGTGAGTCAACGAGTCCGCAAATCAGCAAGTAAGCGAATCAGCGAGTTAAGGCGTCAGCACGTCTCATAAAAAGTGTGAAGTTTGGCCACGTTTCACATATCACGCTTCACACAACACGCATTACTCATCAATTCCTGCTGCAGCCAGGCGTTCAGATTCGTCGCGGGTGGCGAGTTCGTCGATAAATTGATCGATGTCACCATCCATGACAACTGGTAGGTTGTACGATGAGAGATTGATGCGGTGGTCAGTAACGCGCGATTGGGGATAGTTGTAAGTGCGGATCTTCTCAGAACGTTCTCCGCTGCCTACCTGAGAACGACGGGAAGCGTCGATTTCCTGACGGCGTTTCTCCTCTTCTATTTCATACAGGCGAGCGCGCAGGATGCTCATCGCCCGCGTGCGGTTCTGCAATTGCGAGCGTTCGTCCTGGCATTGCACCACCATCCCAGTTGGCAGGTGGGTCAGGCGCACAGCGGTGGCATTCTTTTGCACGTTCTGGCCTCCGGCGCCGGCCGAGCGATAGACGTCCATGCGGATATCACTTTCGGGAATGTCGATCTCAACCTCATCCACCTCGGCCAGCACAGCAACCGTCGCAGTAGAGGTATGGATGCGCCCCTGGGCTTCAGTGACGGGAACGCGCTGGACGCGATGCACGCCCGATTCATACTTCAGCCGCGAGTAAGCGCCTCTTCCCTTGACCAGGAAGATGATCTCCTTGAAGCCGCCGATGCCGATCTCGTTGGCGGAGAGCACCTCCACTTCCCAGCCCCGGCGTTCAGCATAGCGGCTGTACATGCGGAAAAGGGCGGCGGCGAATAAAGCCGCCTCGTCTCCGCCGGTGCCGGCGCGGATTTCTACGATGACGTTACGTTTATCGCGCAGGTCTTGGGGCAGCAACATGCTCTTGATCTCGTGTTCAAGGATTTCGATTTGGGATTCCAACTCGATGCCCTCGGCTTCGGCCAGCTGGCGTAATTCATCATCCTCGGAATCCTGCAAGAGGTGCGCTTCGGCGAGT
>DATDRM010000076.1:0-5096 GCA_035291705.1 Anaerolineales bacterium
ATCCCGGTGTGTTCCATCCGCGAAGCCCGCGGCTCAATCAAAGTCATGGACACCGACGTTCAGCGCGAAGAAGAGGATGAAGAACGCTTATAAACAAAGAACTACCTGGGTGAAATATATCGCCAAAAAGCGGACAACCTGGCCCCCTTCCTCGGATAACCGGTAAGTAAATCGCCGTTTTCGTGAGGGGGTGGATTACAACAACATTGCCATAGTTTATTTAAACCCCATCCCGTGTTAAACTGTGCTGAGATGAACGGGGCGTTGATACAAACGAACTTCCTCTTAAAACGATTACAAACCTTCGAATTCTTGCGTGGGCTGGATCATGCGACCCTGGCTGAGCTGGCGAAAAGTGCAGCCTGGAAGGTCTACCCGCCGGACGCAGTGATCTTCTGGGAAGGAGATGTTGAAACCAATCTTTTTTACCTGCAATACGGTTGGTTAAAGGTGATTAAAACCGCGCCCGATGGACGTGAACAAATCTTACGCTTTCTGGGACCTGGAGAAATTTTCAACGAGGTCGGTGTATTCACCAAACGTGCTAACCCCGCCACCGCCATGACGCTGGAAGAAGCTGGCATCTGGCTCATCCCCCGCCACGCGCTGGAACAGGTTCTGTTCTCGCATCCACACACGGCAATGCAGGTTATGGAAAATATGGCGGATCGGATGATCGACCTGGTGGCATTGACGGCAGACTTATCCTTACGTACCGTTGAAGGGCGTCTGGCAAAATTCCTAATTGAACAAGCAAGAGATGACGTGATCCCGCGCCAGCGTTGGACGACCCAAACCGAAATGGCTGCGCATCTTGGCACGGTGCCAGATGTATTAAGTCGCGTTTTCCGCGAATTAACCCAGGCAGGGTTAATTGAAATAGACAAACAGCAAATCCGCATCTTGGATCACGAGGGGTTGGCGAGCCGGGCTAAGATCCGACCAGATTAAAATTAGGGGTAAAAACCCGACAAAAGTCGGCGCAAGACTCGGGGGAAACGGTTAGAGTCAGGTATATCCTGAAAGGAGCGTAATATGCCTGACGCGATACCAGAGATCTATTATTCAGATACAAAAGCGAAGGCTGTCTTTGCCGCAGATGGGCCCAAGCCACAATATTTGATCGACATACCAAATTTCAAGGTACTGGTTGTTGGTCTGGAAGCCGGGCAACAAATTCCCCTCCACCCCGCAGAGGCAGCAATCTATCATTTTCTCGAGGGTACAGGTCTGATGACCGTAGGTGAAGAGACTTTCGCCTTTAAACCCGGCGTGACGGTGGTTGTCCCCGGCGGTGTGGCACGCGGTATGAACGCTAAAACGCGGGCCATCTTTTTAGGCGCCAAAGGAGGATAACCCCATTGGTAATAACACAAGTTAGCGTGGTCAATGTCCAGAGCAAAGGAGACAAAATGAACACAATCTTACAAAAATCTGCCGCTATTCTCGCCTTGATCATCGGAGCGATGGCGATTTTTGCGGGCGGGCAGGTATTGCTCGGCAGGGTTCCCGACTATTATGTGATCGATTGGCTTCCAGTCTATAACTTCACTATAGGCGTTTTGACGGTTTTCCTGATCGCCGTCCTCATTTGGAAAAACAACAAATACGCTCTGCTGGCCGCTATCGGGACTTTCAGCGCTCATGCCATAGTGATGCTCGTCCTTCAGACTGCTTATCGCGGAGTTGTCGCAACAGATAGTATTATGGCTATGACAATTCGATTATCCACCTGGCTGATCATTCTGGCGCTTTTGTTTTTCCAGGCCCGAAAAGATAAGCCGGCAAATTTCGAAGTATCTTAAAGCCGGATATTCCATCACAAATAGCAGTCTGCCCATTACACAGGTGCAAGCTCATGCATCCACAGAGTTTCACAACTGGCAAGGGGCATCGGGGCTAATGCCATGAATGTTGACCAACTCCGACGGCGGGTGATCGCCCGTTTCTTCCTTGGCTTGCTATTCCTGGCGGCGATAGCGATTGTTATTGGCTGGGCTTTAGAGCGTGCAGGCGGATGGGGGACATTTTATCTCGGATGGCCGAATCAGGCCCTCGGTCTTGCACTAACCCTTGCAGGTTCCACCCTGGTGGTCTGGGCGGTTCGCCTCCAATATACACTGGGAAGAGGCACACCTGCGCCGATGATGGCTACACAGAGGCTGGTAACGCAGGGGCCATATGCCTGCACTCGTAACCCGATGACGCTGGGCGCGTTGTTATTGTATTTGGGGATTGGGGTTTGGATGGGAGCTGGGATAGTGATTATCCTGGTGGTGATTGTATTCAGCCTGTTATTAACGCATATCTATATTCATGAAACGCAAGAATTGATCGAACGGTTTGGGGATGAGTACCTGACATATAAAAAACATACGCCTTTTTTGTTGCCGCGTTTTTGGTTTGGGGATTGCATTGGGTCTAGACAGGGCCGTAACTACCCCAGCCAGGATCAGTCCTCCGCCGAGCAGTGAGAGCATCACATGCCAGACGCTGGCATAATTGATGTCGCCGATTGTATGGGTTGGCGCCATTAAGAACTGGATGGCAAGGGTCAACAGCCCGTTGGATGCCAGGACAATGGCATCCGCATTTTTACCAACCTGATCTTTCCCGGAGGGCCTCACAAAGTTGGCTCCCTGCGTTAGTCCCGGGAGTTTGAAGAGCAAGAAAACGACCAGGGTCAAGATAGTGACATATACAACCATGTCCACTGGCATCGACCCACCGCGCAGGATGCGTGAACTGGTTCGAAGCCCAGGCTTACTGCAACTGGCTCTCCGCTGTCACCCGGCATTCATACCAGCTGCCGACCGAATTGGAATGGGAAAAAGCTGCACGCAACAGCGACGGGCGCGCTTACCCGTGGGATGGAAAGTTTTCCAGCGCAGCGAGCAACACCCTTGAGAGTCACTTTTACACCTCCACGCCGGTGGGTCTCTACCTAAACGGTGTTTCCCCATATGGATTATTCGATTGTAGCGGCAATGTTTGGGAATGGACTCAATCTTACAACCAGGCTTTTCCAGAAAGTGCAGTAACAAGCGATGATTTCGGTGAAAGGTTTTATGTGGTGCGCCGCGGCTCGTGGAACAATAATCGTAGGAACGCCCACTGTGCGTACCGCAACAGGAATGTCCCCGACTACTTCAATTTCACCCTCGGGTTTCGTATTCTTTCCCCTGGCGTATTCCTGGATTCTGCCTGCTGAACCCTGCTTTCTGGGCATTGGTTTCTGGGGGGGATGCAAGAGGGCTTCGCCCCCCTTGCCGGTTAAACGCGCCCGGCGATTTCCCTGTGCCCACAAGGGGGTACTCTGCAGCTGAATAACATCCTTAAATCCTTGCATTCTTGTAAGCCAACGGTTACAATCTCAATGCGTGGGAATCGAGAGATTAGTACAGGTCTCCTTCGATTATCCACCTGAGAAAATTCTTTACAATATCGCTATGGGTGCGGAAAGGAGGCGAGACTTCATTATCTTAAACAACCTTGTTTAATCTCTAAGTCTTTCAATAACCACTAACTCAATTCTTACGAACAAGGAGAAATAGCGTATGAGAGCCAAGATTTTCTTTACTCTACTCTCAGCGGTGGTGGTCGTCACCAGCGCAGTGGGTGCGTTTCAAGTGACTGCCGCTGCTCCCAGTGTAGGTAGCCCCCAAGCTTACGAGAATCCATCCCCAAAATTCTCAACCGCAGTGGCGTTCGACGAGACGCCCGCCTTACGCGATCTGGCGAACAGCGCACGACTTCAAGCGAGAACGGGCGCAAGCGCGGACGAGCTGATCGAGATCAGGCCGGATCGTGGGCCGGTGCCCACGGATGGAGGTTTTAACGGCGACGGCGCCTTGCAAGGCGCAGCTGGTCGGCAAGCGGCGACAGCCAGCCTGACCGCGACAATCCCCTCCACGACTGTGAACTTCGAGGGACTGAGCAACCAGGATAACTTCGACCTGTTCGGATTCCGCGTCAACCCGCCCGACCCGGTCGGCGACGTGGGGCCGAACCACTATGTCGAGATGATCAACCTGGTCTTCGGCGTATACGACAAGCAGGGCAACCTGCTGCTCGGACCGGTCGACACCGGCACGCTCTGGTCTGGCTTCGCTATTGAAGATTGTACCGATCCCTCCGGCGACCCGATCGTGCTATACGATCAGCTCGAGGACCGCTGGATCCTCAGCCAGTTCACCACGCGCGGACCGGCCTACTACGACTGCGTGGCGATCTCGCAGACCGGCGACCCGACCGGTGCGTACTACCGCTACGCCTTCATTACTCAGCCCGATCCGGAATTGCCGGGCGGAACCTTCTTCCCCGACTATCCCAAATACGGCGTGTGGACCAACTCGTATCTCATGACCACCCGCGATTTCGGGGATGTATCAGGGTACGGGATCAGCGTCTACGCGCTCGAGAAGAACAAGATGATCGCCGGCAACCCGAAAGCTCGGGCGGTGCAGTTCTTCCTCGATTCGAACGTGGTGTCGCTTGAGCTGATCGGCGACGGCCTGCTCCCTCCTGACATTGACGGCACACGCCGGCCGAAAGATGGCATTGCCGCGCCGATCACCGGTACGCAGGATGATGGCGCTGGGTACGGTGCAACCTTCGATGCGCTCAATATCTGGGAAATGAAGGTGCAGTGGAAGGCCAACCCGGTTGCTTCGCTGTCCTTTGCGGCGCAGCTGCCGGTGGCCTCCTTCGACTCGATCTTCCCCTGTGGGCCCTCCCGCGGCTGTATCCCTCAGCCGGGGATCACAAACCCTGACCAGTACATTGATATCTTGTCGTATCGACAGCGTCCGACCTGGCGCCTGGCATACCGCAACTTCAAGGATTACGAGACCTTGGTTACTAACCAGTCGGTCGAGGCGTTGCCGGGCGTTGCCGGCGTGCGCTGGTATGAGATTCGACGCACAGGCGGCACGTTCTCGCTCTATCAACAGGGGACATACGCCCCCGGCGACGGTGTCCATCGCTGGATGGGCAGCATCGCCCAGGACAAGAAGGGCAACATGGGTCTTGGCTACAGCGTTTCCAATGGAGTTGATGTCTATCCCGGCATCCGCTACACGGGCCGCCTGGCAGGC
>DATDRM010000077.1:0-5091 GCA_035291705.1 Anaerolineales bacterium
ATGTTGCTGTTGAGGATTTCGCTCAGAAGGTGCTAGCTCAACATTATATTATTGCGTATGGCGATCACCGTAACCAGATCATAGATTTATGTCGGCTGTTAGGTATTGAAGTGATCTAAGTATATTTATCCAATTTCAACATATGTAATATAGGAGGAAGCTATGTCCTACAAACCAAAGATTGGCGTTCTGGTACTGGCATTGCTCGAAGACGATTACAACAAGACCGCCCACGTGCGCCCGATGGCGCAGAAGGCCGTCGACCGGATCGGCGGGATCCTGGCGGGCTATGGCGAGACAGTCTGCCCGCCTCTGGTAGAGGAGGAGCACCAGGCGGAGGCAGCGGCGCAGATGTTCAACGCCGCAGTGGTAGATCTCATCGTGGCAGTGGAAGTGGCATATACCAAAGGGGTTGTGCCTGTGCGCTGCTTCCTCAACACTACAGCCCCGGTGCTGGTATGGAATACCCAGCAAATCCGATACTTGCCTGAAGATGCGGATTTTGACCTGATCATGGTCAATTCTGGAATGTGCGGCGTGCCGGAGATGACCTCTGCGCTGCTGCGCCTGAACCGCCCGTTTTGGGTAGTGACCAGCCACATCGACGATCCGGCGGGCAGGCGCAAGCTCGGCGAGTATATCCAGGCGGTGGGCGTGCTGGCCCGGCTGAAAAAAACGCGCATCGCCATCGCTGGGCATGCTTTCGAGGGCATGACCGATCTGATGGTAGACCAGCTCAGCCTGCGAAAGGATGTGGGCCCGGTGTGCTGGCCACTGGAGCCGGAGAAGGTTTCTATCGCCATGGAGTCTATACCAGCCGGAGAAGGGGCTGCCCTGGTGGCGAAGGAACGCGCCCGCTATAAGATCGAAATGGACGCAAAGCTCTTCGAGCGCTCCTGCCGCTTGGCGTTAGCCCTGGAGAAGGTGCTACGAGATGGCAATTATGATGGGCTGGCTTCTTTCGATCAGGTGTGGCTGACCGACCCCCGGGTGGGGATCATCCCCTCCTATGGGACGGGCCGGTTGTGTGAGATCGGCCTTCCGACCTCTACAGAAGCCGATATAACCACCTTGACCGCCATGTTCATGCTGCAAGAACTAACCGGGCAGGCAACCTTCCTGGAAAACTACATTATCGACTTTGACCGGGAAGCTATGATTCTCTCCCACGATGGGCATGGCAACCCTGCGATGGCTGCCAAACCGGCAGATGTGTCGGTTAAACACAGCATTTATTACCAGGGGATTCACGGATTTGGAGCCGGGTTCGAATTTGCTTACGCTCCCGGAGCGGTGACCAACCTGGCTCTGGTGAGCGTGGGCGGGCGTTGGCGGCTGATCGTGGCAGAAGGGGAATCGATCGCGATCAAGCCGCGCCCGGTCGCTGCCCCGCAGATGCTGTTCAAGCCCAAGCAGTTGGGCATAGCTGAATGGTGCGATGCCTGGCTGGAGGCAGGCGCGCCGCACCATATGGCCCTGGCCTATGGTCACCTGGGGGATAAGCTGCGCACGCTGGCGATGCTCGGCAATTGGGATTACATTGAGGTTTAATCCCCTGCCCCCAACTTTGGGATCGATAACATCTGTGAAGGGGCTGTCTCAAAAGAAATAAATTGGTTAAATTCACCGCCATGCGTAAAAATTTCGTTATATCAAACATACCGGTATAAGTTCAGCCCGGTTTTGGCCAGGGCAAACTGAGCGGTTCGACACCGAACCGGTCTTATCAACTTCCGAGATAGGTCTCGGAAGTTTTGTTTTCTGTGGATGCCTTATGACATTCGTCCCTGGCATGCATCACAAATGACACTTCACTTGCATATAAAAAAGGGTAAAACTATATCTTATGAGTTAGTTTTCCCTAAGTTTTAAACCAATCGATAGAAGCAAAAAGGAGGCAAAGATGAAACTTCACAAAGTATGGCTGATTTTCGTCGTATTGGCCATGGTGCTGGCGGTAGGCTGCGCGCCGACACCGCCAGCTGAGGAAGCCGCAGGGCCTTATGAGATCGCCACCGTGGTGAAAATCACGGGCATCCCCTGGTTCAACCGGATGGAAGAAGGCGTCAAGAGAGCGGCCTCGGAATTGGGCGTAAATGCTTACCAGACCGGCCCGGCGGACGCCGACCCGGCTCAGCAAGTCAAGGTCATCGAGGACCTGATCGCCAAGGGTGTGGACGCCATTACGGTGGTACCCAACGATGCCAAATCCCTGGAACCGGTCTTCGCCAAAGCCAAGGAAAAGGGCATCCTGATCATCACCCACGAATCTCCCGATCAGGTAGGCAACGATTATGACCTTGAGCTGATCGACAACGTCGAGTTTGGTCGGCACCACATGGACGAGCTGGTCAAGTGCATGGGCGAGGAGGGCGATTTCGCCATCATCGTCGGATCGCTTACCGTGCCGCTGCACAACTTGTGGGCCGATGTGGCGCTCGAGTATGGCGCCGAAAAGTACCCCGGGATGAAGCTGGTCACCGATCGCATCCCCTCCGGCGAGGACCAGGAGCTGTCTCGCCAGAAGACACTGGAATTGCTCCAGGCTTATCCAAACCTGAAGGGTGTCATGGGGTATGGTAGCCTGGGCCCGCCAGGCGCGGCGCAGGCACTGCAGGAAAAGGGTTTGATCGATAAAGTCTGCGTGGTGGGAACGGTGCTTCCCGGTCATGCCGCCCCATACCTCAAGGACGGTTCCCTGGATCATGGCATCCTTTGGGATCCTGGGGACGCCGGATTTGCCATGACCTGGCTGGCGAAATATGTCCTGGATGGCGGCAAAGTCACTGATGGGATGGAGATCCCCGGCCTGGGTAAAATCTCCCTTAAAGGCAACATCCTGACCGTCGATGGGATGATCGACATCACCAAAGACAATGCCGAGGACCTTGGTTTCTAAATCACCCTAAACAAACTAAACAAAGGGCCTTTTTGCCTGGGGCAAAGAGGCCCTTTCTGTATTGCGGAGGGTATATAATACTTCTGCCAGATCGCACTGCTACTCTACCCGCGAGGAGACAGAATAATTCACCATGACCGATGTCTTCCTATCAATGAAGAACATCAGTAAGCGCTACGTGGGTGTACAGGCGCTGGACGGCGTGGATTTTGAAATCAGGAAGGGAGAAATCCACTGCCTGGTAGGCGAGAACGGCTCCGGGAAATCGACCCTGATCAAGATTATATCCGGCGCGGTCGCACCAGATGATAGCTCTGAAATCATGATCGATGGGCAGCCCTTCCAGAATTATCAAGCCATCGACTCGATCCACAAGGGTATCGAAGTCATCTACCAGGACTTATCGCTTTTCCCTAACTTACCTGTCGCAGAAAACATTGCCTTGAGCCAGCTGATTTCCGAGGGGGACCGGCTGATCAACTGGAAAGACACTCAAAGCATCGCTGAAAAGGCCATGGCGCGCATTGGGGTTAAGATCCCCCTCGACGCGCTGGTCGAGGAAATTGCCATTGCCGACCAGCAACTGGTCGCCATTTGCCGGGCGCTGACCAGCGATGTCAAGCTGCTCATCATGGATGAGCCAACTTCATCGTTGACAAAAAAGGAAGTCGATGCGCTGTTCGAGGTGGTCAAGGATATGCAATCGCATGGCATCGCCACCCTATTCGTCAGCCACAAGCTCAACGAGGTGCTCCAGATAGCCGAGCGGGTCACCGTGCTGAGAGATGGCAAGATAGTGGGAACCTTCCCCAGCAACGAACTCGACGATGAAAAGATGACCATGTTGATGACCGGCAAGAAAGTGGAGTACACCAAGTACCTGGCCGAAATCCAGGGAGAGCGCCCCCTTCTTGAAGTAAAAAACCTATCGAAGCGGGGGAACTTCAAGGATATCAGTTTTAGGATTTATCCCGGCGAGATTTTGGGCATAACGGGGCTGCTGGGTTCGGGGCGCACCGAGCTGGCCCTGGCATTGTTTGGCGTGAATCCGGCCGACTCGGGCGAGATTCTTTTTGATGGCGGACAGGTCAAAATTCGTTTCATCCAGGATGCCACTCGCCTGGGGATTAGCTACGTCCCCGAAAACCGGCTGGTGCAAGGGCTAATCATGCCACAGCCGGTTCATAAAAACCTGATCCTCACCATCTTGTCCAAGCTGCTGAACAGGCTAGGATTGATCGACTCTCATAAGATGCAGGATAGCGTACAGAAATGGGTCAATGAGCTGGCCATCAAGGTCCCCTCTTTAGATTCACCCGTACAGACACTTTCTGGAGGCAACCAGCAGCGGGTGGTGCTGGCCAAGTGGATCGCTACTGCACCAAAAATCCTGATCCTGGATGGGCCGACGATCGGGATTGACGTAGCTGCCAAAAGTGCCATTCACGAAATCATCCGGAACCTGGCTAAGGAAGGGATCGCTATTTTACTCATCTCCGACGAAGTGCCGGAAGTGTTTCAAAACTGCAACCGGATCCTCGTGATGCATAAAGGGCGTTTCATTGCAGAATACGACGCCGCACAGACCTCGATCGAAGAAATTCAAAACCTGATCAACTTAAGCAGTTGAGGGAACGGGTATGAAAAAATTCTTCTCGCGCCATGAAGCCTATGTCTTGATGGTGATCGTCATTCTTTCGATTATTATTACCCTGATTAACCCCAGCTTCTTCACCTTAGAAAACCTGTTTGATTTGTTCAAAAGTTATTCGTATTTAGGCATCTTCGCGATTGGCGTGCTGTTCGTTTTGATTTCCGGGGGGATCGATATTTCCTTTTCAGCTATTGCTACCGTAGCCATGTACGCCATGGCAGTCTACCTGATCCGCTTTGGCGGCAATATCTTCCTCACCTTTCTCATCCCAGCCGTTATCGGCATCGGGCTTGGGATGATCAATGCCAGTATTATTTATTTTTTCAATATCCCCAGCATCATCACCACCATCGCCACCTTGAATATCTATTACGGCATCCTGGTTGTCTTATCCGGTGGGAAGTGGCTCTATGGGCTGCCGGATTGGTTTCGCCAGTTTGCCGAGCTGAGGGCCTTCACATTGACCAACGCGGAAGGTGGCCAGTACGGCCTATCGATCATCACCGTGATGTGGTTTGTGATCTTGCTGATCGCCTGG
>DATDRM010000078.1:0-2434 GCA_035291705.1 Anaerolineales bacterium
AAGTGTTCAAACTCGTCTTGCGTGACACTGGTGGCGGCGAGAAACCGGCGCGGATTGTCTTTGAGCTTGGCATAAGTGAGCATGACCCTATTATCGCCTATTTCCGATAACGTCTAAACAAGCCTGGCACGAGCACAGGCAGGAACCATCCGAGTAGCACCAAGATGTAGACTGCCACGACAATACCCCCAGCCCTGCCAGCGGACAGTCGCTCGCTATGCCGTAAGGCGTAATAACTCAGCAGCCCTGGCCAGCCCCAGGCCATGCCGATCCACCCAATGAGAGTGTGCAGTGGACTCCACCCGGCGCCACCCAGGTTAGGCAATAGCACTGGCGAGATGACATAGATAACAATGGAAACCAATGTGGTCAGGATCATCGGGACAGCGGCGTATCCCATTAAGGCCAGCAAGTTGCGATAGTTGCCAGTGCCACCCAACGCGCGGGCGATAAGGTGAAGGAAAAGTGTCAGGCTCACCCAAGCTATGACGATGCCAATCACAGCACCACCAATGGCGAATCCAACAGTAATTCCTGCTGCGGTGTAGGCAACTTCCAGGGCTACCCTGATCCCGGCTGTCACAATTAGCCCTACTACGACTAGCGCCCCTTTGCTCAGATTGGGCGCCACTGTGGCCATTGTTTGATCGGGTTGAATCAACATGCCGCGAAGTTCATCTCTCAATGCGGTAGGAACTCGTTGCTCCATGTCGTCCTCCTTCAAAGAATAAGGGGCGGATCATTTTATTGGACTTTGGACAAATCCATTGTGCAGAATTGTTCATAAGGCGGGAAACAGCCCCAAAATGCCGCAAAAAGCCCACAAAACGGGGGTCAAAATGGTGTGGCACTCTCCGTCACAAATATCTTCTTGTCCCGTTTGCAGATGATCTGTATGGCGTTGCGGCCCGATACGGCTACAGTGGGCACGCCTCCCCCTGGCTCAACCCACTGCCCCACCATGTAGAAGCTCTCCAGCCCAGGGAGTGTCTTGCGCATACCTTCCCCCATCAGCGTGCCCATCATCTTGGTTGTGAGCATCCACCCCTCGGGGGAGCCTTGCCAGTTGCCGGTGTAGCGCTCATAGGTCATCGGCGCGGCCACATCCACAACCTCGATCTGCTCCGTGAGGCCTGGGAACCGCTTCTCCAGTTGGGCAATCACCGCATCGGCAATCTGCTGTTTCTCGGCCTCGTAGCGCTCGCGGTCTGCATACAGGTGCTTCCAGTGCTCGTAGTTGCCCCAAAACATGACCACCAGTACCGACTTGCCCGCCGGAGCCAGAGAGGGGTCGAAGCAATAGTGCTTCACGCCCATGCGCTGGCGCACCTCACCGGCAACAGTGATCGGCGCCTCCAGTGGAAAGGTGATCAGATGGGGTTCATTCGAAAAGTCGCGGTTCACGCCCAGCGAAACCTGGATGTATGGCTGGAAGATGGGCAGTTTGCCATAGTAGCCGCGGATCTCGTCGCTGCTATATTGGCCCTCCAGCATGTCAAAGATGGTCGCGTGCCCGTCGGCCGCGGAGATGACGATGTCGGCGTGGTGCTCCGTGCCGTCGGCCAGACGCACGCCTACCGCGCGGTCGTTTTTCACTAGAATCTTTTCCACCGGCGACTTGTAATGTACCTCGCCACCCAGGTCGCGGTAGCGGCGTGCGATAGCCAGGGAGAACTTGAGCGATCCTCCTATGGGGTAGCCGGCATTACGGTTATGTATGAACGCCCGGACCAAAAGGACCGCGAACATCGGAAAATCGGGCATGTCAGAGATAAGCGGGAACGCTTGGCGCAGGAAGGGGTCGCTGAAGCGGGCCGCAAAGTCCTGGATCGAGACCTGGCTCCACTTTCTGATGGCGCTCAAGAATGGGAGTGTCTTTAAGCCTGTCTTGAGCATATCGACAAGGCCATAGAGCTCTCTGGGCTTATCCATTGGAGGCTCAAAGCGAGTGAACAGACGCACCGCACTGCAGAACTCTTCAATTACCGCTGCATCCGCAGGAGCCAGTTCTTTCATCTGCTGCTCGAGCCGGTCAACGTCGGTGTAAATGATGAAGGTCTTCCCATCAGGCCCTTCAATGCGCATGAATTCCTCGTGGTTGACGAAGCGTCGCCCCTGCACCGCGCCCAGTTCCTCCCATATGGGATAGAAGCTGCTGGAGGGTGAGGAGCCGACCAACCAGTGAATGCAGCCATCGAAAGTGTATTCCCCGCGTTTCCAAGAGGTGCACAGCCCGCCCGGTATGGTGTGGCGCTCGAAGATCTGGGTGCGGTAGCCGTTCATCTGGCCGTAGCAGCCAGCCGATAATCCCGCGATGCCGGCGCCAACGATAATGATGGATTTCTCAGTCATTGTTGCCTCTTATTTCTCTACTTGCACCAGGCGGGTCGGCTGCAGCGAAGGTTAGGTGGCCTGTTGCCGTGCGTGAAACCTA
>DATDRM010000079.1:0-9288 GCA_035291705.1 Anaerolineales bacterium
GCGATCCCGCTTAGGAAGAAGGCTGCCAGGGTGATCAGCGTTCCCGAGCCAATCCGCCCGCCGACGGCTGGATAGAGGAAGGAGGCAATGATCATCCACAGCAGGTACGCTAGGGTGATCACACCAACGATCGTAATTACAGGCACCTTGCCGATCGACCTCCGGACTGCCGCCGAGGCGCTCTGGTAAAGGTCTGGCTTCAGGTACGGGAATAGAGTCATAGCGAGCACCGGGATCAACATAGTACAGACAGCGAAGAACACGAAGTTCAGTTGGGCGCCCATGACGCCGCCCGTGGCAGCATCGATGATGCCGATCTCGCCGATGATGGTGATGATCAGGATGGCGAAGATCGGGCTGCGCAGCTTGGGGTGGATGTAGCAGACAGCCTCCGGGATCAACCGGTCGAAGGACCAAGCGAAGAGGATGCGGCTGCAGTAGAAGAAATAAGTTTGCGCCAGGTTGATCAACGTGTAAACCCAGGCGACGGCGACGAGCAGCACCAGGGGGAAACTGGGTTTTAGAATGGCTGCATAGAAGGTGATCCAGGGCATGGTGCGACCTTCGTAGCCGATATTACTCAAGTAGCTTTCGGCTGCCAGCCACTGTAAAGGAACGAGGCGCTGCAATAACAATGCGCCCAGGACGAAGATCGCCCAGGTGACGAGCAAGGAAGACCAGCTGCCAGCCAGAAGGGTGGTGTCGGTTTGCTTGACTTCCCCGGCAAAAAAGGTTGGGATGTAGTAACCGTAGAAAATCCAGAACCCCATGATCAGCCCCGCCAGGGTCATCACGGCGACATTGGGGTTGACCACCATGCCGTTCTCTTGCGCCAGGGCGATGCGGGCAGCGAAACTACCCTCACCCATGAAACGATCCCAGGCAGCCGGGAAGCTGTCCGCCCCAGCTGTGCCGAGCTGGAAATAAAGGATCACCCAGGCCAGCAAGCCCAGGAAAAATCCGACTTCCAGAATGCGGACAATGGTGCGGGTCGGCAGGATCATTGTGAAGAAGGTGATCAAGGCGCAAATCGTGCCGATCACGATGATGCCGGTGGGGGTAGTGCACCAATCTGCAAACGAGAGCAACCCCGGGTTGTTGAAAAGGATGCCCATGGTACGAGCCAGGACTGGCAGGGCGGTCTTAGGGATCCAGGCGATCAGAGCGCCAGCGACCATGGCGCTGAAGATGACCAGAGTCCAGCTGGCGCCAAAGGCCAGGGGAGCGCTCAGCACACGGCTGGCCAGGGTATAGTCGGCAGCCGAGCGGGGCATGGCGGCGCCGATGCTTGAATACGTGTAGGCGTGGAACAAGCAGAAGATCATGGCGACGGTCAAGACGCCGATAATACTGCTGCCCGGCCAGACACCGGCCACCCAGGAGAAGGGAATTAACCCTGATGAGGAGAGACTAATGCAGTGTACGCCGAAGACCATGGCGCCAAAGACGCCGATGGTGCGCACGAGGCCCGAGCTTTTGCGAGCGTAAAGCTTGCGATCGCCGGGCACTGCTCCTTTTTGAGGAGAAACCATCTCAGCCATTTGATTTGCCTCCTGCATTTATATATGCATGTTTAATGAAGATCACACAAGAAACAACGATGGAATGAGAATTATTGATAGTCTATTTTCCTCCTTTCATGCCCTCGGCTTGGGTATTCAAAAGCACAATCAATCAAAATCAAGATCTCCTTACCAGTCAATTTCAGAACTGATCCTGGCATAATCGCTGCGCAGAAAATCTTGGGCGAATTCGACCGGTTTGCAATCGCTTGTTTGATAAATGATGCGGGTGACCATTAAGAGAGGAAAACCATCTGCAACGCGTAGCTGCTCAGCAATCGTGTCATTGGCTGCTACAGCTTCAAAGGTTTGTTGGATATGGGAGAATTGAATCCCATAACCTTCTGTGAGCAGGTCATAGATATTGGTTTTTTCCAGGTCGTATTCTTCGATTTCGGGTAGACGCGCGCAAGGGAAAAAAGCCCGTTCGACCACGCACGGCACCCGATTAGCCAAACGCAGGATGGCCACTCTATAGAGGACATCGCCTAATTCCACTTCAAGTCTTTCTGCCAAACGGCGGCTGGCCGGGACCTGGCCGAATTCGAGTAACTGGCTCGTGGCGGCGATGCCGCGCGTGTGCATAGCCTGCAGGTAATCGATCAGTTCGCGAACATTGTAAGTCACGCGGGGCTTGGCGACGTATGTCCCAGAGCCGTGGCGGCGCTCCAGGATGCCTTCGTTGACCAGCTCGGTGATCGAACGCCGGACAGTCATCCGGCTGACTCCCAATTCTTGGCTGAATTCGCGTTCGGAGGGCAGTTTCGTTTCCGGGGGTATCTTGCCGGTTAAGATGAGTTCGGCAATATACTCCTGGATCTGGACGTAGAGCGGTTTGTTCAGGTTTTCGTTGAGCAATTCAAGCGCTCCTTGCCAAAGCAGGTGACCCGCAACTTGAATCTACCGATCAAGTAATTAAGTGGTTGGTGGTATAGTCCGAAACCTGTTAAAGATCGTTGAATACCAGTATATTTGACTAGTTCCCCCACATCTTATATGATTATATAGCAAAAATTATGAAATTCAAGAGGGAATCGCTGCAGTTATCGTGAAATCCGACGGGCCAATCTCTGGCCGGCATGGATCAAGATATATACCACTTTATTCTAACAAAGTCGAATATCGAAATGTCCTTCAAGTGGTATTAATCGGTAAGCCGGTTGAATTTACGCAACACCTCCTGCAAGCGGTCATGCGGTAAGGCATACACAGTGTTGCCATTAATGCCGGACATCGTCTGGGCCGCGACCATGGCGTTGACAATAGCTTCCTCGGTAGCCTGGATGGTGGCTTCAAAAAGGGGGGTCATTTGGTCGTTAGGCAGCATTTCGAGCTGGGAGACTCCATTTCGCCGGGCTGCTCCCGAGTTTGCGGTCGAGAAAGCGACGAAGATATCCCCCGAGTTATCGGCTCCAATGCCGCCTACCCTGGCGATGCCGAGTGGGACCCGACGGGCCAGGCGCTTGAGCTGGTGGGGGAGTAGCGGGGCATCCGTGGCGACGATGACAATGATCGAGCCGCTCCCTGGGGAGGGATCGCCAGTGGTTAATACTGGTAGCAGATCGTCGATTTCCTGGCCCACTGGGACTCCAGCGATAGTCAGGTTCTTGCGCAGGCCATAGTTGGCCTGCACCAAAACTCCCAGAGTGTAAGCGCCAACTTTCCTTGAAGCTGTGCCAATCCCGCCTTTGAATTGGTGACAAATCATACCGGTTCCGCCACCGACACTGCCTTCCGTAACCAGGCCGGGACGCGCGCCGTCTAAAGCTGCGAAAACGTGCTCGCGTTTGACGTGAAAACCGTTGATGTCGTTCATGCGTCCATCGAAGGTTTCGGCGACGAGTGGATTGATCCAGAAGAAATGCACAGCAGCTGGGTCAAACAAGCGATTCTCAAATACCCAGGCGATGACCGCATCGTGCACTGCGCCGACGCTATGCGTGTTAGTAATGGTTAGCGGGCCGTCCAAGAATCCTGATTCTTCAACCCAGGTGGTGCCGGTCATTTCACCGTTGCCGTTTAGGGAGTACCAGCCAGCGCACACGGGGTCGTAACGCTTGCCGCGCGGCAGGATGGCAGTGACGCCAGTTCTGACCGGGCCATTTCCCACCACCAGTTTCCCTTCCCCAGAAACTAAAGTCGTGTGGCCGACTTCGATGCCACTGACGTCTGTAATGGCATTCAAAGTTCCAGGACTGCCTTCAAATGGGATACCTAAATCACGAGCTCTGGCCATATTTTCGTCATCCTCCAATCTGTAAGCACAAACGCTCCTTCGCGGATAAGCAGATCTGGAAACGTACCTAAATTTCTTAATAACTACCCTCGATTCATTATAAGCCAAGTTTTGGTGGGTTACCTGCACAAAACCGCCCCTGCACCAGTCTTTCGGATATCTCTGAGCCAAATCCAAGCGCTAAACCCCTCTAAAACTTGACAAATCTGATTATTTATTATATAGTTAAGTTCGTTTAACCAATTAATATGCTTAACTATGACTGATCCCCAGCAATTCACCCAGGTTTTACACAATTGGGCTGAGATATTCATGCGCCGCTCGATGCGCGATTTCATCCAGTCCTCCAAGGACTCTGGCCTTTCAGTGACTCAGCTCAGCACCTTATTTCGGCTGCATCACAAGGGCTTCTGCGGTGTTTCCGAAGTCGGCGACCATCTAGGCATCACTCACGCTGCGGCCAGTCAAATGGTCGAGCGGCTGGTGCAGTTGCGCTTGCTAGAACGGGCTGAGGATCCCCGAGACCGGCGTGTCAAGCATCTGACCCTGACTGTAAAAGGTCAGGAATTAGTCCAGGAAAGCATCCAGGCTCGCCGGCGGTGGATGGAGGAGCTGACCAACGCTCTCACACCGCAAGAACATGGGCTGATCATCGATGCCTTGACCATTTTGACTGCGGCAGCCCGCCAGCTCGAAACAAGTAAGAAGATGAAGGACGAATGACGAAGGAGACCGATATTGCGAAATTCACGAACAACCGACCGTCGCCCCCAATTAGATAAGAAAGCCCTGGGAAGGGCGATCCGTTACTTAGGGCATTACCGTTCCCTGGCGATTCTGCCTTACCTGTTCCTGGTGATTGCCACAGCAGCCCAGTTGATGGTACCGCGCATGGTGCGTAACATCATCGACGCAGTCACCCAGGGGATGATCGCCAATACGCTTATCCCGCGCCTGGGAAGCATCCCCGACACCGTCCAGTCTCGCATCTTCACTGCGTTAAGCATTACCAAAGAGCAACTGTTCTATAATTCTGAAAATGCTGAACGCCTCCTGATCAACGCCGGGATTGCCATCCTGATCTTTGCAA
Source organism: Anaerolineales bacterium (assembly GCA_035291705.1). Classification (GTDB taxonomy): domain Bacteria; phylum Chloroflexota; class Anaerolineae; order Anaerolineales; family UBA4823; genus DATDRM01. Next base: position 4,889 of record DATDRM010000079.1, read on the forward strand.
TCGTTCGTGGGTTATTCGCTTTCCTGCAGACTTTCACCGCAGAACGCAACTCGCAAAGTGTGGCCTTCGATCTGCGCAACGAGCTATTTGCCAAGATCCAGAATCTGTCATTTTCCTACCACGACCGCACCCAGACTGGACAGCTCATGGTGCGGGCGACCGATGATGTCGAAAAAGTACGCTTGTTCATCGGTCAGGGCCTATTGATGGCAGTGGGCGCCTTGATCTTGCTCAGTGGAACGTTGATTATCCTGTTTACCACGAACCTTCGACTGACCCTGGTTGCGCTGCCAATCCTGCCGCTCGCCTTGATCATGTTCTTGGTCTTCGGCGCGGTCAGCGGCCCGCTTTTCGTCAAGGTGCAAGCGCGCCTGGACAGACTCAATACTACCTTGCAGGAGAACCTGGCCGGGATCAAGGTCGTCAAGGCGTTTACGCGCGAGAAGAGCGAACAGATGAAGTTTGACCAGGCTGCTGATTCCTTAATGAGGCAGCAGATCACTGTCTCGCGGTTGTTTAGTTTTCTCTTTCCGCTGATCATCCTGGTCGCCAGCGTGGGGCAGACGATCGTGCTGTATTATGGGGGCAGGCAGATCTTCAGCGGCACCCTCACTCTGGGGGAATGGCAGGAGTTCAGCCTGTACCTGGTCTATATCTTCTTCCCAATGGCGTTGTTGGGGATGATCATCACGCAGATGTCACAAGCTTCGGCTTCGGCAGGGCGTATTTTCGAGATTCTGGACGCCGAGGTTGAGGTAAAGGATAAACCGGGTGCGATCGCCTTGCCTTCTGTAGAGGGTCATGTCGTCTTTGAAAATGTCACCTTCCGCTACTTCGGCAGTGGTGAGCCGGTGCTCAAGAACATCGATTTTCAGGTGAAAGCGGGGCAAACAGTGGCATTGTTAGGCGCGACCGGCTCTGGAAAGACGACCATCATTAACTTGTTGCCCCGATTCTATGACCCCAGCCAGGGACGGATCACTTTCGATGGCAATGATATTCGAGACGTGACCCTCGAATCCTTGCGCTCCCAGATCGGTATTGTGTTGCAGGAAAGCACCTTGTTCGCCGGGACCATTGCTGAAAACATCGCCTTTGGCCGCCCAGATGCCACCTTAGAAGAAATCCAGGTTATGGCAAAGGCTGCTGCCGCCCACGAATTCATCTTATCTTTCCCGGATGGCTATGAAACCCCGGTAGGCGAGCGCGGCGCGACCCTCAGCGGTGGGCAGAAGCAGCGCATCGCCATCGCCCGTGCCCTGCTCTTGAACCCGCGCATCTTGATCCTGGATGATTCGACCAGCAGCGTCGACCTGACGACCGAAGCTCAAATCCAGAAAGCGCTCGATAAGTTAATGAAAGGCCGCACCAGTTTCGTCATTGCCCAACGCATCAGCACCGTGATGAACGCTGACTTGATCCTGGTGCTGGAAAAAGGCCAGATCGTTGCCCAGGGGCAACACGAAGATCTGCTCGAATCCAGTGAGCTCTACACCGAAATTTACACCTCGCAGCTGATTGGGGATGTCGTGGTGGAGGCGGAAGCAGAGCTGGAGTTAGCTGGATAAACGGCGGTCGACGATTAATTGAATTGGAGGCGCATTAATGTTTCATGGTGGAACGGAAGGTTTACGTAGAATCATGAGCCAAGATACCCTGAAACCCAGGAGGTTGGGGGAGACTCTCGGCCGTTTCGGAGGTTACTTCAAGCCTTATTGGCCTATCTTAATCCTGGCAGGTCTCTTGGTCATCGGGTCGACTTGGGCGCAAGTCACCGCGCCAGAATTGCTTGGACAGGCCGTCGATTGTTATTTCAGCCCGGCGGCAGCCTCTGCATTTGGAAATCTCCCCGGCGCCCCCGAGGGCGGAGCGACGACCAGCGCAGTTACTAACTGTACCTACATCGATGATCCTGCAAAGATGACGAACGAAGAACGACTCGCTGGATTCGGCGGATTGATTCTGCGCATCATCGGTCTGTATGTCATGACATCCTTACTCACCGGTCTGACTTTTTACTTGATGAGCTGGTCTGGCCAGCACGTCCTGCGGCAGATGAGGGTCGGTTTATTCCGCCACCTGCATCGCCTTTCTATAGGGTATTATGCTGAGCACGAAGTGGGTGACATAATGAGCCGCATCACCAACGATTCGGACACCATCCAGCAGGCGTTCAGCTTTGCGTTGGTCAATGTGCTGAGTGGAGTGCTGCTACTTGGTTGGATCGCCTATAACATGCTGGCTAGAAGCGTACCGTACGCCTTGCTCAGCCTGGCTGTGGTGCCATTAATGGTGATGGCGACGGTGTGGTTCTCATCGCAAGCGCGCAAAGCGTTTCGCCGCACGCGACTTCAAATGGGCTCGGTAAGCACAGAGTTGCAGGAGATTATCTCCTCAGTGCGGGAGGTACAGGCCTTCAGCCGGGAGCAGGAAAATATCCAAAACTTCATGGAGACTAACGCCGCTAACCGGGACGCAAATATCCGCGCTGTTTCGTTTACCAGCGCCCTGGCACCCACCCTGGAAGCCTTGGGATACCTGGCCCTGGCGATCGTGACTTGTGTGGGGGGGATCGTCCTGTTACGCGGCCAGACTTTGTTCGGCACTACCGTTTCATTCGGTCTGATTGTCACTTTTCTGGCATACGTGCAACGCTTCAACCAGCCGATCCAGCAAATTTCTGTGTTATGGACCAATATTCAGAACGCCATCGCTGGCGGTGAGCGCATCTTCAACCTCCTGGATGTCGAACCTGACATTGTGGATGCACCACAAGCCCAGGCTATGCCGCCAATCGTCGGCAGAGTCGAATTCCAGCATGTCTATGCTGCCTACAAGAAGGATGAGAGCGTTTTGAACGGAATTAGCTTTACCGCTGAGCCGGGACAGACTATCGCCGTGGTCGGACCGACCGGCGCGGGGAAGACAACCTTGATCAACCTGATCCCTCGCTTTTACGATGTGGCTGGTGGGGCGGTGTTGATCGATGGTCTGGATGTGCGTTACGTGACAACGGAATCACTGCGCAAGCAGATCGGCATCGTGCTGCAAGACACTTTTCTCTTCAGCGCTACGGTAATGGAAAACATCCGCTTCGGAAGGCCCGAGGCAACCGACGAGGAAGTAAAGGCCGCCGCCATGTTGGCCCATGCGGATACCTTCATCGAGCGCCTGCCTGATGGATACCAGACCGTGCTAGGCGAACGCGGCAGTGGCTTGAGCCAGGGGCAACGCCAGCTGCTGGCAATCGCTCGAGCTGCCCTGTCTGACCCACGCATCCTGATCCTGGACGAGGCCACCTCCAGTGTGGACACCCGCACCGAGCGCCTGATCCAAAAAGCTCTGGAGAACTTGCTCAGGGGTCGCACCAGTTTCGTCATCGCTCACCGCCTGAGCACTATTCGCAATGCGGACCTGCTGTTGGTACTAAACCAGGGGCAAATCGTCGAGTGTGGGAAGCACGACGAGCTGTTGGCGCGGCAGGGCTTCTATTATAACCTTTATATGAGCCAGTTCCGCCGCCTGGAGCCGGAAATTACGGCTGGCCGGGATGGGCACAAAGCCGGGGAGCTAGCGACAGTCTAGATATGGTTAATCAACATTATAGCCAGCCAGGCCGAGGCCTGTTTTTTGGATCACGTGAAGCGCTTTGTATAAGGATGGCTTCTCAGCCAGTGCCCGGTATTGGAACAAACGCAGGATAGTCATCAGATCGCGCCACTCGGAGGTAAATTTTTCAGGAGCAGCTACGACTTCCCTGGCTTCTGTAAGGCTGGCGGAAAGGTATTCCGATGCGCTCATACTGGTCAATTCATCATCCAGGGCTTTGATAATCTTCTCAAACTCGCCCCCATCGAGCCAGATTCCCTGGCATTGGGTACAATAATTCACTTCGACACCTGTTTCTCCGTAACCCAGTGCGACCAGTCTGGTACCATCATTTGGGCACTGAATGCCTCTTAAATCCAATTTGAACTGATCTTCGTGTTTCCAGATTTCAAAATCCAACCAGATCGCATCTGGCTCAACTGAATCCTTGGCTTTTTGGAATTCAGTTTGTTCAAACCAGATGCCTTTGCACTGTGGGCATTCTTCTACCTGGACACCCCCCACTTCACGCCGGATCATCTCGATTTTGTCATTCGGACACTGCATAGTTTTTACCTCGAATTCGGATTCGAATTAAGTTTATCACATCCTGTCATCTTATCAGATTCGACACGTGGAGATATAATCAGGCTCCGCCTCCATCAGCTTTTATTTACCTAATATTAAAATCCCTCTGAAAAGGTTTAATCGCCTATGTTGAATGTTCCGAAAAGACAAATCGTCCTTCTGACCATCCTATTGGTTGCATTTATTTTTAGTGGGTGTGCTGGATCCTCTCCGGCAAATAGTAC
>DATDRM010000080.1:0-8755 GCA_035291705.1 Anaerolineales bacterium
CTACCCAGCCAACCGCCAACGTGAGCATCAGCCTGAGCACATCGGACAACACCGAAGGCACGGTCTCTCCAGTTTCTCTCACCTTCACTTCAGCCGACTGGGCTACTCCGCAGACCGTGACGGTCACCGGGGTGGATGACCCGGTCGTTGACGGCAACGTCGCCTACACCATCGTCACGGATCCAGCTTCCAGTTCCGACCCGAACTACAACACCCTCAACGCGGCCGATGTGTCCGTTACCAACAACGATAATGATGCCCCCGCCGGCGCCGTCACCTTCGAAGAAAACCGCACCGGCATCGCCTCCAGCTCCTCCACCCTGTCCACCGCCACCAACCTGACCGCCGCCTCAGGTCACCTCTACCTGGCCGCCATCTCCACCCGCCCCAGGGTCTCCGTGGCCTCCCTCGCCGGCCTGGGCCTGTCCTGGACCCGCCTGGCTTCCCAGTGCGCTGGCCGCAACCAGACCGGCGTCGAAGTCTGGGCCGCCCAGGGCTCCCCCAGCGCCAGTGGCATCGTCACCGCTTCCCTGGCCGGCACCCCCACCAACTCCGTCATCTCCGTCTCGCGCTACTCCGGCGTCGCCGCCGTCAACCCGGTCGGCAACCTCCTTTCCGGCAATACCCTGGGCGTCAACGGCGCCTGCTCCGGCGGGGTCGACTCGGCCGCCTACTCCTTCAACCTTACCACCACCGTCCCCGGGGCGGTCGCCTTCGGGGCCGCTTCCATGCGCTTCAGGACCAATACCCCTGGGGCAGGCTATACCGAACGCTCCGAAATCCTGCAAGGCGCTGGGGGCGATGCGGTTTCCGTCGCCCTCGAAGACCGCTTGGTGGCCTCCGCCTCCACCCTGGCCGTCAACGGGACATTCTCCGGGGCCGTCGATTGGGCGGTCATCATTCTGGAGATCAAGCCATAATTTCCCAATGAGAATCCTCTATATCACCCCCTCTTTTCAGCACCCGCTGGTGCGCGGGAACACCCGTCATTACCACTTCCTTCGGGCGCTCTCTCAACGCCATGCGATCACCCTACTCACGCTGGCCAGGTCCAGGATTCCGGCTGAGGCGTACCAGGAGATAGATTCTTATACCGAAAGGCTCTACACTTTCAGCGCCAGTAGCGACTCCGGTTTGGCTGGTGGTGCCGGGTTAAACCCGCTGGTCGGAGACAACCAGCTCAGCCGGTTCTTACAGCTCAGGTCAGGCGTTCGGCAGATGAAACAAACCTTTACCCAGTTGGCGCGGCAAGGAGGCTATGATCTGCTGCTCTTTCACGGCAAGGACTGCTTTAGCGTGATCGAAGATTTCCAAGATTTCCCCATTGTGGTAGATTTTTGCGACGCCACCTCGATGCGGGTCAAGAGCAAGATGAGCTACGTGGGATCAGTCAAACGCCTCTTGCTCAGACTTCGTTACCGCCAAGTCCTGCAAATTGAAGAGAAGATCGTCCAAAAAACCCCTTACCTGGCTTTTATTTCCTCCCGTGATCGGCAAGCCATTCTAGGTCAAAATAACCGCGCGGAGGTGATTCCCAGTGGTATCGATTTCCAATACTGGCAACGCCAGACGCACAACCCCCAGCCAAACCGCCTAATTTTCACCGGCATCATGCGTTATGCCCCCAACGACGATGCGGCACTCTACCTGGTCGACAAGATCCTGCCTCGTCTGAAGAGTTCGTTTCCCGAGATTGAGGTTTTTATCGTCGGCCGCGATCCCTCCCCAGCTCTGCGGGAACGCGCCAGCCAGCATCCCGAAGTCACTGTCACAGGCTTTGTGGATGACATGCGCCCATACTACGAGCAGGCAGCAATATTTGTGGCCCCGCTGCGCTACGCCTCCGGGATGCAGAACAAGATTCAGGAAGCCCTGGCGATGGGCGTACCGATCGTGACCACCTCCATTACTGCGGCAGGTGTGTGTGTCGATGAGGCCGAGGAACCGCCCCTCTATGTAGCTGACGAACCCGGGGAATTTACCGAAAAAATTATTCGGTTGCTCAGCGATCAGGCAGAGCGAAACCGCCTGGCCGTACAAGGCCGGCGCTTCGCCGAGAAGCACTTCGATTGGGCGCGCAGCGCCAGGCAGTTGGAGCAGATGTGCCTGGACGCTTACCATGAAGCGAGGCGAAATGTTTAGTGTTGCCCTGGTTGGGCCCGATGGCGCTGGAAAGACTACGTTGTGCCGGCGGCTGGAAGAAAGCTTTCCAATTCCGGTTAAGTACATCTACATGGGTGTCAGCACCGAGGCCAGCAACGTCATGCTACCCACCACTCGCCTATTGCGTGGTCTCAAACGCAAGCTGGGCGTCAATACAGAGCAGGCTGGACCACCCGATTCAAAGCAGGCAAAGCCGCCTCCCCAGGGAGTATTGAAGCGCTTCACTTCTACTTTGAAATCAAGCCTGCGGCTGATCAACCAGCTGAGTGAGGAATGGTACCGCCAGTTCATGGCCTGGAATTATCAGCGCCGCGGCACCATCGTCGTGTTCGACCGCCATTTCTTTACCGACTACTATGCCTACGACATCCAGGCTGGGGTAACTCCAAAATCGCTCGCCCAGCGTATACACGGTTTCATGTTAACCCGCCTCTATCCAAAACCCGATCTGGTGGTTCACCTCGACGCCCCTGCGGCGGTGCTTTATGACCGTAAAAGTGAGGGGACTCTCGAAGCCCTCGAACACCGCCGCCAGGAATATTTTCAACTAAAGGACTCGTTCGACCATTTCGTGACCATCGACGCCAGCCAATCACAAGAGCAGGTGGTTCAGCAAGTGTTTGGGTTGATTTACGAGTTTTACCAGACTCGGTCTGGAAGCAAGATAAAGGTGCAGCGTGCCTAATTCTGAGTTCAGCAAGCCGCGCATATTAGTCACCGATGCGGGTCTGGGCAGTGCCATCACCATCATCCGCTCTTTGGGTCGGAAAGGCTGGCAGGTGATTGCAGCCGACTCCCAACCCCAGAGCCTGGGTTTTCGTTCTCGGTATGCCCACGAGCATGTGCTTTATCCCGCGCCAGAAACTGCACCAGCTGAGTTCGTCGCCGCGTTGCTCATGTTCGCTCAAGAAAACGAAATCGACCTGATCATCCCCGTCACCGATGCCAGCTTGCTGCCCTTATCTGAGGCTCGCCAGCGCTTCGCTGGCTTGTGCCAACTGGCATTGCCGGACGCACCTGCTCTGGAGATTGTCACCAACAAACTGAAAACGTTGGAACTTGCTCAACAGCTGGCTGTGCCCATCCCAAAGACCCACCTGGTACACACTGTCCAGGAAGCCTGCGAGCAAGCTCCTCGGCTTGGGTGGCCAATCGTGCTCAAGCCCCAGAATTCCCGTGTAATCAAGGAGAAAGCCGGAATCGAAGCTTTTACGGTTGTCTATGCGGAAGACCTCGGCCAGCTAGAGGAGCAGATGCACCGCTTCGCCGGGCGCTGCCCTGTGCTCTTACAACAATACTACCCCGGAACGGGCTTGGGTGTCGAGCTGCTCCTGTACCAGGGTCGTCCATTGGCTGCTTTCCAACATAAAAGGCTGCGCGAGATCCCAATCACCGGCGGCGCTAGCGCTTTTCGCGAAAGTGTAATCCTGGATCCAGAATTGTACGAGTATTCGGTCAGATTGCTCAAGGCTCTAGACTGGACCGGTCTGGCGATGGTCGAGTTCAAAGTCGGTGACGAGGGTCCTAAGTTGATGGAGATTAATGGGAGAGTCTGGGGTTCCCTGCCACTGGCGGTGCACAGTGGGATGGATTTCCCTGCTCGCCTGGTTGAACTGTATCTCATAGGACCTCCCGCAAACGGTGTACCACCGGATTCAACCTATCTCCGCGGCTTACGGGCGCGCAATCTGGAGCTGGAAGTGCTATGGATCGCCTCCGTCTTGCGCGGCAAGCGTCGTTACCCGTTCTTAGAAATCCCAAAGCGTCGCCGGGGGGTAAAGGCCTTGCTGGAATTATTTCATCCGGCTTATAAATTCGACATCCTGTCTCTCGATGATCCTCGCCCTGGGCTGGCCGAAGTGCCTAAGATCGTGAGGAAACTCGGCAAAAAGCTGAAAGAAGAAGCTTAAGAAATTGTAAGTTGGGAGACTTAAGAACTATCGACAACTGTACCGGAAACTGGTATATTTGTCTTCTCGGAGGGTAATTGATCAAACAGGCATTTTCATCCGTCGCGCACAGCGCGGCTTTCTCGAAATTTGTCACCCTGCTCGAAGGAGCTTCGGTAAGGAACGATCACTTACTGCGCGTCCTGACTTACCACCGCGTCGATCGATCGGATGCAGATGCTTGGCTTGCCCCGGGGTTGATCAGCGCAACACCAGAGGCTTTCGAAGAACAATTAATCTATTTAAAGAACAACTATAACCCGGTGTCGATCGCCGATCTACTTGCCGCATACGAAAATCGACGCAGGCTCCCCTCCTGTTCGGTGATGGTTACCTTCGATGACGCTTATCGGAACTTTGCGGAGCATGCCTGGCCGATCTTGAAGCGACAAGGGGTCCCGGTGACCCTCTTCGTACCGACCGGCTTTCCGGATCGCCCTGAGCACACTTTTTGGTGGGACCGGCTCCATCAGGCATTGGCTAACATTGACGGCCAGGAGGTTGTCCCGACCCCATTGGGATCGCTGCCCATCGGCACCGCCATTCAGCGCGCTAAAACTTACAAACTGCTGCGCGACTATGTCAAGACCTTGCCGCATGAGACAGCCATGGCCTGGGTCGAGGATTTCTGCTGTCGGCTCAATCTCCCACCAGCCGAGAATCCCGTGTTGAGCTGGAACGCCTTGCGTCAACTCGCCCAAGAAGGGGTGGCTTTAGGTGCTCATACGCGTTCTCACCCCCTGTTGAATCGGATTCCCCTCTCCGAGGTAGAAGCGGAGGTCAGAGGGTCGTTGGAAGATCTCCAGCGGGAGATCGGTTCAGGCACGCCGATTTTTTCTTATCCCAGTGGAGGCTTCGACGAGCAAGTGATCCAGGTCGTGAAGGCCTGCGGGGTTGCTCTGGCCTTCACCACGGACAACGGGATCAACGACCTGAGAAAAATCGATTGGCTGCGCATCCGGCGGATTAACATCAGCCAACGCGCTCCCCTGGCGATCTTGCGGGCGCGTTTATTGCCGGTCTGGACTTATCTTAATGCAGAGGGGGTGGTATATCGATGAACCTCTTAAACCAACCCCTGGTGCGCTGGACAGCCCTAACCGTGGCTTTGATCAGCATCCTTGGCATGGCATGGTTCGCCAATACAATGAAGCGATCATCTATCCCGGTATTCGGAAGGATTAACCCGCCTCCATTCCTGGCCGCAATTCTGCCTGGGAACACTCCAATTCCCACCCGCAATCCGCTGGCGCTTTACAATTATTACCTGCCTAAGGTCCAAAAAACAGACATCACGCGCATGCGTCCTTATCTTGATACCAGCTTGTGGAATACTCCCATTGGGGAAACACCCAGTTACGATCCTCACTCAGCTGAAATGGTAGCCACCATCGGACTGGATTCGGATGGTCACATTTACTCCACAACAGACGAATACAGCTTTACCGTTTATTTCATTGACCAGACCACTCCCCGTTGGGACGTCCCTTGCACACGTTATAAATGTACAATCGTCACGCCTGAAAAAACCTTTAGAACGGAGATGCTTGCAGATGTGCCCATCCCGCCAGGGGCGCGGCCCGCTAGCGGCTCTGATGGATCTATGATCGTTATCGATAAGATTACTCTGGTCGAGTATAACCTATGGGGGGTCAAGCACAGCAGCAAAGGTTGGAAGGTAAGTAATGGCTCAGTGTACAACATCCTCTGGGATGGCGCGCCGGAGCAATACGGCTCTCGCGGTTCTGGGTTGCCTTACTTTGCTGGCTTGATCCGCCCGTGGGAAATCCGCCAGGGACACATCGATCATGTCATCAGCTTCGCTTACCCCTTCCCGGCCAGGGAGCGCTGTGTTTATCCTGCTTCGAAAACGGATGGCGACAGCGTCATGTCTTATGCCATCCCCGAAGGAGCCCACCTACAACTCGACCCCTCGCTCACCGAGCAAGATTTTGATGACCTGGGCCTGGATCGAGCTGGGAAGATCATCGCCAGGGCTTTACAAAAATATGGCATGGTGCTGGTTGATGCTAGTGGCCGGTCCAAGATTCACGTCGAAAACCTGGCCGACAACCCCCTTGCCACTGACCAATGGTCAGACCCGGATCTGGGTTTGACCGATAATACCATCGCCAATATTCCCTACACTGCCTTCCGGATGCTCGCTCTACCGGAAACCTACTGGGACTCCAACCCCGATAGCCCAACTCACGGTAATTGCTACGCATATCCTTAGGAGACAGCACATGCAAACGACTTCTTTATTGTTACGAAAACCTTCGAACGGCCTCTATAGAATCTTTGTGGTTTTATTGTTAGTCGCCGGCAGCTTGCCAGGGATCGGCGTATCAACCGCTCGCGCCTCCACGCCGGTAACCGCCGGTTACCGAGATTTCTCTTATGGAACTACGGGCAACTCGGCTCCCACTGGAGAGAAACCAGAGAGCAAGCTGTGGTGGAACGACGGTTTTTGGTGGGGCAGCCTGTATAATGATGCTGCCCAGGCCTACCACATCTACCGCCTGGACCTGTCCACCCAGGCTTGGATCGATACCGGCGTCACGTTGGACGACCGCAATAACAGCCTAGCAGACGCGCTGTGGGATGGACAACACCTGTACATTGCCTCGCATGTCTTCACCACCAATGCCCAACCCACCACTTCTCCTTCCACTTGGGGAAGGTTGTACCGCTTTAGTTATAATCCCGCTACAAAAACCTACAGCCTTGACGCTGGCTTTCCAGTAACCGTAACCAAGGGCAAGTCAGAAGCCCTGGTCGTGGCCAAAGACTCCACCGGCAGGCTGTGGGTCACGTACGTCCAGAGCAGCAAGGTCATGGTCAACCACAGCCTGGCCAGCGAAACCGTCTGGGGGGAACCGTTCGTGCTGCCAGTTTCAGCCACCGCCGTTTCGGTCTCCAGTGATGATATCTCTTCCATGCTGGCCTTTCAATTTAACCAGATCGGAAACGTTGGAGTCATGTGGGGCAACCAGGTAACTTCCAAGGTTTACTTCGCTGTCCATAAAGACAGCGACGCGGACACCGTGTGGCAGACGCTGCAGACCGCCCTGCCCGGGCCGAATAACTGCACCGCTGGGGCCTGCGCGGACGATCATCTGAATATCAAATCCCTCCACACGGATGGCAGTGGCCGCGTGTTTGCTGTGATCAAGACCTCGCTTACCTCCCCCAATGCGCCCCTGGTCATGGTACTGGTGCGCGACCTCAGCGCGAATTGGTCGAACTATGTCTTTGGGCGCGTCAGCGACCATCATACTCGCCCGATTTTGCTCATCGATGAGCAGCAGAATCGCATGTATGTCTTTGCCACCTCTCCAGAGAGCAGCGGCACGATCTACTACAAGACTGCGGATATCAACAATATTTCATTTCCTCAAGGGCTCGGTGATCCGTTTATCAAGAGCGCGACTGACACGAAAATCAACAACGCCACCTCCACCAAGCAGAACGTCAACAGCACCACGGGGTTGGTAGTGCTCGCCAGTGACAGCCAGACGCGCTACTACCTGCACAATTACCTTAGCTTAGGCGGAGGTGGCACCATTCCCTCCATCACCGTCACGCCTACCTCAGGCCTGGTGACTACCGAATCTGGCGGACAGGCTGCCTTTACCGTAAATCTCACTACCCAGCCCACCGCCAACGTGAGCATCAGCCTGAGCACATCGGACAACACCGAAGGCACGGTCTCTCCAGTCTCTCTCACCTTCACTTCAGCCGACTGGGCTACTCCGCAGACCGTGACGGTCACCGGGGTGGATGACCTGGTCGTTGACGGCAACGTCGCCTACACCATCGTCACGGATCCCGCTTCCAGTTCCGACCCGAACTACAACACCCTCAACGCGGCCGATGTGTCCGTTACCAACAACGATAATGATGCCCCCGCCGGCGCCGTCACCTTCGAAGAGAACCGCACCGGCATCGCCTCCAGCTCCTCCACCCTGTCCACCGCCACCAGCCTGACCGCCGCCCAAGGTCACCTCTACCTGGCCGCCATCTCCACCCGCCCCAGGGTCTCCGTGGCCTCCCTCGCCGGCCTCGGCCTGTCCTGGACCCGCCTGGCTTCCCAGTGCGCTGGCCGCAACCAGACCGGCGTCGAAGTCTGGGCCGCCCAGGGCTCCCCCAGCGCCAGCGGCGCCGTCACCGCCTCCCTGGCCGGCACCCCCACCAACTCCGTCATCTCCGTCTCGCGCTACTCCGGCGTCGCCGCCGTCAACCCGGTCGGCAACCTCCTTTCCGGCAACACCCTGGGCGTCAACGGCGCCTGCTCCGGCGGGGTCGACTCGGCCGCCTACTCCTTCAACCTGACCACCACCGTCCCCGGGGCGTTCGCCTTCGGAGCCGCCTCCATGCGTTCCAAGACCCACACCCCTGGGGCAGGCTACACCGAACGCTCTGAAGTCTTGCAAGGCACCGCCGGCGATGCAGCTTCCGTCGCCCTCGAAGACCGCTTGGTAGCCTCCGCCTCCACCCTGGCCGTCAACGGGACATTCTCCGGGCTCGTCGATTGGGCGGTTGTCGGCCTAGAGATCAAGCCAGGCAGTGTGCCTCCCGCATCCGGTATCACCGTCACGCCTACCTCAGGCCTGCTGACTACCGAATCTGGTGGGCAGGCT
>DATDRM010000081.1:0-4548 GCA_035291705.1 Anaerolineales bacterium
GTGATCACCGTTCCAGCCTACTTCAATGACAGCCAGCGCCAAGCCACTAAAGACGCTGGTAAGATCGCCGGCCTGGACGTTTTGCGCATCATCAACGAACCGACTGCTGCTGCCCTGGCTTATGGCCTCGATAAGAAAGAGGATGAAACCATCCTCGTTTTCGACTTGGGTGGCGGAACCTTCGATGTATCCATCCTGGAGGTTGGTGATGGCGTGATCGAGGTCAAGGCTACCAACGGTGATACACATTTAGGCGGCGATGATTGGGATGACCGCATCGTCAATTGGATCGCTGATGAATTCCAGCAAGAGCAAGGTGTCGACCTGCGCAAAGATCGCCAGGCTCTGCAACGGTTGCGTGAAGCCGCCGAGAAAGCCAAGATCGAATTGTCCAGCGTGGTTGAGACCGAGATCAATCTGCCTTATATCACCGCCGACGCGTCCGGGCCGAAACACCTGCAGACCGAGCTCACCCGCGCCAAGTTCGAGCAGTTAACCGAGGATCTGGTCACCCGCCTGCGTAACCCGTTCAACGCCGCTTTGAAAGACGCCAACTTGAAAACCTCTGATATCGAAGAAGTGGTCCTGGTAGGTGGCGCGACCCGCATGCCCATGGTGCAGGAACTGGTCCGCTCCTTGACCAACAAGGAACCTCACAAGGGGGTCAATCCGGACGAGGTTGTTGCCGTTGGCGCCTCTATCCAGGCGGGTGTCCTGGGTGGCGAAGTTAAAGACGTCTTGCTGCTCGACGTGACTCCTCTCTCGCTCGGATTGGAGACATTGGGCAGCGTCATGACGACCTTAATTGAACGCAATACCACCATCCCGGTCAAGAAATCAGAAGTTTTCTCCACTGCCGAAGACAATCAGACGGCCGTAGACATCCATGTGCTGCAGGGCGAACGCCCGATGGCGGCAGACAATATGAGCCTGGGTCGCTTCCGCCTGGAAGGCATTCCACCTGCACCGCGTGGCCTCCCGCAGGTCGAGGTGACCTTCGACATCGACGCTAACGGCATCTTGAATGTGACGGCCCGTGATAAGGCTACCGCTAAAGAGCAAAAGGTGACCATTACCGCTTCGACCAACCTGAGCAAGGGCGAGATCGAGAAGATGGTTCACACAGCTCGCGAACACGAGAGCGAAGATCGCAAGCGCCGCGAGCTGGTTGAAGCCCGCAACACAGCCGATAATTTGGCATACCAGACTGTGAAAACCCTGCGCGACCTGGGCGACAAAGTCCCTAGCGTCGAGCGCAGCGCCATCGAAGGCAAGATCAGCGACTTGCAAGAGGCGATCAAGGGTGATGATACTGATCGCATACACCGCATTTCGGAAGACTTGCAGAATGCCTTCCACGCCATTAGCCAGCAATTGTACGCCCAACAAGCGCCACCCAGCGGGAATGGGCATGGCCCTTCTAGCCCTACGGATGAGGGCGAAGTCGTCGAAGGTGAGTTCCGTGAGGTTTAAGCATCCTCTCTAATTCCCTCCCCTTAGGGAGCAAAAGGATAAAACGCGAATCCCAGACGCTTCACGTCTGGGATTCGCTGTTTTATCGAAGGCATTCCGGTTGGTCTCGGTTATAATTTACTCAACCGATGAAAAACCAAACCTCGCCTTCGGTCTTTTCCTTCCTCCCGACCGCCATCGTTCTCGCCATTCTCGGCTGGGGAGGCTTATACTATTTAGTAAATTACACTGTTCCCACCGTCGGGCCACGCTGGTTATTTTTCTTCTTAGGCGTCATGGCCTTGACCGGTACTTCTCTTCCATTCACAGCTTTCCTCAACCGGAGATTTCCCTCCCAACCTCCAGCCGCTCCTGGAGTGATCCTGCGCCAGGCGATCTGGGTCGGCTTATACGGCCCTACCTTGGCCTGGCTGCAATTGGGCCGCGTACTCACCCTGGCTTTGGCTTTATTGTTAGCCCTGGGGTTGGTGTTCATCGAGGCGCTCCTTCGCATGCGTGAGCGCAGCCAATGGAAACCCTGACGTTATGTCCGATCTACGCTCACTCCCTTCGGTTGACAAGCTTCTGAAAACCCCAAAAGTGAACAAGTGGATCGCCGCCTTTGGTCGTCCGCTCACCCTGCAGGCGATTCGCGTCGAATTGGACGAAACCCGCAGAGAGCATACAATTAATCGAAGCCCAATCCCCACCATCGATACCTTATTAGATGGCATCGGCTCTCGTTTGTCCGGCTGGACTGCCTCAAGCCTGCAGGCGGTAATCAACGCCACGGGCGTCATCCTGCACACCAACCTGGGGCGAGCCCCGCTCAGCCATTCCGCCTTGCAGGCCATCCAGGAAGTTTCGGCGGGTTACTGTACTTTAGAATACGATCTGGGCAGAGGTACGCGTGGTTCTCGCTCGATGCACACCGAAGACCTGCTCAAGCGCCTCACCGGCGCCGAAGCCGCCCTGGTAGTTAACAACAACGCTTCGGCATTGTTGCTCATCCTTTCCGCCCTTGCCCGCCGGCGCGGGGTGGTCATAGCCCGCTCCCAGCTGGTAGAGATCGGCGGCGGCTTCCGCGTCCCGGATGTGATGAAACAGTCCGGAGCCAGGTTGGTAGAGGTTGGCACCACTAATCGCGTTCACCTGGCTGACTACCAGCAGGCCCTCCAGGAAGAGTCCATCGTCTTGTTCCTGCGTGCTCACCGCTCCAATTTCCAGATCATCGGCTTCACCAGTGAACCCAGTCTAAGTGAAATCGCGAACCTGGCTCACTCGTCTGGCATCCCGATCGTGGACGATCTGGGTTCGGGGTCACTGCTCGATACTGCCCGCTTCGGCCTAGGGCATGAGCCCATGGTGCAGGAATCTCTGGCAGCTGGCGCCGACCTGGTTTGTTTTTCGGGGGACAAATTGCTCGGCGGCCCCCAAGCTGGCATTATCCTTGGCCACGCCGGGCTCGTCGCCAAATTGAAGAAACATCCCCTGGCCCGCGCCATTCGGGCTGATAAACTTTGCCTGGCTGCTCTTTCCGCTACCCTGCTCTTATATATTAAGGATGAAGCATTATCTGCAGTCCCAGTTTGGAGGATGATCGCCGAGCCGCTTGATCAGCTCCAGGCGCGCGCCCAACGTTGGGTCGAAAACCTGGGCCTGGGTGAAATCATCCCAGGTCAATCGACAGTTGGCGGAGGCAGCCTTCCAGGAGAAACTCTCCCCTCCCGCATCCTGGCGCTCAGAGTGGACAGCCCTAACCGGTTGCTGGATCGCCTGCGGCAGTTCACCCCACCCATCATCGCCCGCCTGCAAGACGACCTGATCGTGTTCGATCCACGTACCGTCTTGCCAGAAGAAGAAGAACAATTGCTCTTAGGCCTGAAATTCGCCATTAATGACTTGGAGACCCCATGAAATCCGACCTTGACCAACTGATGCAATCTCTCGACCTGGACGCAATCCTCATCACCGGACCTGCACAACATAATCCCCCCATGGTGTATTTGACTGGCGGAGCTCACCTCACCAGCGCAGATTTGATAAAAAAGCGCGGCTCCAACCCCGTACTATTTCATAATTCCATGGAACGTGACGAAGCCGCCAATACCGGACTACCCACCAAGAGTTTGAGTGATTATCGTCTCGATGAGCTGATCAAACAGAACAATGGTAATCTCTTGCTGGCCACCATCCAGCGCTACCAGATGATGTTGGCCGATCTGGATCTCACCACCGCCCGCCTGGCCATCTACGGCAAGATCGACGCAGGCAACGCCTACGCCATCTTTTCCGGCCTGGAATCCGCTCTTCCCGGGCTGACCATCGTGGGTCAGGTGGGGGACTCGCTACTGCTCCAGGCTATGGCCACGAAAGAAAAAGAGGAAGTCGAGCGCATCCGCAGCATAGGAAAGATCACGACCCGCGTCGTAGGGAACGTCGCCGACTTCCTGACGTCCCATAAGGTGACGGATGGGGTTCTGCTGAAAACCGATGGCGACCCCCTGACCATCGCGGACGTCAAGAGCCGCATCAACCTATGGCTGGCCGAACAGGGTGCCGAAAACCCCGAAGGCACGATATTCGCCATTGGCCGCGATGCAGGCGTTCCGCATAGCAGCGGCAACCCGGGTGACCTGCTCCGCCTGGGTCAAACCATTATCTTCGACATCTTTCCCTGCGAAGCCGGTGGGGGTTATTATTATGACTTTACCCGCACCTGGTGCCTGGGTTATGCTCCTGATGATGTTCAATCTGTTTATGAGGACGTCCTGGCAGTTTTCCGCCAGATTATGGGCGAATTAAAAGTCAATACCCCTTGTCGAGATTACCAGAACCGGACCTGTGAACTATTCGAAACCCGCGGACATCCCACAGTCAAGGGAAACCCACAAACAGAGATTGGTTATGTCCATGGCCTCGGGCATGGTCTCGGTCTCCAGATTCACGAATACCCACGTTTCAGTTTCTTCGCCCCCGAAGACGAGCGTCTGGTTCCCGGCTCGGTGATAACAGTTGAACCAGGGCTGTATTATCCTGAACGTGGATTGGGCGTACGCTTGGAGAACACCGTTTGGGTTCGCCCGGATGGCCAGA
>DATDRM010000082.1:0-16322 GCA_035291705.1 Anaerolineales bacterium
CGTTGAAACTGGGGGAGGTAATCAGCCTGGAGTTGGAGCAACTCATCCAGCAGGCTGCGAGCCTGATCGATATCGTTGACCATCGGATCGACCAATAAAGCCTGAAGGGCTACCTGGCGGTCGCCGGTCACGGCGGCATCCACCGCCAGGCTGGCGACATCAATCTGTGTGCGGCACAACGCAGCGATCCCTTCGGGAAGGCTACCCACGCCCAGCCCGCGCACTCCCAGAGCGCTGATCAACCCGGGCACTTCTACAATGGCACCTTGCGGCAGGTTGGTAATGTAACCTTCATTGGGGATGTTCACCGCGTGATTGTACAGGTTGCGGTTGTCCTTGATGCCCAAGATGATCGGGACAGCCATCTCGCCAGAAGGCTCTTTCAAGCGAGCGATGAGGGGGCCGCCGGCAACGATATCCTCAACTTCTTTCTGCCTGGCGGCGCGCCAGCGCTGTGCGCCGTCCCAGTCGTACAGGCTCAGGTTATATTTCTTCCATGGTTCGGTCTGGGGGTTGTGCATCCAGTGGGTATATTCCGATAAGTGCCCGTCACCGGTGGCCGGAAAGAGGCCAAAGATGTCTAAAATCTGGCGCGAGAGGGGTTGATAACCGGGAGGGAATGAGGCGATGCGCTGGCGGAAGAGGGGGTAAAGGTCCTCGCCGGTATCCTTTCGGCGAATATCGAGCATAAAGGTAAAGTGGTTGATGCCGGCAGCCTTGATATCGATCAGGTTGCGGATTGCCTCCTGGTAAGGATAAGTAACACTGTGAAAATCCCATTCCTTCTCGGGTGGTTCAAGGGGGGCCAATCCCAGGTCTTTGGCCAGGACCATGGCCACGATATCGTAGCCCAGGCCGATCTGATGGCAGAGGCCGACCGTTTTGATCTGCGAATAGCGCCGGGCGACCAGGGTCATGCGCGCGACGGGGTTGGTAAAGTTTAAGAGGTATGTGTCCGGGCAGTGCGTCTCCATGTCCTGGCAGATTTCAAGCATCGGGAGGGCATTGCGGGCGGTCTGGAAGAAGGCGCCCGGACCGCCGTTCTCACCCAATGGCTGGCGGATGCCGTGCTTGAACGGGATCTCCCAATCCTGCCGCCACAACCTCTCGCGGTCTACGGCGATCGAGACGATGGCGAATTCCGCGTCGGGCAGCAGTTCCTTGCGGTCAGTGGAGGCAATAATGTGCATGCCGCTGTCCCATTCCTGGTTCAGGCGGTGAGCCAGTTGGGTGATCAGGTGAAGGCCGTCGGCGCTGATATCGCACAGGCCAATCGTACAGCCGCTCAGTTCCTTGCACTGGAAAATGTCACTCAGGAGAGCTGGTCCGAAGATCACACTGCCAGCGCCGATCAGCACAATTTTCGTCTTGGCCATAGTCTCCTCTTATGGGCGACCCCAATCAAGCTCTTTTTCATCTAGGGCAAGCAAGATATCCTGGGCCAGCAGCATGGCTTCAGCCAGTTTGTCTGGGCTAATCCAATCTACCGTGTCCGCAGGAGTATGGTATATGTCCTTCACACCCAAGGAGCTGAGCGCAAGGCTCGGCACCCCATTGGAATAGAAGATGTAATGGTCGCTGGATGGCCAGGGGTCTACTCGGACAACTCCTGGATAATTGGCTTTCAGGCGATCAATCATTTCATCGAAGGGTTTGGAGGCTGAGAAGGTGGCAATCGTGTTGGCTGCTATTCGGAGTCCAACGCCGTCGAAATTGATAGCAGCGGCGATGCGGTTGAATCCATCTCCCGTCCTGGATGCATATTCCATATCGCCCAAACCATACATCTCTTCCCCGCTGAATGCGACCCATTCCAAGGTATGACGGTGTGGGGAGGGGCATAGACAGGAAACTAGAGTCAGGAGACAAGCCACACCAGCGGCGTTATCAGAGGCACCGGGAGTATCGACTTTCGTATCGTAGTGGGCGCAGAGCACGATCCGCTCTGGCCGCTCGCCTGCCAGCCGCCCAATGACGTTCGCAGAATGGCTGGGCGTCCGATGCGTAGAGATTCTCATATGCACCGGATCGCCGGCGCGCTCAATTAATTTCAGTCCTGAACGAGCAGTGACTGTGACCGACGGGATGGCAAGATCGAAATCCTCGATCAACCGCCACCGCCCATACAAGGAGGGATTAACGGTGATCAGCCCTGCCGGTTGTCTCTCTTCCAGCAATTGGATGATCTTCCGATCGCGTTCCGAGACATATATGGCCCCCTTGGCGGCCAGTTCACGCTGTGCCAGCTCGCCGTAAAAAATGGGGATCTGCCCAGAGATACCGGCGGATAGCAGCTCCTCATATGTACCCACTGCGATGGTTGGTGCCCGGACATCGCAAGAAGGGGAAAAGGTGTTTGCTGAGGCCTCCAGCGTTTCTTCACCGAGCTCCAGGGAGGTAAATTCTTCAGCCCAATCCGGACAGGGAAAGTCCTGGAATTCTACCGAAAGCCCGGCCTTTCGGAAGAGCTCTGCAATGTAGTCTGCCGCAACGTGGTTTCCCGGCGAACCAATCATGCGGCTGCTGATATCAGAGACCAGACGTCTAACATGGCCTATCGCTTCATCCTGGAGGTCAATCTTCATGAAAATTCCTACTATAGAGATAAATTGGGTAGAAAACCTGATTGACTCGCGTAAAAGGGTGTGCTAAAATTATAAAAACGTTTACGTAAACGTTTACCTGACGATAGTATACCCCACATTTTATCCCACGACCATCGATGACCACAATTCGAGAAGTCGCCAAGAGAGCTGGAGTATCTTACGCAACGGTATCGCATGTAATCAATGACACGCGCTTCGTTTCCCAAAATACTCGCGACCGCGTCTTGGCGGCGATGAGCGAATTGAAATACCGCCCCAATGCCCTTGCCCGTTCTCTGCGGAGAGGCGAAACCAACACCATCGGTCTGATCCTTCCAGATAGTTCTAATCCTTTCTTCGCCGAAATCGGTCGAAGCATCGAAGACGCAGCCTTCAAGCTGAGCTACAAAGTTATCCTGTGTAATACCGAACGCGATACCCATCGAGAACAATTATACGTTGATGTGTTGAGCAAGCATCAAGTGGATGGGATTATCTTCGTCGCCACAGGTGATCAGGTCGACTCACTCGATTTCCTCCTGAGCCAGGAAATGCCCGTGGTCTTAGTAGACCGTGACCTGCCAAAGTCGGGTGTGGATGCGGTCCTTACAGACAACCAGCAAGGTGGTTATCTCGCCACACGACACCTGATTGAACTGGGGCACCGGCGGATCGCTTGTATCATGGGGCCTTCCAACATCAATACCAGCGCTGAACGGGTCAACGGTTATCGCAGGGCTCTCGAAGAAGAGGATATGCTGTACGATGAATCTCTGCTCTTCTTGGGCGATTACCATCCCGATTCGGGTCTGGTGGCTACATGCACGCTGCTCAATCTGGACTCCCCGCCGACGGCCATTTTTGCATTAAATGATCTGATGGCTGTAGGTGCCCTGCGCGCCGCTGCCAAATCTGGCCACCGCGTACCTGAAGACCTGGCGATCATCGGTTATGACGACATTGAACTCGCCCGTTTTATGAATCCCCCTCTCACCACTATCGCCCAGCCAAAAACCGAGATCGGTTTTCAGGCAGTCAATCTGCTCGCAAACCGCATCGCTGATAAAAATTGCCCCGCTCGTCGTTTAACACTCTCCCCAGAATTAATTGTCCGGGGGAGCACGACGCATAATCCTGTTGATTAAAGGTAGTTGCCTCAATGAAGCCAGGTGACGCCCAAGAGAGGCGGCACAACCGAATCTAGACCATTCAACATTCGCCAACACAAACCGCCCTTCGCACTCCAGAGGAGACTGGAACAGGTTTGACATGAATCCAAAAATCGTCGTTGTGGGCAGTGCGAATACCGATTTCGTCGTCCGCGTCTCGCAACTCCCTTCAAGGGGTGAGACGGTATTGGGAGAACAGTTTTGTGTTGCCAGGGGTGGAAAAGGAGCGAATCAGGCAGTTGCGGCTGCTCGTCTTGGGGGAAACGTCTCTTTTATTGCCCGGCTAGGCGATGATAACTTGGGCCGTGAGGCACTGGATGCCTATAAAAAAGAGGGCATCCAAACCGATTTTATCGTTCTGGATAAGGAAACACCCTCCGGGGTGGCGCTGATCATGGTGAATCAAGACGGCGAGAATATTATCGCCGTCGCACCCGGCGCCAACAGCCGACTCTCCTCTCAAGATGTTCTGGCAGCGGAAACCGCGATAAAGGAAGCCGACAGCCTTCTCCTACAGCTCGAGGTGCCCTTCGACACTGTCCAGACAGCCGCTGAACTGGCTTACCGGCATAAAGTCAGGGTAATCCTCAATCCCGCCCCGGCTCGACAAATCCCCAATGAGTTTTTCAAGCTGGTCGATATCCTGACCCCTAATGAGACGGAAGCGGCGATCCTGGTTGGAGATAATCATTCTCAGGATAGTCAAGATTTCGTCTCCCACCTTTTTTCACGGATAGAAGTGCCTAATCTGATCATGACAACTGGTTCGGAAGGTGCTTACATCTTGTCACACGGAAAAAAGACCTATGTCCCTGCCTTCTCAGTGACCGCCGTGGATACGACTGCCGCGGGGGATGCCTTCAATGGGGCGCTGGCCGTAGCTCTGGGCAAGGGCGAAAACCTGTTCCAGGCTGTCCGGTATGCTAATGCAGCCGGCGCGATCACGGCTACTCGGGCGGGGGCTCAGCCATCTCTGCCGACGGCTGAAGAACTGGAACAATTCATTGCTTCAGCGGCAACCGGGATTGGCCTGGAAACGACTCGAATGGAGGCTAAGCAGTAACCGGATGAATGGCGGAATTATCTCTCTCTAATGGGCAGCGACGCGATCTTGGATGGATCGTGTTTATTAAACTAACCTGGACTAAGCTTGGCGATCCAGGTTGCGACGAGTACGCCACGTTGTTTCAGCCCCCACGCCTCGCAAATCAGTTGGCGTACACTCAAATGCCGAGCGACTAATCATCATTCCAAGGAGGAGTAGGCAAAAATGAACACTCACAATCGAAGTTCGTCTCTCTATTGGGCAGCCTTGTCGCTGTTCGTCATCGTTGCGCTGTTGGCAGCGTGCGCCCCGCCGCCGGCTGCTGCCCCGACCACTGGAGCCCCACCCCCAGAGGTTGTGCCGACGGAAGGGCCAACTGTACCGCCCCCAGCCGAGGTGACCGAGGAGCCGACTGAACCACCCCCACCGGAGCCGACAGAGGATCTGGACTTCAGCCCAGAAATCCCCGATCCCGAAGAACCGGTCACCATCACCTTCGCTTCTTGGGTACACTCGGGAGAGGAGGACGACGCCTGGGAAGTCTTATCCCGGGAATTTACTGCCATCCACCCGAACATCACTATCGAGTTTGTGGACGTGCCTTTTGAAGAGATGCACGACAAGCTGCTCACCCAAGTGGCGGCAAACAACCCACCTGACGCCGCCTATATCGATGGAGGGACCGTAGGCGAGTTCGGCCTACGGGCTGCCTTGGTGAAATTGGACGATTTCGTCGCCAAGAGCACAGTGATCGACCTGACCGATTACGTCCCGGCCTTCCTGACCGCAGCTTCGGTCGAGGGCAGCTACTTCGGTCTGCCGATCGACGGTGAGACAACCGGATTGTTCTACCGCACCGACCGCTTCGAAGAGGCCGGCCTCGATCCCAATAAACCTCCGACGACCTGGGAGGAGTTCCAGGAGTATGCCGAGAAGCTGACCGATACGGCTAACAACAAGTATGGCTACATCGTTTTCGCAACCGATTACGAGTCGAGCTACTATTTCCTGCCCTGGCTGTGGCAGGCTGGCGGGTTGGCGCTGAATCCGGATGATCCCAACGATGTCGTCTTCGACAGCGAGGAGGGACAGAAGGCAGCCAACTTCTATGTAAGCCTGGTGAAGTACTCCCCGCCTGACTTCTTGAATTCCAACTCGTGGGATGGGCGGGTGGCGTTTGCCAACGGCGATGTCGCCATGTACATGGCCGGTTCATGGTTTGCCGGAACGTTGTTGACCGAGTTCCCAGATGTCACCGGTTTGTGGGCAACCGCCCCGCTGCCGCAGGATGAGCGCTGCGCTACCACAGTCGCATCTGACCATCTGGTGGTGTTCTCTGGAAGCAAGAACCAGGAGGCAGCCTTCAAGTGGATCGAGTTCGTCTCCGCTCCCGAGAACATGCGCGAGCTGAACCTGGGCACGGAAGAGGCGCCCTCGACGCTGCTGCCGCCGCGCATCTCCTTGCTGGAAGACCCGACGACCTATGAGAACCGTGAAGTCCTGAAAGGCTTCGCGGACGCCATGCAATGCGCCTTCGTCGAAACAGCCGTTCAGCCGGAGTACTATTTGGTGGATGAAGCCCTGTTTGCCCACCTCAACCTCGCATTCTACGGAGAGTACCCGGATGGGGCAACGGCGGTCATCGAAGCAGCCAAAGAAGCCGAAGAAAAGCTGAAAGAGTAACGTTACAACAGAACCATCTTGATCATAGTGGGGTTTCTAACAACGGTCAAACCTTGTTAGAAACCCCTAACCCCCAAAGTTAAGCTGGGTGATGGCACGCTAACTGGCAGAGGCTGGTTGCCAGTTAGCGCTGGCGAACTTGCATGGAAAGGAGTGACATGGCAATTCTTGCACGCACCCAACAAAAACCAGGTAAAGAACCGATAACTTTTGGCGACACTTTTAAACAGATGCGAAAGCAGTGGAGCGCTTATCTGTCCCTCTCGCCGTGGTTTATTCTGTTCTCGATCTTCACCCTCTTCTCGGTGAGCTTCTCGTTCTATATCAGCTTCCGCGAGTGGAATATACTCGAGCCGGCCAAGCCATTCGTTGGGCTAGAAAACTACATCCACCTGTTTAAGGACGAAAAATTCTTTCAGTCGTTGTGGAATACGATCCTGTTCACTGGCTTCGGAGTACCGCTTGGCATGGCTTCTGGCCTGCTCATCGCCCTGTTGCTGAACACCAAGGTGCGCGGCCAGGGACTTTTCCGTACCTTTTACTATATCCCGGTTATCACGCCGCTGGTGGTTTCGTCTGTGATCTGGAAGTGGATATACCAGGGTGATTATGGCCTGCTGAACTATTACCTGCTCAGGCTGGGCATCATCAAGGAAAAATTGCTGTGGCTGGCGGACCCGGATCTGGCGATGCCCGCATTGATCATTATGGGCGTGTGGATGGGCACCGGCGGGATCATGGTGATGTACCTGGCTGGTCTGCAATCGATTCCCGAGGAACTCTACGACGCAGCGAAAGTCGATGGGGCGAACGGCTTTCAAAGAATGCTTTTCGTCACTGTCCCGCTGCTCTCTCCGACGACGTTTTATGTCTTGATCACATCGATAATCGGATCCTTCCAAGCCTTTGCGCACATCTACATCATGACGAACGGCGGACCGCTCGGCCGCACTACCGTGGTCGGTTACTACATTTACCAGAAGGGCTTTCGGCATTTTGAAATGGGCTACGCGTCCGCCATGGCTTATATCCTGTTCGCGCTGATCCTCATTTTCACTATCATCCAGATGAAATATATAAAAGGCGACATCCAGTATTAATTCAGAAAACTTGGGTAAAGGAGGTTCACACTATGGCAGTTACCACTCAAGAAAAAGAGATCACCAGTGTCCGACCAGTCTCGCGGGTCGATCTCGGTGAAATTTTGAGCCGTCTCGGGAAATTTCTGGTTTACTTGACATTGGTGATCGGCGTCATTCTGTTCACCGCGCCTTGGGTGTGGATGGTTTCAGCCTCCTTCCAACCCCTGGGTGATATGTTCAACTGGCCACCCACCTGGTGGCCGGAAAACTTCACCATCGATAATTACCATGACTTTCTGGAAGCCGCTGGCTTAGGGCGCTGGTTCCTGAACAGCGCGTTCATCGCGATATCGGTAGTGGTTTTGCAGCTGTTCTTCAACTCCCTGGCTGCTTACACCTTTGCTAAGCGCCGCTTCCCGGGCCGGGATGCGATCTTCGTATTTATGCTGGGCACGCTGATGATCCCGGGCGTAGTGTTCCTGATCCCTAACTACCTGATCCTGCAGCATATCCCTTTCTTCGGGGGGAATAATCTCCTCGGGCAGGGGGGGCATGGTTGGCTGGATTCGTATTGGGGATTAATCCTGCCTGCCTCGGTCAGTGTGTGGGGCATATTCTTCTTCCGCCAGTACATGAAATCCATCCCCGACGATCTGATCGATGCTGCCCGCATGGACGGGGCTTCTGAGTTTCGCATTTACTGGCAGGTTGCCCTGCCACTGAGCGGCCCGGCGATTGCTTTCAACGCCATCTCTACTTTCACCTGGAACTGGAACGACTTCTTTTGGCCACTGCTGGTCATCAGCAGTGAAAAATTGAAAACGGTGCAGCTCGGTCTGGCGTTGTATTTTGTCAAGAACCGCACCGCCTGGGATGACGTGATGGCCGGCTCGGTGCTGGCAACGCTGCCCGTGCTACTGATCTTCTTGATCTTCCAGCGCTACTTTATCCGGGGAATTGCGTTGACCGGGATGAAGTAACCGATCGAAAACATGCGCTCTGGCGCAAACGAGCCGAAGAAAATCACTGCCATGGATAAGAACGGGCTCGACCGCAGGAGTTTCTTACGCCTGTGCCTGATAGCTGCGGGGGGAACCCTGGCGGCGGCCTGCAAACCAATTAAGCCCGGATCGGGACCCGCCCTAACGTCTCCTCAGCCGAACGGATCAGAGACGATCCCGACCTCAACAAGTCCGCTGCTCACCCCGACCGCCGTAGCGCCAGTCGAGGTCCAGCTGGAGGGGAGTGATGCAGACGTCTGGATGTGGAACAGGCCTGTCAACGGAAAGGTTATCGGCCCGGACGAATGCCAGACGGTCACGGTCAATGTCAACGGCCTTAACCTCGAGGCCAGCCGGGAGGGCGCGAATTTTTCAGGCCAGGTGCAATTGTCTGAGGGTGAAAACCACGTCGTAGCGATCTGCAAGCGGGCGAATGGGCAGGAGGTCACATCGCAAATGCTGAACTTCACCGAACGACTAAGGCAAAAGCCTAAAGCCGCCATCCGCGCATCGCTTGAAGATGGCAAGTTGGTGCTCGCTGGCGCGATAAGCCAGCCCGACGAGCGCGATGGGGCAGCCATCATCGAGCACATCTGGTCTGCCCGGCCGGGGAATCCCGCAGCCGTGGAAGTGCAGGGCGTGGATGGGATGAGCCAGCGCGAGTTTCGCGGCGAGGTGAGCGGCGAGCACATCATCCTGGCCCCTCCTCTCATCGATGGCGAATACTATTTTTCGTTGCGGATTGTCGACCAGAACGGCAGGCAGGACATCGCCACCACCTATGTTGAGGTAACCGGTGGCAAGGTGCGCATCCCGAACTATGATAAAGAAAATCCTGCCTGGGTGGAGAAGGCCATTATCTATGGTGTTATTCCCCGCAATTTTGGTAGTCCGGGCTTCAAGGCGATCATGGAGAAGCTGGATTATCTACAAGACCTGGGGGTAAACGCTCTCTGGCTGGCGCCGGTGAATGTATCCCCTGATTACGGCTACTCCGTCGTCGATTATTTTGAGCTCAACCCGAGGAACGGGACGAAGGAGGATTTCCATCGGATGGTGCAGGAAGCCCACGCGCGGGGCCTCCGTATCTTGATGGATTTTGTCCCCAACCATTCGTCAGTCGAGCACCCCTACTTCCAAGACACCCTGGAGCACGGAGAACAATCCTCATATTGGGATTTCTATGATCGCGACGAGAACGGCTCGGTTACCAACTACTTCGACTGGACACACCTGCCAAACCTGAATTATGACAATCCCGAAGTCCGGCGCTGGATGATCGAAGCCTTTTGTTATTGGGTGCGGGAATTCGACGTGGATGGATTTCGGGTAGACGTGGCCTGGGGCATTAGAGAGCGCCGGCCAGATTTCTGGCCAGAATGGCGCAGCGAGCTAAAACGGATCAAGCCCGATCTTCTGCTCCTGGCAGAGGCCAGCGCGCGCGATCCCTTCTATTTCGACAATGGTTTCGATGCCGCCTACGACTGGACTGACCAGCTTGGGCATTGGGCCTGGGAGCTGGTCTGGGACTCCTATAAACATCGCCTGCTTACGTACAATCTGCATGCTGCTCTGACCAACCGGCCGGACGGTTTCCATCCTGATGCCCTGATCTTCCGTTTTTTGAACAACAATGACACCGGGACGCGTTTCATCACCAGTCATGGAGAAGGGATGACGCGGGTAGCGACTACCCTGCTGTTGACTCTTCCTGGGATTCCATGCATCTATACCGGCGATGAGGTGGGGGAATGGTTCCGCCCTTATTACGATCCACAGCCACTCACTTGGGAAGAGAAGTATCCTGGCCTACGTGAATACCATAAGAAGTTGATCGCCCTGCGCAAAGAAATTCCCAGCCTTCATTCACGCCTTTGGATACCATTGAATATCCCATCGATCCCACAGGAGGTCTATGGATATATCCGCTACGTTGAACCGTCCGGGCAGCCAGTGGTGGTATTGTTAAACTTTTATGAAGAGCCGGCCGAAGTCGAGTTCGAGCTGCCTGAGCAATTCAAATCCCTCACCAGGCAAGGCTCGTTATCAGATCGCCTGGCAGACGAACTCATTCGGGTCGGTACGTCAGACATCGTAAAAGTGCCAGTCCCTGGCCTATCTGCCAGGATTCTGGTGGAGAGAGACTAAACCAATCAAGGATGGAACAAGAAAATGAAGATTGCACTGCTGAAAGCACCTTATACCTTTGACATTGTCGATGAGCCTGTACCGCAGACCAGGCCGGATGAAGTGCTGGTGCGGGTGGCGGCCTGCGGTGTTTGCACCTCCGAATTGGACATGTGGGAAGGGAAATCTGGGAAAGAAATCTTCCCGCGCTTCCCCGGCCACGAAGTAAGCGGAGTGATTGAGCAGGTCGGAGCAAAAGTGAGCGGCCTGGAGCCTGGTGAGCCGGTCGCGTTGTGGGTCACTTCGCGAGGTTACGCCGAGTACGTTGCAGCCAAGGCCGAGTACTGTTTCCCGGTCGGAAATGTGCCGTTGGATACTGCTCTGATTGAGCCGCTCATGTGCGCGGTCAATACCATCGAACTGGCCAACGTTTCCCTGGGAGACGATGTCGTCATCATCGGCGCCGGTTTCATGGGCAACCTGGTGCAGATGCTGGCAGAGCTTCAGGGGCCGCGCCACCTGATTGTGGCCGATACCCGCCAGGACGCCTTAGAGCGAGCAAAGCGGTTAGGCGCCACACATATCGTCAACGTGGGTCAAGAATCTCTGACTGAGGTGGTCAAGGAACTGACTGGCGGGCAGGGCGCGGATGTCAGCTTCGAAGTAACCGGGGTGCAAGCGCCGCTGCAGATGCTGGGCGAGGTAACGCGCATGAGTGGTAAAGTCGTGATTGTCGGATACCACCAGGGAGGGATGCGTGAGATCGCGCTGGCGCACTGGAACTGGATGGCATTCCAAATCATCAACGCTCATTTTCGAGAGGTCTCAACCATCTTGCGCGGCATGCGCATCGGCGTAAGGTTGCTTACAGCAGGGCGGCTTTCGCTGGCTGAACTTGTCACCCATCGCTTCTCGCTGCCCGAGATAAATCAGGCGTTTCGCACCGCCCACGAAAAACCTGCCGGTTTTGTAAAATCTACTGTTGTCATGGATTGAGTCGCCTGGTGGAAAACCAAACCCCTCCTCGCCAAAGTTGGGAGAGGAAAATATGAGTTATGGAGTGAATGATGTCGTTACCTATGCCCTGGCCCAGGATTCCGCTTGATCTTCAACATTTTCAATTGCCGCCTCGTGAATACGGCATCCTACCATTCTGGTTCTTGAACGGTGAACTTAACCCGGAGGAGATGCGCTATCAAATCCGGGAATTCTTTGAAAAGGGAATGCCAGGGATAATCCTGCATGGACGTTATGGCCTAGAAATTCCTTACATAACCCCGACTTATTTAGACCGGATCAGATTCGCGGTTGAAGAGGCCGAGAAACTGGGATTGAAGACCTGGATTTACGACGAGATGAACTGGCCGAGCGGTACTGCCGATAAGCGCGTGCTCCAGGCCCGGCCAGATCTTGCCCAACGTTACATTGAATGCATCAACTTCACCGTGCGTGGCCCCTGGTTTACCTACCTGACCGGCGCGGATAGCCGCTATCTGGACTTCGAGCACTCCACACCAGTGGCCGCCTTCGCGATCCGCCTGGACGGAGGCGACAGGCAGGTCGTTGATTTAACCCCCAACCTGTCCTTCGTCAATGTCATCCCCTGGGAAGCGCCGGCCGGAAACTGGCGGCTGGTCTACATCGTTGAGAAGGAGGCCGATTACTACATCGACGCGCTAAACCCGGAATCGACCAAGGAGTTTTTACGCCTGGGGTATGAGCCGTATGCTCAGGCTGTAGAGAGATGGATGGCGTCGCAGATGTTGGGCTTCTACACCGACGAGCCAGCCATGCACTACTTCCTGAGCGGCGCAGACAACGCTGTCGTTCCCTGGACGAAGGATATGTTCCGCCGCTTTCAGGAGCGCAATGGCTATAACTTGCGACCCCGCCTGCCTGACCTGTTCTTCGACCTCAGCCCGGAAAGCGCCCGTGTGCGGTATGATTTCTACAACACTCTGACTGATTTCTACAGCCAGGCTTTCTACCAGCAAATTCATACCTGGTGCCAGGCGCACAATGTGCTTTTCACCGGTCACCTGCTCTACGAGGAGGGCGTGCGCGGCATGATCCGGGTAGAGGGTAACCTCTTCAGGCACTACCAGCACATGGACGTGGTCGGCGTTGACCATCTCTACCCGATTATCGGTACTCGCGACCGCCCGAGCGAGCATGTCGCCATGAAGGTAGCCAGCTCGGCCGCCCACCAGCTGGGCAGCCCGCGGCTACTTTGCGAATCCTTCGGTGGCATCTTCATGGATGCTACCATGCAGCGCATGAAGTGGATCGCCGACTGGGAATACGTGCTGGGCGTCAACCTGCTTAACCCGCACGGCTTCCATTACACACTAGAGGGGCCACGCAAGCGCGATTGGCCGCCCTCCATGTTCTACCAGTACCCATGGTGGCGGTACTATGGTGAGTTCTCCAATTACATTAGCCGGTTGAGTCATCTTCTTAGCGGCGGGCGGCACATTGCCAAAGTGGCTGTGCTGTGGCCGATTAACGCCATGTTCGCCGTCTACATCCCTCAGCATCGCACGCCAATGGGCGAGCGATTGGAGAATGATACTTACGCTCTCACCGATCTGCTCCTACGCCTGCACTATGATTTTGATTACTTAGACGAGGATCTGCTGGCCAGTGCGGAGCTGGTAGGGAGCTCCCTGCGGGTGCATGACGAAGCCTATGAGCTGCTCATCCTGCCGCCCATTACGCATCTCAAGCTGGACACCGTCGAGCGGCTGGAACAGTATGTAGCCCAAGGCGGGAAGGTGCTTGGTATGGTCTTCCTACCTGACCGGGCGTTCAGCCAGGATAGTCTCGTGGATATCTCGGATCGTATGCAGACCCTCTTCGGCGTGAACCCTGCCGAGACTCAACAGAATTACCGTCAGGCCCAGGAGATCGAGCTCATCGAGCGCGCCTCCCCGAGCGGGGGTAAAGCCGGCTTTCTGCGCAGCTACGCCCTGGCCCGCCATCTGCCCATGCGCCTGCAATGGGAATTGGGTACCCCCGGCCAGCCAGAAAGCCCCTTGCTCGTGGTCGAAACGGGGAGCAGCGAGGTCAGCCGCTATTATTTCGCCCAGGCCGATCGCGAACGCCAGGAAATCACTGGAGAAGTGAACCAGGAACGCCAGGCGATGGCGGATGCCATGCGTGCAGTTTTGAACAGTCTGGTTACCCCTGATGTGACCATCGATCATCCGGATGTCTTTTACCTGCACCGGATAAACGACGATCAGGACATTTACTTCTTTGTCAACCCTACGTTCAATGGTATTTCTGCGAGGGTATCCATCGCGGGAGAGGTCCAACCAGTGAGGTGGGATCCGTCGACAGGTAAAGAGCACCCCATCGTCCCATTCCAGGCAATAGACGGGAGGACGCACTTTCAGATCGACCTGTCGCAAGTCGGCTCAGCTTTTGTCTTGACCCGTCCGGGCGGCGGCATTCAAATTTTGGAGACCAACTTGAGGTTCGATTCCCTCGATCCTGGTGCTGGTGGTGGGCGGATCACCGGATATGGGCCAACATCAGAAGGATTCATTGTTTTGGAGCAGGGCGGAAAGCGGATCCGAAAAACAGCGCGGGGAAAGATCCCATCTGAGCCGATCCTATTAGGCGGCGAGTGGGAGTTCCAGGCAGAAGCCGCTAACGCTCTAGTGATCGGAAATTGGCTGGCGACGCAGGAGGAGCCCGGGAGGGACCGGAAATTATATACTTCTCCGTTAGCCGAGCCAGCCGCTGGCTGGCTGCCAATGGTCCCTGGTGCCTGGACTTACCAGCTGCCGGCTGAGCCTGATCTGCCCTATCCGACCCCGGTCTGGTACCAGATTCGTTTCCTGGCAGACTACCTACCACCGCATGTTGACCTGATCGTGGACGGGTTTGCTGGCTCTGATTGGGAATTGCATATCAATGGGCAGCCAGTCACTTCGGCACCAGTCCGGAGCGCCTTCGACAGCCAGATGAAAGCAGTTGACATTACTCTCCATCTCCAGCGCGGCGATAACCTGATCGCCCTGCGACTGGTGGTCACAAAATCCACGGACGGTTTGCTGGACCTGCTGAAGATCACCGGCGATTTCAGCCTGGACCTACTTGGCGATGGCCGTTACCAAATCTCAGCTCCACGCAGTACGCTCCAACCCCAATCCTGGACGGAGCAGGGATACCCCTTCTATTCCGGTCTGGCTGTTTATTCCCGGCGTTTCCAACTTCCCGAAGCATTCCTGAGCCAACGGGTGTTCTTGCAAGCGGAGCTCCAGGACGACGCGCTAGAGGTGCTGGTAAATGGGCAGCCTGCGGGCATACGTCTGTGGCCGGGGTATGATATCGAGGTCACGCAACTGCTGAAACCGGGCGAGAACTTGCTGGAGTTGCGAGTAGCCAATACGCTGGTCAACCTGCTAGAGGCCGTCCAGCGACCATCTGGTCTCTGCGGGGCCCCGCGCCTGGTTGGATACCAGCAGTTCACTTTCGATCTATGATAATGAGGGATTTACTGGATAGTAAGGAGGAGGCATCCGTGAAATTACCCATCTTGAATCTCACTCAGGAATCCTTTGCCCCGTACGGAAAAGTTATCGAACAGCCAGTCCGGACGCACGATGCAGCTGGCCCTGGCTGGGCCTGGTGGGGAGAGAACGCTCTCCTGGCTGGGGATGAGCGCCCTTTTGGGATTGGCTACCTGGATTTGAACCTCGCTGATCTGACCTTCGATTGGGCAGAGCGCCACATGAGCAGCATGGAGCTGCTCATCCCAGTCGGTGGTGACTGCCTGGTTTATGTTGGCCCGCCGGATGATCCGGATCAACCGGATCGGTTGCCACCGTTGGTGCGGTTCCAGGTCTTTCGAGTGCGGCAAGGCCAGGGCGTACTGCTGGAGCGAGGCGTCTGGCACGGCGCGCCGCTGGCGCTCGACCAACCGCTCAAAGTAGTCGTCTTGCTGCACCAGGATACCGGCAAAGACGACGGTTATGTTGTGCGTTTTCCGGAGACGCCGGTCATGATCGAAAGATGAGACGCTTATGCCAATAGTTGATCGTCGGGAATTTGGTGGTCGCTTTACTGTTCGGGAGAATTCCCGCCGCCTGGCGAACTATCGCTACATTGAAATCCAGCTGATGGAGATGATCGGCGGCTGGTGTCACACCACCCCACAGATCGCATATAAAGCGGCTTTTGGCTACCATGTCTATGATCACGCTCAGGCCGCAGATCAGCTGGGCGAACGTCTGGAACAGCTACGCTCGAACCGAGAACGCCAGGAACCAGCCACTGACGAACTCGCCTCTCTTTGTGAGAGTATCTGGAACCTGGCTTCTACAACCGAGCGCCTGGTCGCCGTATATCGGGTGCTCGAACCGCACCTGGTCAGCACTTACGTCTATCACGCCGATGCAACTGATCCGCTCGCTGACACCCCGACTGTGCGCATGCTACGTCACCTGGCGGGGATCGGACAATCGCATATCGCTTGGGGTCAGGCTGTGTTGGAGAGCTTGACACAGAACCCAGCTGACCGCCGGTTGGCGTTGGATATCCAGGCAGACCTGGAAGCGCGCCTGGTCGCTTGTGGTGGGGTGACGGGGCAAGGGATCGAATCGCACTGGCTGGCATTTCAC
>DATDRM010000083.1:0-5073 GCA_035291705.1 Anaerolineales bacterium
TCGGTGGGGAGATGGTGGCTCACAGCTGCATCGAAGAGAATCTGGCAAGTGGGTTGCATCTCTTCGTCGCCTCGCCAGTAAACGACTAGCAGGGAGACTAACGGTAGAACCTGGAAGGCATAAGCCAGGTCACCCAAAAAGTAGATCCTTTTGCCTGCTAAACTTTCCGCGACTTGGGCAAAAGACTCCAGGTCGTTCTCGAAAGTCTGCGCCACTGCCTTGCCGGTGTAGCCCTGGAAAGCCTGGTTATAGAACCTGCCATCAGGCAACTCTGAGAAAGCGATCCATCGCCCCGAATCCAAAGAACCATCGCAAGTATTGAAATAGTATAACAGCAAGGCCTGCAGGTACGTAGGAATTTCTTCCCCATTCTGCGCATCCCGAGCGAGGAAAGTGGGATAAGACAGTCTGATCTCACGGTCCCAAAGAAGTAATGAGAACTCCCCAGCCTCTTGACTAGCGGGTTTGAATTTTGCCCCCGTACGATCGGCCAGCGCTTTTGAGTCTGCGTCCTGCAAGCGGAGGCGCAATTCCTCGACGCGACCTTCTAATTGGCTTATTTTTTCACGCTCCGGCATTTAAATCCTGGTATCCTCTGCGGGAATTGTCAGGTTTCAGAAGTCTTAGATGGGCTCGTTTCGCACGACTTTAAAAGCCTTTTCCTCGATGAGGTCATACCTCAACAGCCAGGCAGGTGAGCGTCTCCACGATCCCTGGGATGGGCTGGATGGAGGCGGCCAGGATACGACCTAGGTGGTTGACATCCTTAGCCTCGATAATAGCTACAACGTCATAGGGGCCAAAAGTCATATTGGCCTCCTTCACGGATTCAATGCGGCGCATCTGGCGAACGACTTCGCTAATATCACCCATTCGAATTTTGATCAACACGTAGGCTCTCATAGTTTTTTCCTTAGATAAATGGATAGTTTTGCATTGCACTATGCTGGATAACTACGCTTTTTTCTGGCGCAGGAAGACCGACCAGTAAACGGCGGCGACGAAAATCGAACCGCCGATGATGTTGCCAATGGTCACCGGCAGCAAATTGTTGATCAGGAAGGTTCCCCACGTCAGGCCGCTCACGTCAAGGTTGGTGGTGCCGACGAAGGCCGGGTCAAGGTATTTAATCAACAAGCCGATTGGGATGAAATACATATTGGCGATGCTATGCTCGAAACCAGCCGCAACAAATGCGGTTATTGGGAAGATGATGGCCGCGATCTTATCCATCGTGCTGCGAGCACTGAAAGTCATCCAGATTGCCAGGCAGACTAAGGCGTTGCACAACACTCCCAGAGCGATTCCCTGGATGAATCCCAGGTGAACTTTGGAATTGGCAATCCCCAAGGCTGTTTGGCCGACGTTCCCGTTTCCAAAGAGATATTGCTTGCTGGTAAAGACCATTACTGCAGTGGCAATCGCACCAGCAAAATTGCCGATATAGACGATGATCCAATTGCGCAGCAGTGCCTGGCTGGTCACCTTGCCACTAGCCCAGGCCATCACGATCAGGTTGTTACCCGTGAAGAGCTCGGCGCCGCCAACTACTACTAGAATCAATCCCAGGCAAAACACCAGGCCAGCCAGCAGCCGGACAATGCCGTAAGGCAGCACGCCACTCGCCCCAGCAGTGACAATAGTGGCAAACATCGCTCCGAGGCCGATGAAGGCGCCTGCCAGGATCGCCAGGGTGAACATCATCAAGCCTGGCATCTCAGCTTTGCGGACACCCAGGTACTCAGCCCGGGTGGCCATTTCCTGAGGTAGTAAAGCATCAATCCTTAATTCTGTGGTCATATAGCTCAAACGCTCCATTATGTTTGCACGGAGGGATTAGGTTAATTTTGGTTTGGCTTACATTTTTTCTGATCGATGTGGTATTCGTATTCCTGGCGGAATTTAATGATCGTTGAGCGGGCCGGATTTACCAATGCCGCTCCCATCGGGCAAAAAGTACGGCTATCAATGTTTTGGGATAGATATAAGGCATGTTCAATGTCACCCGGCAAACCCTGGCCTTGTTCTATCCGCTCCAGGGTTTCAAAAAGGCGCCACGATCCGATGCGGCATGGCGTACAACGACCACAAGACTCATGGGCGTAGAACTTGGCGACACGACGGGCAGTTTCCACCATACAGGTGGTCTCGTCCATCACAATAATCCCGCCAGTACCCAACTGGGAACCTGCTTTTTCGAGGGTCTCAAACGCCATGGGTGTGTCTACCTGGTCAGCAGTCAAGACAGGTGTAGATGTCCCGCCTGGAATGATGGCTTTCAGCCTCCTCCCGTGACGGAGGCCACCGGCGTGTTCGAAAATTATCTCGCGTAACATTGTCCCCAAAGGCAGCTCATAATTTCCTGGTCGGTTTACGTGGCCGCTGACCGAAAATATTTTAGGACCTTTACTCTCATCCGTTCCAATACTTGCGAACCACTCGGCGCCCCGCAAAACGATATGTGGGATACAAGCTAGAGTTTCAATATTTTGGACGAGGGTGGGCAATCCGAACAAACCGATTTGGGCCGGAAAGGGAGGTTTCAAGCGCGGATTTCCTGGTTTCCCCTCCAGTGATTCGAGCATGGCGGTCTCTTCGCCACAGATATAGGCTCCTGCCCCACGTTGAACCGACATGTCCAAATCAAAACCGGTGCCAAGGATGTTCTTGCCTAAATAACCAAGGTTGTACGCATCCGCAATAGCTTTGATTAAGCGCTTATAACCTAAAGTGAATTCCCCGCGGATGTAAACAAATGCCCGGTTGGCGCCAACCGCGTAACCGGCGATGATGGCGCCCTCGATCAGCTGGTGAGGGTCGCGTTCAATAATCTGGCGGTCTTTGAAGGTACCTGGTTCACCTTCATCAGCGTTGATCGCCACGATTTTTTGAATGCTCGCATCTTTGGGCATGAAACCCCATTTGCTCCCAGCTGGAAATCCTGCCCCGCCCCTGCCGCGTAAGCCGGATCGCTTGACCATTTCGATCAGTTCATCCGGGGTGTATTTGGTAAGCGCCTGGCGAGTGGCTTCATAACCACCGTTGGCGAGGTAGGCGGATATTTTCTCGGAATCCAGGCGATTAATATTCTGGGTTAGGATCGGTTCAAACATGATTAATCCTTAGCTAAAAGCTCTGACAAAAAATCGCCGATCTTATCGGTGGAGATATTGCCATATAACTCGTCATTCACTATGACTGCCGGCGCTAGATCGCATGCCGCCAGGCATTGAACGATTTCCAGCGTGAATTTACCGTCAGGAGATGTATCGCCGTTGATGATATTCAATCGTCTCTTAATATAATCGATGATCGGTTCAGCGCCCCCAACCAGGTAACAGGAGAGACCTTCACAGACTTGAATCCGATATTGCCCCTGAGGCTGTAATTTGAACATGGTGTAAAAGCTGGCGGTCGAGTGAACCTGTCCAGGGGTGAGATTGAGGCGGTCTGCAACCCCTCGGATGGCTTCCGGACTGAGCCAACCGTATTGTTCCTGGGCAGCGTAGAGAGCCGCCAGTAACCTGGCGCGGGATATTGGATTCGGTATTCGTGATTTTGTTTGTGGAAGCATTTATGGCCTCAGATGGAAGAGCTGAAATACATCCCTTCTAACCGCCTCGACCCTTACGGCGCAAACTTTATACTCCGGAATTTTTGAAACCGGATCGAGGGCTGCAATCGTGAGTTCATTTGCGGAAGCTTCTGGGAAGTGGAAATTGGCGTAGACCATCCCGGGTGGAACGCGGTCCGTTACCCAGGCTTCCAACTCGATACTGCCTCTTCTGGAGGTGACTCGCACGCGCGAATTGCCGTTGAGACCAAGGCGGAAAGCATCTTCTGCATTGATTTCGATGAGCGGTTTGTTGTAGATCTCCAACAGCCCCTGGGCGCGACGGGACATCTCGCCGCCATGCCAGTGATAGAGCACTCGTCCGGTGCTCAATACCAGCGGGTACTCATCATCCGGGAGTTCTGCTGGTGGAATATGTTCAACCGGGGTAAATTTGCCAAGGCCGCGCGGGAATTTACCCACGTGCAGGATTGGTGTTCCGGGATGGGAGGCGTCTTTAACAGGCCATTGGAACGTTTCCCCGCTTCGCAATCTTACATGGCTTACACCTGCATAACTGGGAGCCAGAGCTGCGATTTCCGTCATGATCTCCTCAGGGTCGCCATAATCCCAGGTAGACCAGCTCCCTCCGTTAATCGCTCTCTTTCCCTCAGAAAGGATTCGCTTAGCCAGGTTAGCCGTGATCTTCCAATCTTCCCAAGCCGCTCCTTCTGGTTCAATGGCTTTTCGTACCAGTTGGATGCGTCTTTCGGTGTTGGTGAACGTGCCGCTTTTTTCTGCAAAG
The DNA here is from genome assembly GCA_035291705.1 of Anaerolineales bacterium. Classification (GTDB taxonomy): domain Bacteria; phylum Chloroflexota; class Anaerolineae; order Anaerolineales; family UBA4823; genus DATDRM01. Next base: position 4,359 of record DATDRM010000083.1, read on the forward strand.
CTGACGCCTGGCAGAAGCACATCGGCATAAGGAGCGGTTTCGGTCGGGAATATGTCCTGTAATACGATGAAATCACATTCTTCCAGGCAATGGCGGATATGGCTGGTATCGGGGTCGCTCATTAAGGGGTCTTCTCCCATGATGTATAGAGCTTTGGTTTTCCCATCCAGGATGCCTGGAATCATTTCCGTTACCGTCATCCCGACCTTATTCGGCATAGACGTCCCCCAGGCATCTTCAAACTTATGGCGAACTTCATCACTGGTTACAGGCTGGTAGGCCGGATACACATTTGGCAATCCACCCATATCACATGCGCCCTGGACGTTATTCTGGCCTCTTAATGGATTTACCCCACCGCCTGGGATACCCATATTTCCCAGGAGCATCTGCAGATTTGCCAGGTTCAACACGTTGCGCACCCCGGTGATATGCTGGGTGATACCCATGGCCCAGATGACAGCCATCGGCTTGACGGCACCCATGATCTCAGCGGCCTGATAGAGCAGCTCTACAGGCACACCGGTGATCTCGGCTACCTTATCGGGGGTAAATTCCTGGAGGAGCGATCTAAACTCCTCAAATCCTTCCGTTCGTTCGGCGATGAAGGTTTTATCTTCCCAACCTTTTTCGAGGATAATGTTCATCAAACCGTTGATCAGGGCATTATCGCTGCCCGCTTTGTGTTGGAGATGAATCACAGCGAACTCTGTCA
>DATDRM010000084.1:0-2262 GCA_035291705.1 Anaerolineales bacterium
ACTTCCGGAGAAAAGACGGCCGGATTGTCGCGGGTCAGGATGTCTCTGGCGCGGCGCAGGGCGCGCGCCTGGGCATCCAGGCCGCCGCGTTCCTGCCATTGGGCACGCGGGTCACGATCAGCAACATCTGACAGGAACATGCCCGTGCGCATACGCTCCAGGGTATGTTCCGTGCCGGCGAACATGCCACCGGGGCCAATGGCAGCGATCTGGTCCAGGGCGAAATTCTCTTCCCTGAACTCGAATCCCCGGCGGATCTGCTTCAGCATAAGGGCGATCTCGTTGTCGATGACGGCTTTGGCGAAGTCGAATGCCATTAACGCGTCCAGCAGCCCAGCCATATTGAGGATATCCACTCCGCCCAGATAGCCTGCAACGGCGGACATGCCGGTCTCGAAACCAGACTGGGCATCGTTGATCTTTGAATTAGTCAACCCAATATAACCACCGGCGGGCACATCGTAGAAGCGCGCCATCTGGGCGCAGCCCATGTGCAGGATTCCGGTCTCGATGGCGCCGGGTGAATAGGCGCCGCTGCGCATATCGGCCACTGTCGGCAGGGTGCTGTAGATAACCGCTTTACCAGGCTGGACCATCTGGGTCAGCACGGCGGCGGCCAGGAATTCGGCATTGCACTGGGCCAATGTGCCGAGCATGGTTAGAGGGGAGGTCAGCCCGGCGTTAGGTACGACAGAGAAATAACTGGGCAGGTTCTGCTCGCTGAAGAAGATCAAGAGCCAGGTGGAGTCAAAATCCATCGTCAGCGGAGAGACGACCGGGCAGTAGTGGTGGGTGATGAAGGGATGGGCACGGAAGGCGGCCTCGCTCCCCGCGACCAGGTATGCCAGGCGAAGCATGTTCTCGGCTTCATTGGGAGGGGTGTTGGCCCGCAGCGGCTTGACCGTGTTTTTGAGAGAGGGATAATAGCGCGAAAGGCTGAATTGGCCTGGCGGGGCATCGTCGGCTAGCGTGGAAATGGAGAATACATCATAGCCGGGCAGTTCGTTGATCAGGTGAGCGATGCGAGCCAGGTCATCGGAGCGGGCGCGGCGCTCGTAGCCGGTCACCGGATCGATAATGTTGGGCGCGGAGCTGCCGGTTAGGATCAAGGGGCTGTCGTCGGGGATGGAACGATCATAACGTGGATCACGGGCGCAGAAGGTGAACGTGGGCGGGAACATCTTGCGGTAATGCTCGACTACCTGCACCGGCAACCTGACGATCTCGCTCTGCGCGTCCACCCGCCCGCCATGGGCGGCGAAGATCTCGCGGGCGCGCGGGTTGCGCACCAGTATGCCGACTTGCTCGAGGATTTCCAGGGAAGCGTCGTGGACGCGTACGACTTGTTCCGGGGAGAGTAGCGTGGCGAAGGTGTGGATCATATGGGTTCTCCTTTAAAGATCAAACGGCGCTGAGGCCTCGGTGACGAAGCGGAATCGGTCGCCGCGGTAGCGGTCCTTGCCGTATTCGACGGGTTGGCCGCGCTGGTCATACGAGATGCGTTTTTCTAACATGAGCGGGGCGCCCAGCTCGACCTCCAGCAGTTCAGCCTCGAAAGCCGAGGCTATCACCGGCTCGAAGCTCTGCCGGGCGCTCACAATGGCGACGCCATATTCGTTCTCCATCACCTCGTAGATCGAGCGCTTTTCCAGGTCGTGATGGTCGAGGCCGGGGAAACGCCCGGCGGGGATAGTGTAGTTCTCGAGCAAGACGGGTTCCTGGTTGATCGAACGCAGGCGCAGGATGCGGTAAGCCAGGGAGGAGACCCCCACGGCCAGCTCCCGGGCCAGGGCTGTGTCGACCACGGCCTGTTCGAGGGAGATGATCCTGGCGCCCGGCGTGTAGCCGCGCTGCTGCATGCCGCTGGTGAAGCGGAAGACGACCTCCATCGGGCGGTCGATCTTGGGCGCGGCGATGTAGGTGCCCACGCCGTGCTTGCGGACGATCAGGCCTTGTGTCTCCAGGACGCGCAGGGCGCGGCGCAGCGTCATCCGGTTAACGCCCAACTTTTCGCTCAGCTCGCGCTCGGGAGGCAGCTGCTCACCGGGGGCCAGCTCGCCCGTTTCGATCTGCCCGATCAGACCCTCAGTGATCTGGATGTAGAGGGGGATCGAATAGGCGAGAGGACCGGCTGAATTATGGACGAAGGGCAGCGTGTGGATCATGATGGAGCGAACCAGTGGTATAGAATTCTTATACCACATTATACCAAACCTGGCCGGTTTGATCAACTCAATCGAACCGCAATCATGATATATTACG
>DATDRM010000085.1:0-6377 GCA_035291705.1 Anaerolineales bacterium
CTGTGGTTGCTCGGCTGGGAGCTGATCCGTTCACGGCCAACCGGTGCGAAAGCTCCAGCTGAGTCCACGGATTAGCCTGATGATTAGCACGAAAGGCGTTTAATTTTTTCTCGCCGCATATGGACGAAAAAACTCTTCACATCCTTGAATTCCCAAAAATCCTGGAGCGTCTGGCCGCCCAAACTGCCTTTCAGGCTTCGGCTGAGAAGGCGCGCGCCTTGCGTCCCAGCGCGGATATTTTGGAAGCTCGCCACCGCCTGGCTGAGACCAGCGAAGCCGTCCAGCTGCTGGCGACTCACTCTGGCCTGACCATCGGTGGTGCCCGTGACGTGCGCCTTCAAGTCGATCTGGCGGCTCACGGCGCAGTTCTGACGCCCGTCGAAATGCTGGACGTCAAGTCGACTCTGCTCGCCGCCCGAACCCTGGTGCGTACCTTTGAACGTCTGGAGGAGCAATACCCAAACCTGGCGGATATCGCTGCTCAGATCCCCCCTGTCTTCGGCCTGGTAGACGCCATCACGCGTGCCATCTCTGACCGCGGTGAGGTGCTCGACTCAGCCTCTGCCAAGCTGGGAACCATCCGTCACGACTTACGCATCTCCCATGACCGCCTGCTCACCAAGATGCAGCGCATGCTCAACGACCCCAATATCGTCCCCTACCTGCAAGAGGCCCTGGTCACCCAGCGGGATGGTCGTTATGTAGTACCGCTGCGCGCCGAGTTCAAAGGTCGCCTGCGCGCTATCGTCCACGACCAGTCCGCCTCCGGGGCTACCCTGTTCGTGGAGCCTTTGGCCGTGGTCGAGCTCAACAACCAATATCGAGAACTGCAACTCGCCGAGCGCGACGAAGAACGCCGGATCCTGGCCGAGCTCTCCCAACAGATCGGCAGTCAGGCTTACGAGGTGCTCCATACCGTTGGAGTGATCGCCGAGTTGGACCTGGCTTTTGCGCGCGGCAAATACGCCGATGATTTGAGCGCTACCGAACCCATTTTGCACACATTCCCGCCCACGAAGAAGGCCGCGGTTAAAGGGAGCCCACATCCAGGCAGTGTAATCCGCCTATACCAGGCTCGCCATCCCCTGCTCGATCCGCAAACAGTCGTACCGATCGACGTGGAGCTTGACCCGCAAACCTATGCCCTGGTAGTCACTGGCCCTAACACGGGAGGGAAGACCGTCACATTGAAGACGGTCGGCCTGCTGGCCTTGATGGCTCAATCCGGCCTGCATGTCCCTGCTCATTCTGGTTCGGAGATCAGTGTCTTTCATGATATTTACGCTGACATCGGCGACGAACAATCCATCGAACAGTCTCTGTCCACCTTCTCCGGGCATATGACCAACATCATCCATATCATAGACCAGGCAGACAGCCAATCGCTGGTCATCCTGGACGAATTGGGCGCCGGCACCGACCCGCAGGAGGGGGCGGCCCTGGCGCGTGCCCTGCTGACACACTTGTTGGAGCGCGGCATAACTACCCTGGTCACTACCCACCACCCCGAACTCAAGACTTTTTCCCATGCCACTCCCGGAGTGATCAATGCCAGTGTGGAGTTCGACCTGGAAAGTTTACGCCCAACATATCACTTGACGATCGGGTTGCCAGGGCGCTCGAACGCCCTGGCGATCGCCCAGCGCCTGGGGATGCCTGACCCGATCATCTCTTCCGCTCGATCAGAGCTCAGTCCAGCTGATCTGCGTGCCGAGGATCTGTTGGACGAAATCCACCGCCAGCGCGACCTATCGCGCCAAGCGCGCGCCTCCGCGGAGAAAGCCCACCAGGAAGTCGAACAGCTACGCAAAGCGCTCTCCGAGCGCCTGGAACGCATCGAAGATGAGCGCCGCGCTGTACTGGAGGAAGTGCGGTCCGAGGCTGAAACCCAGGTGCAAGCTCTAGGCGAGGAGCTAAGCGTGGCGCGCCGCGCCCTCCTGCGCGCCCGCCAACCACTTGACGCCTTGACCGTGATCGAAGAGCAAGTCGAAGCCCTGCAGGAAAGCATCGCTGAACCTCTCGAACGGCGTGTTCAACCGTTGGGTGAAGCTGGATCTGCAAGTGTTGCTTCTGCAGCCGGACTGCTGAAGCCAAGACGTCCGCTCCGCTTGGGAGACAGAGTCCATCTGCGAACGCTCAATGCGCAAGGCCTGGTCACCGCGCTCGGGGAAGCGGAAGCCGAAGTGCAGGTTGGCATGCTGCGCGTGCGGGCGCGCCTGGCTGACCTGCAACCATTCAGTGAAGCCTCGCAATCAGATCATCCAGCGCCTGCCAACCGCCGAAAGAAACGCGTCTCGGATGACTCCGCCAGCAGTCCCCCGTCATCCGTAAGTCTGCACGTTTCGCCTGGTATGGAATTGGACTTGCGTGGCCAGCGCGCCGACGAAGCCCTGGAAGCCCTCGACCGCTACCTGGACGCCGCCTATCTCGCCGGCCTGCCCTTCGTGCGCATTATCCACGGCAAAGGCACCGGCAAGCTGCGCCAGACCGTGCGCGAGGCCCTGGGAGAAAATCCCCAGGTCAAATCCTTCGAGTCGGGTGGAGATAAGGAAGGGGGAGAGGGGGTCACCGTGGCGAAGCTAAAAACCAATTAGAACCGTTGGGATGGCAAATGAACTGCCATCCCAGCGGTCTGAATAATCTTTGCAAGACTATGCTGATTCAGTTATTGGCAAAGGTGTGCCAGTAGAGTCACTGTACAGCACGTCTGGGCAGAAGTCAACGTCATTCGGCCAGACCAAAGTCCCAACCTCAGCGTCAACTTGTACCTTGCGGAAATAATCCACATCTTCTAGTGGTACAAACACGCCCCCGCGGCCCACGATTCGATCTCTAAAATCCAATTGAGCCTGGACACCATTTGAGAAAGTGATATCCAGCCAGTAATCTTTTAGATGTCGCACACGGGTAACACGTGGAAACATAAAGTTCTCCATTATCATTTAACGCAATGGTTCTATTTTCTCCGGGAGTTAGTTATTCCGCAACCTAAACCAATTCTCCATCAATTCAATCTGGTGAAGGGCAGCCTATTCGATTACCATTGAAACCGCACGGACAGGCAGATCTCCTCGTAAAACAAGAACTGGATCGAAACTTACTTGGGCTTCATTATCTCCATAGATGGCATGAAAATTAGGAGGATCATGATCGTCAAAGTACATCCGAATAACAACGCCGAAAAAACGACTGATTTCTGGCATGGCCGATCCTGATAGAAATTACAACATTTCTGTTGTCTAAAGTTGGTCAGCCAAGATCAGCTTACTACCTTAATATTCTCTACAAATTCCGTAAAGCGGATAATTTGCCTCAGGATATACCAGGCATATGGGTCAGCGGCTTCCCGGCGCTGCTTGATCAGCGCCATCGCCTCCTCCGGCTGGTAGCCCTGGGCGATCAGGATCGCCGCGCCCATCGCCACCCCGCGGTGCACGCCCCCCGCGCAATGGGTGTACACTTTTCCCCCCTTCGCAAAGGTCTCTAGAGCCGCAATTGTGCCCTTCTTCAGGGCGCGCAGCGGGATCGGGATCAGCGGTGTGTCCGCCGTAGGTAGCCAGAGCAATCGGAGGGGCGGATTCGAACGGTCGCGGAAGGGTGGGCGCTCGATGCGCATGTTGATCACCAGCTGCACTCCCAGGCCGCGTAAAAAGGGATAGGCTTCCGGCGGAGGTGTCGTGCCGATGAAAAGGGTCTCAGTGATTTGCGAGAAGTCCACCCCGAAATATTACCATTAATGATGAATTTCCGCCTTGGCTCCCTGGCTGGCCTGGCACAAGTAGACCTGCGCCTGGCGTCCGGTGCGGCGTGCGTAAGTCGCCTGCAGACCCCGGATAAACTCCACAGCTTGGGATTTAACCACCAGGTTGATGGTACAGCCGCCAAAGCCAGCCCCGGTCAAGCGCGCCCCATAGCAGCCTGGCAGTCCGCGGGCAATGTCCACCAGCGCGTCCAGCTCCGTCGTGCTGGCCTCGTACAAGTCGCGCAGGCTGGCGTGTCCAGCGTACATCAGTGCTCCGAAGGCTTGCTGCTCACCCCGCCGCAACGCCGTCACTGCGGTATGCACCCGGTTAATCTCCTTAACCACGTGCTCGGCACGCCGACGGACGACGGACGGCAATCTTTCGCTGAAGGCGGCGAACTCCGTTGGTGAGACATCGCGCAGGGTTTGAATGCGGGGGAGATAACGGCGTAAGAGTTCAACCGCCTGTTCGCACTCCGCCCGGCGCTGGTTATAGGCCGAACTCGCCAGGCTGCGACGCACACCTGAGTCGGCGATAACCAGCACTGTGTCGCCCGGCAGAGGCAGCACTTCCCACTCCAGGCTGCGCGTATCAAAGTACAGGGCGTGCCCCTCTACGCCGTGGGCGCTGGCGAACTGGTCCATCAATCCGCAAGCTACGCCGACATATTCGTTCTCAGCTCGCTGGCACAACTGGGCAAGGGTCATTCGTTCAGCCTGCCAGCCTCCCAGCGCCTGCCAGGTCACAGCAAAGGCCATCTCGACTGCCGCCGAAGAACTCAACCCAGACCCGATAGGGATATTGGAGGCGTAAACAGCCTGCAATCCCGAAACCTCCAGGCCAGCCTGCTGCAAAGCCCAAGCCACACCCGCCGGGTATAACGCCCATCTGGGTAAGGGACGCCTGCCCAGATCGGTTTTGCTTTCTAATTCGTCCAAACGGATGGAGACCTGCATCTTCAAATCCCGGGCCAAAAGTTGCACGGTGCCCGTCGAGGTAGCTGATGCTGCCAAGTAGACGGCGCGGTCAATAGCCGCCGGTAGCACCGGGCCGGCGTTGTAGTCCACATGCTCGCCCAACAGGTTCACACGACCAGGGGCGCGCGCCAGGATCGCCGGTGCACAGCCGAAGCGCTCTTTGAAAGTTGAACTGAGGTCCATGATATGGCGTTCTTATGAATCGCTGATCGCCTCTAATTTACCCAAGAAGAGGTTACGATTCTCAGCTCTCTACTCTCGATTCTCTATTCTCGATACTCTTCGTTGCCGCGTGAACCAGTAGATCAAGCCCGCCCCCAGGGCCATCATGGGCAGGATGATCAGCCCCGCCTCAGGACCGAACTCGCCGCCGGTGATCAGTTCCGGACCGGAGATGCTCTGCCGGATCAGGCGGTAGAAGAATGAGCCACTGACCGGGAAGCCGAAGACGGTGCCCTCGAAAAAGTTCCAGCCGATATGCAAGCCGATCGGCAGCCACAGCTGTTGCGTGCGCAAATATCCATAAGCCAGGAACAGCCCGGCAGCGAACAAGCCCAGCAGCGCCCCCCAAGACACATTGGGGTTGGCGATATGAGCCAGGGCGAAGAGTGCTGACGAGAGTGAAACTCCCCAGGGGAGATTCAATCCTTCCCCCAGGTTCTGCAGCCAGTAACCCCGGCTGAGCAGTTCTTCATGCCAGCCAACGAGCATGAACACGAAGGCGATCAGCGCACACTCAACCAGGACGCGTGGCCAGCTCTCGAATTGCCAGGCGAAGCCCTCGAAGCTTAGCCAGCCTGCAGCCCACTCCACCAGGAAGACTAATCCCATCATTAACCCGGCGACCATCACCCCGTAGAGCAAGTCAGCGGCTGCCTGGCGGTTCCAGCCCAGTCCCAGGCTGCCGAAAGAGCGCCGGTCCAGAAAACGGCGTGCCAGATAGACCGAGGCGGTGATCGCCAGGAAAGAGATCAGTGTACTCGCCAGCAGGATGGCCTCCCCTGGCAGGCTAGGGAAAACCAGCATCAACAACCCCAACGGGATGCCCAGGATCAGGAAGAAGACCACCATCAGCAGGAACTGCCCAGCCAGCCGCCACCCGGCACGCAAGCGCCGCTCCTCGCGGGAGAGGAAGAGGCGGGTAAGGATTGGGCGTTTAGGAAGATGGATGGCCATGGCTCATTTAACCCCCTCCCCCTTTCAAATATATTCCGTCCGGATCAAGGTCTTCCCGCAGGATACGCAACTCTTCCGGTGAGAGTGGCTCGGTCACTCTAAGGTCAGCAGCGACTTTGAGCTCCCAACCCGTATTGGCGCGCGCCTGCTCGACATCGATGCCTGGGTGCAGAGCGGTCAGGGCCAGCTCCCCGCTCTCATCTGGTTCCAGGATGCCCAGGTCGGTGACCACCGCCTGTGGGCCAGCCCCGCGCAGCCGGGCTGCCTCGCGCTCCGCCCGCCCACCGAGGAAACCCGCTGAGGTACGGAAGTCCACCTTCTCCGGGAAACGGCGCTTCTGGTGAGGGGTCATGATATAGCAGCGGTTGGCCCAGGCGGCGATCTCCATTGAACCGCCCGATCCGGGCAGGCGCACCTTGGGATGAGCATAATCGCCGATCACGGTGGCGTTGATGTTGCCGAAGCGGTCGATCTGCGCCCC
>DATDRM010000086.1:0-5034 GCA_035291705.1 Anaerolineales bacterium
AGCCCAGCAGGATTACGGCTGTTGATCGCTACCGCGCAAGCTTCACGGGCCAGGCCAAGCGCCACGGCATAGCCCAGCCCGCGGCTGGCGCCAGCTACGAAGGCGCGCTTGCCATTTAATCCGAGATCCATATTGTTCGCTCCTATATCGAAGAAGATTTTAAACGCATAGGCGTTAAGATGCAAAGGCGCACTGCGTCCTGGAAATGATATTCATTGCGGTTCTGTATCTGTGCGGCTTTGCGTCAATCTACCCAATCCATCCCGGAAGATCAGCAGACCAGCCAGGATCATGAACAGTCCGAAAATGGCTGTGATCAGATTTCCCAGGATCAGGCTAGGATTTAGGGATTGTGCAGTTAGTAGGCTCTTGTATATTGCTAGGTAAATTGAACTATAGGCGATGGCGCTGATCGAGGTGATCGACAAAAACACAGCCGGCCAAAGAGTCCATCGATTAGGTTTCTCCTGCTTGAGCAACCAAATTGAGGCCATTAATAACGCGATCCCTGCTACCAACAAGTTGGTGCCAACGAATAAAACCCACAGCCATTGCCAAAAGCCAGACAAGATCAGGATTAAAACGATCAGGATGCCAAGAAGGCTTCCGATGTGGGCGTTCCGCAGAGCGGGAATCTGCAAACCCATTAGTTCTGCGCTTACCATACGCAGGTAACGCAACACGAGCTGCATGACCGTTAACCCCATAACGGTCAGGAATATGGCTCCTATGGCATTGCCCAAGGTGTCTGAGATGCCTAAAGTCATTAAGTAATGCGTCATACCGGTCGCAAAGACTCCCGCTGGCCCGGCGACGAGCCTGTAATTCTGGCCTGCATCGAATCTTCCTGTACTTACTCCGATGGTGGCAGCGAAAATCACTGCCAAGATAACCAGGATCGCTTCCAGGGACAGAGCGCCCGCGCTAACCGGCAGAGCGTGGGTTTCTTTCTCGACCTGCCTGGAGGTGCTGTAGGTTGAAACCAGCGAGTGCCATCCGGAGATCGCCCCGCTGGAGATCGTTACGAACAGGATTGGCCAGATAGGCCCCAGCTGGGGATGGTTAAGAGATACCACGGCTGGGATCTCAAGAGAAAGGCGGCTCTCTCTGCTCAAGGCAGTAATGATAACCCCGGCGATTGAAGCGAGCATCATGAGGAAGATGAACCAGGACGAGACATAATTCACCGGTTGGGCGAAGCGCCAAATCGGCAAAGTTGCTCCAAGATAACAGAAGGTGAGGATCATGAATATCCAGAAAACCGAAGTCCAGGTGAAATCTCCATAGCCGAGTGGGTGATGGAAGACGATCGCACCCTCAGCGCCCCCCAATAAGTCGTTGATCCCCCCAATAAATCTTTGGGCGGTTGGCTGTGAACTTATGTAAATGCCTAGGAAAGCAAGCGAGACTGAGAGGCTGGTTGAAAGCAGGGTATTAATTCGCCAGCGGTAGATCATCTGCCCGGCAAGTAGCCCGGCACAGACTATAGATATGATCCCTGTCGCTACCGTTTCTTTAGCGAGCAAGGGAGAGATGATCATGGTGAATTCACCCAGAATTAGTAAAAGGTAAATATATAAGATTATTTGGAATATTTTTCCTGCTCGGGGAGAGACGATCTGCTCCACCAGCCTGCTGAGAGTCATCCCACCACTCCGCATGGATATGATTATAGACAGATAGTCTTGCACCCACCCGATGAAAAGGGTGCCAAATAAGATCCAAAGAATTGCAGGTAACCAGCCAAATTGGAGGGCGATGATTGGAGCGATGATTGGGTCGAGGGAAATTGATTTAAACTGAAAGCCTAATAAAATGCCGGGATGGGTCGGAATAAAGTCCACACCATCCATATAACGCCGGGCTGGTGCAGAGCGTTTCAGATTCGGCTGGATGATTTGATCTGCTTGGCGATAGGCGTAGAAGCGATATCCAGCGAGCAGTCCGACGATCGTCACGATGAGGATGAGCGCTGCCATTGTTAGACAAGCTCCAGGTGTTCACTGATTAAGGTAACATCTGGCCAGGAGGCTTCAATCCACCGGGGAATTTCCTGCAATGAACGCTGGGTGTGCCCCTGATCGTTGCTGACTAAAGAACAGGCAATGAGCGCTTCTTGCCAGGCATCTAATTTATCTATCTCCGCGACGGAGATGTTAAACTCACGATGCAGACGGACGATCAGCGGCTTGAGCCGGCGGCGTTTTTCCTTGAGAGATGTGCAACCCGCCAGGTGTAAATGAAGTATGAGTAGGCCAATACGCATTGTGGTTTAGAGAAGTTCCCCTTATAATTATCGAGGATAATGAATTCTAGGGCAAGAGGTTTTAGTAGAAGAGAATCTTATGGAAAAATCGAACACAAGCAATACGAGAGGCTGGGTCCTGGTGATCGGCATCTTAATCATCATAAGCCTGGCGGCTTATCTGGTCATCTCGGTCGTGCGTCAGAGCGTCATGCAGGCGCAGCAATTCGTGCAACCCGTGGCAAACCTCTCCAACGGGATTGGGACGCAGGTAGCCCAGCTATTGCGGCCAACTCCCACGGTAATCGTCGATCCGGTGACTATCATCCATCAAGTGCGCTCATTGGCGCGCTTAGAGACCATTCAATACTCGGTCGAAAAGGTGATCACAGCGGAGTCAGGCCAGGGACAATTCAGCTTTCTTTTTGGGGATCGTTTACTCCTGGTTGCACATGGAAAGGTGATCGCTGGGGTTGATCTGGAGAAACTGGGACCTGAGAACCTGCGCGTTGAAGATAATGTTCTATTTGTTAATCTGCCTGAACCTGAAATCTTTATTGCCACTTTAGACAATGAGAAATCTTATATATACGACCGGGAGAAAGGCATCTTAACCAGCGGCGATGTCAATCTGGAGACCATCGCTCGCCAAGCTGCTGAGCAGGAGATAGAAAAAGCCGCACTTGAAGATGGCATCCTGGAACTGGCTCGTCAAAATGCAGAAAATTATCTCTCCCGCTTGTTCCGCGATATTGGTAAGTATTCTGAGGTAATTTTCGAACAATCGACGCCGGAACCTTAACCTTACAATCTATCCGTCCAATCTGGATGGTTATATTTCTCTGTAACCAAATCAGCTGCCCGTTGAGTCTCGAAGGGGGTTAATTTTTCAGCCTCCAAAGCCAGGTTGAGAACCTTTTGAAAGGCCGTTACTAAGGCTTGAGCAGCGGTTTCCCATTCAATTTGGTATCCTAAAGCTGCCTCGACAGTCACGGCACGGGTTAGCAATCGCTCTGCAGCAGACTGGCGATTGGCATTGTCGGGATAAACTAAGACCCGTGTGATGCGCGTTAAATCACCAGATAAAGGCAGGGATCCATGTTGCAAGATCCCATTCTGACGGCGAGCCTGTGCACTCCCGATTATTTTTTTCCTTTGATACGTGATCTCATAATGCGAAGGAATCTCGAAGCAAACTGGGTTATGGTTAGCTTCTTGAGAGAAGCGAACAGGGTTTTCAAGCGACTCGGCCGGGATGCCGAGTAGCCTCAGGGCGGATAGTAGGACAGCAGAGAGGCGTTGATAGCTTTCGATGACGCTCCCGGCCAGACGGGGTTCAGCTTGCGGGCCGATCACGGCGTAGGTCAACTCGTCGGCGTGCAAGATTGCCTTGCCTCCGGTGGGACGGCGGACAAGGTCCCAACCGAAGCTGGAGAGGAGATGGCGATCGACATCGGATTTTGGTTGCGCATAGCCAAGTGAAAGACAAGGCGGGTCCCAGCTGTATAGGCGCAAGGTCGGAGGAGCTTCGCCACGACCGGTGGCTTCCAGGATGGCTTCATCAACAGCCATATTCCAGGAACCGGGCGCAGGAAAAGTGTGGAGGAGTCGCCACCGGGTACGGTGCAGTGTCATCAATATCCCTGTGTTGGAGGTGGATATGGTGTATCGGCCGTTGTCGTGGGCGTTGCTCCGGATTGAGTCGACGTGGGAGTCCCGCTTGGTGTTGGCGTAGATGTGAAGCCGGTCGGAGTGGGGGTTGCAGTCGGTAAAGTGCCGGTAGGAGTGATGGTCATGCTTGGCGTGGCTGTAGCTGGTGTCCCGGTGATGGTTGGAGTGCGTGTAATTGTTTCAGTGGGGTGGGGAGTTTTCGTCCTGGTTGGGGTGATGGTAGGGCCTGGTGGAACGGCCGGGCCGGCCAACTTCAAGCGCGCCATGGTGACATAGGGGCTTTCGAAGAAATCACGCCACAACTCGAGGAAAGTGTCGATTGCGGATCGGTCGTCGTTCAATAATTCGTCTGCCAACCCGAGTAAATAAAGATAGTGGGGACAGAGAAGATAGTTGCAGGTAAAGATGGGTGAATCCCTGAGCGTGATTAAATCTTCCTGCAATTGGGTGGGATCATCGCCGGCGAGTAATGATTCCTCGATCCGATCGAGGGCCTGTCGGGTGAGATCGGCGGACAGGACAACCTGGTGTTCGACGATGGTGACCACAGGTTCTCGGTCAACCCCGAGTTTTTCGAGGCGGAAGTATGTATTAGGTTCAATTTTAACAACTGGAGGTTCATCGAGTGGTTCGACGAAAGATATTCTGACCGGAGAAGTCTCAACGAAATCAACAAAAAGGGCGTCGACGCCTTTTGAGGTCGGCGCATGGACCCAAAATTCCAGCCTGGAACCAGGTAAATGGCGAAGGATAAAGAACTGTTCAGACTGGCCATCGTTGTCGAAATCAAAAAATCCACGCGATCGAATGGTCACTCCCCCTTGTACCAGAAGTTCGACGGTGCTCGCATACTCTTCGGGAGAGAACGTAGCGACTAAACTCTTAAGGCCTTGTTGTGGATCACAATAAGTCGAAGCCAGGCAGGCTTGATAGATAGCCTTTTGATCCTGGTAAGTTGCCAAGAATTCCTGCGCCGGACCGATCCAACGGCTGAGCGGCGTTGCAGGGTTTTTTATGATTGCATTGGCGTAACCGGTTGCCTGAGACCGGTCACCCAGCAGGGCGTGATAAATGCCCAAGCGGTATCGCCATTCGTCTAAGGCATCCTCAGGATACGG
>DATDRM010000087.1:0-4780 GCA_035291705.1 Anaerolineales bacterium
TGGAGCGAATGGATCTTTAAACCAGCCATCTGGGCCCTCAACGGCACGGGAAATGCTTTACTGCGCCTGATCGGAATTAAGCCTGCCACGGGGCATGAACTGGTACACTCAGTGGAGGAACTTAAGATGCTGGTGTCCGCCAGCGCAGAAGAGGGTGTGGTTGAACCCCAGGAACGTGAGATGCTGCACGCGATCTTCGACTTCGGAGATTTGCTGGTGCGGCAGGTGATGATCCCGCGCACGGAGATCGTTGCTGTGGAAGCCGACCTGCCCCTGGAAGAGATCATCACCCTGATCACCGAATCCACCTATACCAAGTTCCCTGTCTATGACGACAAGCTCGACCAGATCCTGGGGATTGTGCACGTCAAAGACATTCTGCATACCATGCAGGAGCCCGGCTGGCAGAACTGCACCGCCCGTTCGTTGGTGCGCGAGCCGGTTTATGTACCCGAGACGCTCTCCGTCGGCGCTTTGCTGCACCAATTTCGTGACAACCGCCAGCACATCGCCATCGTGCTGGACGAATATGGCGGCACGGCCGGCCTGGTAACCCTGGAAGACCTGGTAGAAGAAATCATGGGGGAGGTCAGCGATCCCTTCGACAAGACCCGACCGGAATTTCAGATCCAGCCGGATGGTTCGATCCTGATCGACGGGATGACCCTGATTGAGGACGTCAACGCCCACCTGGGCCTGGATTTGGAAGACCCCAACTATGACACGATCGCCGGGTATGTGTTAGGCAAGCTGGGCCAGATTCCGAAGGAAAAGGACAGCGTTGAAGGAGACAACGTCCGCCTGCAAGTGGAATCCATGGACGGTCTGCGCATCGCCCGCCTCTCGCTAACCCGCTTGCCAAAGGACCCGATCTAAAGAATGTCCTCTTTTGTTGAGATTGCAGTCAACCTGCCCCAGGTGAGCGGCGGATTTCATTATCATCTTCCACCGGAGCTGGAAGGGCGGGTATATCCCGGTCACCTGGTCGAGGTGCCCTTTGGAAAGCAACGCGTCCAGGGGGTGGTGCTGCGCGCGGTGGCAGCACCAGCGGTCGCTGAGACGCGCGCCGTTTTGGAGCTGATCGACCCGGAAGTTGTCCTCACCTCACCCCAATTGGCTCTGGCGGAATACCTGGCCGAAAGCACGTTAGCCCCCCTATCGGCCTGTATCAGCCTGATGCTGCCAGCCGGCCTGAACCAGATGGCTGATGTCTGTTATCAAATCAGTAACCAGTATTCAGTGTTCAGTAATCAGTGGAAGACAGGGGGCCGCCGGCCGATGAGTGATGCGCAGAAGCGCTTGCTGGACCTGCTGGGGAAGCGCGGGCCATTGTTGGGACGGCAAATCGACCATGCCCTACCCCACCTCGATTGGCGCGCCGCTAGCCGGCTCCTGATCCGGCGCGGCCTGATCCTGACCAACTCGGTGCTCCCCCCGCCAAGCGTCCAGCCTAAATCTGTACACACTGCCCAGCTGGCATGTCCACCGCAGGCGATCGAAAGCCACCTGCCGGACCTGGGCCGGCCGGGTACGAAAGCCCTGGCGCGCCGCCAGGCCATTCTGCGCTTCCTCCAACGCGAAACAGGGCCAGTAGATGTAAGCTGGGTCTACGCCGAAAGTGGCGGGAACCTGGCGGATTTGCATTTCCTGGCCGAGCGAGGGCTGGTCTCGCTGGGGGAGAGCCAGGTCTGGCGGGACCCCCTGGCCGGCCTGGATTTCCTCCCTCTAGACCCTCCCCAGCTGACTCGTGAACAGGCAACCGCCTGGGAGGCGATCCATTCAGGGATGCAAGCAGCCGCAGCTGGCCGGCTTGTCCCGCCCTTCCTCCTGCATGGCGTTACCGGATCAGGGAAAACTGAAATCTACCTGCAGGCGGTGGCCGAAGCGATCCACAGCGGCCGCCAGGCGATCGTCCTGGTGCCGGAGATCGCCCTGACCCCGCAGACGGTGCGGCGCTTCCTTGCCCGCTTCCCAGGCCAGGTAGGCCTGGTGCACTCCGGCCTCTCGCCCGGTGAACGCTATGACACCTGGCGACGGGCGCGCCTGGGCCAGCTGGGCGCGGTGGTCGGGCCACGCTCCGCCCTGTTCACTCCCTTACCCGCCCTGGGGTTGATTGTGGTGGATGAATGCCATGACGATTCATATTACCAGGGCGAAGGGCTGCCATACTATCATGCCCGCCAGGCCGCCGTCGCCTACGCCCGGCTGTCTGGGGCGGTCTGCCTTTTGGGCTCAGCCACACCCGACTTGGTCAGCCGCTTCCAGGCCGACCGGGGAAGCTATCACTCCCTGCAGCTGCCAGAACGCATCCTGGCCCACCGCCAGGCAGTCCAGGCGCAGATGGAACGCCTGGCTTTGCAGGGGCAGCCCTCTCGCTACCGGCCCCTGGAGAACCAGGCTGAGACAGCAGACTTGCCTCCCGTGAGCATCGTGGATATGCGCCTGGAGTTGAAGGCCGGCAACCGCTTGATCTTCAGCCGCACCCTGCAAGAGTCATTGCAGCGCGTGTTGAAAAAGGGGCAACAGGCGATCCTGTTCCTCAACCGGCGCGGCATGGCGACTTACGTTTTTTGCCGGGACTGCGGCCAGAGTTTGCATTGCCCGCGCTGCGACACCCCACTCACATCCCATAATTCATTCACCCCACCAGGGGTATCTCTGGCGGGTGCACCCGGCCTGGAAACGAGCGCAGGCTCTCAAACCAGGCCGCGCGCGGCCCTCACCTGCCACCACTGCGGCTACCAACGCCAGATGCCCAAGAACTGCCCCAGCTGCGGTAGCGCCCATATCCGCCAATACGGCACGGGGACCGAGCGAGTGGAGGCCGCCGTGCAGGAGATGTTCCCGCAGGCGCGCACGTTGCGTTGGGATTACGAAACCACCCGCCAGAAAGGCGCCCATGACCTGATCCTGAGCCACTTCATCACCCAGCGCGCCGACGTGCTGATCGGCACCCAAATGCTGGCTAAAGGGCTGGACCTGCCCCTGGTGACCCTGGTGGGAGTGGTGTTAGCCGACGTGGGATTGAATCTGCCGGATTATCGCGCCGCGGAACGTACCTTTCAAGTCTTGACCCAGGTTGCAGGGCGGGCCGGGCGCAGCCCTCTCGGCGGAGAAGTGATCTTGCAGACTTTTCAACCGGATCACTACGTGATCCAGGCTGCCGCAGGGCATGACTACGCTGGTTTTTATGCCCGTGAAATCGAACACCGCCGCCAGCTCGGCTACCCGCCTTTTAACCAACTGGTACGTTTGGAGTTCCGGCACGCTCGTTTAAGCCAGGCTGAAAGCGCGGCCAAAGAACTCGCTGCGCAGATCGACTCCTGGTTGGAGACCTCCGGCCGCCGCGCCACCCAGGTGATCGGACCGGTGCCATGCTTCTACGCCCGGCTGAATGGCATGTATCGCTGGCAGATTATCCTGCGCGGCCCAGATCCCGCCTCGCTCTTGCGCGGCCGCCAGCTCGCCAATTGGCGGATCGAGGTAAACCCGCCGAACTTGCTATAATTGCAGGGGATGGGATGCGTGAAGCGTGAAACGTGACTTAAGGAGAGGAGTATGGAACAAATTAGGCGCGAGATACTTACCTGGGGGGATGTCGATGCGCTGATCGACCACCTTTTGCCCCAGTTCGAAAGGGATTTTGAGGCGATGGTGCTGATCACCCGTGGCGGCATCATTCCAGGCGGCCTGTTAGGGGAGGCGATGAATATCGTCCACATCCTGACGGCGGCGGTAGATTTTCCGGCCCAGATGGAGATGGAGAGGACCGGGTTGTACGCCTGGCCGCGCTACCTGCAATTCCCTGAAGACCACCTGCTGCGCGAGCGTGTCACTCTGGTCGTGGACGATGTATGGGGCTCAGGACGCACGATCACCTCGGTGAAAAACCGCATCGTGGCTGCCGGTGGAGTTCCCTATACCTGTGTGCTGCATTTCAATCCCAACCGCAGCCTGTTTAGTTCGGCGCGCCCGGACTATTACGCCGCCATTACCGATGCCCGCATCGTCTATCCGTGGGAGATCGACCGCGGCCCTGACCGCATCTTGCTGGATCGCCTGCCGCATCCCTCTTCTTGATCTGAGCAGTGAAAATTGCTCTGATCGGCGACGTGCACGCCAACCTGCCGGCGCTGGAGGCTGTCCTAGCGCACGCCCACCAGCAAGGCGTCGAGGCTATTTGGAACAGCGGGGACTTCCTGGGCTACGGGGCCTTTCCCGATGAAGTGGTCGTGCGCCTGAGAGCAGAGGGAGCGCTCAGCATTATCGGAAACTATGACCTTAAAGTGCTGAAGTTCCCGAAACAAAAGGAAAAATGGGGCAAGAGCAAACACCCGCAGAAATATCTCGCCTTCCAATGGGCTTACGAACACCTCTCTAAGGAGAACCGCAAGTATTTGCGTTCCTTACCAGAGGAAATCCGGCTGGAGGTCGGGGGGAAGAATATCCTGCTGACCCACGGAAGCCCGGCTTCCAACGAAGAAGCGCTCACGCCGGACACGCCGGATGAGCGCTTGCGCGAACTGGCAGCAATAAAAGCAGACGTGATCATCTGCGGGCATTCCCACCAGGCGTTCGCCCGCCAGGTGGATGGCACATGGTTTATTAACCCCGGCAGCGTGGGCCGGCCCGACGACGGCGACCCGCGCACGGCTTACGCAATCTTACAGATCGGGCCTGACCTGTTCCAGGTCGAGCACTTTCGCCTGAAATACGATGTAGACAGGGCGGTCAAGGCGATCCGGGAGAACGGTCTGCCAGAGGCTTTCGCTCAAATGGT
>DATDRM010000088.1:0-4354 GCA_035291705.1 Anaerolineales bacterium
CGAGTTCACCATTGAGGATGCCAACGAAAATGTCGTCCATTCCAATAGCGAGGAGACGCCTGGATTCTGTATCTTCGGCGGTGGCGAACCGGCCTGCAATACCTGGTTGTTCGAAGATGACGTTTACAAATGGCCCTCCACAGGTGAGCCGGTCAAGGATGGAGTCTATAAGCTAAGTGTGCACGTGATCCTGGACGATGACTCGCAGGGCGATGGCAATTGGAGCTATGAGCTGACGGTGGATGTGAATTAGGCCAACGAAGCGCTGAATGGCATTGACAATTTCATCTATCAAATCTAAACTTATCTTATGCTCGCCAGAGTTTTCTCCTGCGCGGTCATCGGATTGGACGGGGTCATCGTCGAAGTCGAGGTGGACTCTGGCGATGGCCTGCCTGGCATCACCATCGTCGGCCTGCCGGATGCGGCGGTGCAGGAGAGCCGCGAGCGTGTCCAGATGGCGATCAAGAACGCCGGGCGGTCTTTCCCGCGCCGGCGCATGATCGTCAACCTGGCCCCCGCCGCCGTGCGCAAGGAAGGTCCGGCTTACGACCTGCCGATCGCGCTCGGCGTGCTGCTCGCCACCCACCAGCTGCCCCCCGGCTGCCTGGACGGTGCCCTGGTCATCGGCGAGCTCTCCCTCGATGGGTCTGTACGCCACGTGCGCGGCATCCTGTCGATGGCCGTTGTGGCCCGCCAGGAAGGCTTCAAGCGCCTGTTCGTTCCAGAGGTAGACGCCAACGAAGCTGCATTGATCCCCGACCTGGAGGTGATGGCAGTCGCCTCCCTGACCGCCCTGCACGCCCACCTGGCTGGTTTAAACCTCTTACCCGTCCAACCCCCGATTACCCCGGATGACCTGCCGACCAACGTGCAGACCGATTTCCGCGAGGTAAAGGGCCAGGAACACGTCAAGCGCGCCCTGGAAGTCGCAGCTGCCGGTGGGCATAATGTCCTGATGATCGGCCCACCCGGGGCAGGCAAAACCCTGCTGGCGCGCGCCATGCCTGCCATCCTGCCGCGCATGACCATCGACGAGGCCCTCGACGTAACCCGCATTTACTCCGTGGCCGACAAGCTGCCCTCGGATGTGCCCCTGGTGCGCAACCGGCCTTTCCGCGCCCCGCACCACACAATCTCCCACGCCGGGCTGGTCGGCGGCGGCAACTGGCCTCACCCCGGCGAGATCTCCCTCGCCCATCGCGGCGTGCTCTTCCTGGACGAGCTGCCCGAGTTCGGCCCGCGCGTCCTGGAAGTCATGCGTCAGCCGATCGAAGATAAGATCGTCACTATCAGCCGGGCG
Organism: Anaerolineales bacterium; assembly: GCA_035291705.1. GTDB lineage: Bacteria > Chloroflexota > Anaerolineae > Anaerolineales > UBA4823 > DATDRM01. The sequence continues at coordinate 1,304 of DATDRM010000088.1, forward strand.
CAAGGCTCGCTCACCTTCCCCGCCAACTTCCAGCTGATCGCCGCTATGAACCCCTGCCCGTGCGGCTACTACGGCGACCCGCTCAAGCCCTGCACTTGCTCTTCCGCCACGGTCACCAAGTACCAGAAGCGCGTCTCCGGCCCGCTACTCGACCGCATCGACATCCACATCGAAGTTCCTCGTGTGGAATACGAAAAGCTGAGCGACACCCGTTTCGGCGAACCCTCCTCAGCCATCCAGGCGCGCGTGGAAACCGCCCGCCAGCGCCAGCGAGATCGATTCTCAAATCTCGAAACATCCAAAATCGTGTCTTGCAACGCCGACATGCACCCGGCCGAGGTACGCCAGCACTGCCAGCTGGACGAGACCTGCCGCGCCCTGATGCGCACCGCCATGAACCAGCTGCAGCTTTCCGCCCGCGGCTACCACCGTGTGCTCAAGCTGGCGCGCACCATCGCCGACCTGGCGGGAGCGGGGGAGATCGGCCCAAGCCATCTTGCTGAAGCCTTACAATACCGCCCCAGGCTCGATTCTGCCTGATCTATCTGGAGGATTTCCAGGAAAGTTGAGATAGCCCGCACCAGGCCGAGGCGCTGCAATATCGCCAGAGAATGACAGAAGTTTGAACGGTATTGATGAAAAACTTAATCCCATTTCTTCTCCTCCTCCTGCTGGTCCTGGTCAGCTGCTCACCGGTTGAATCTGATTCGCCAGTAGGCCTCATTCCAGCCCCACTGATCAACGCGGATAACTACCCGAGGCTGGACGGCTCCACCTCCGCGGAACCTATTCTGGCTCAGATCACCTGTAATTTCATGCAGGTGCCCTGCGAATGGATGGAATGGCTCGGCGGAGACCGGCGGTTGGTGCCTAATTTAACCAATTCTGTCGGGCAGTTCTCCAGCTTCAACACCTCTGGAACCCACGAGGCCTATGTAAATCTGATCGCAGAGCAGGCCGATCTAATCCTGGTTGCGAGAGCCCCTTCCCAGGATGAGCTTCAACTAGCGTCCGATTCCGGAGTCCACCTGGATGTACAGCCGGTTGCCCTCGATGCTTTCGTGTTCATTGTCAATGAAGACAACCCGGTAGATGGGCTTTCATCCGACCAGATCCGCCAGATCTACAGTGGTAAACTGGCCAACTGGAGTGAAGTCGGCGGGACGGAGGCTGAGATACACGCTTATCAGCGTGATGAGAACTCCGGTAGCCAGGAGCTGATGCAAGAATTGGTGATGCGTGGTAGGCGGATGATCGATGCGCCGAATTTAGTCTTGCCGGCCATGTTCGCTCCGTTCTATGCCATCACCGAAGACCCGGATGGGATCGGCTACTCGGTGTACTTCTACGAACAAAACATGGCACCCCTGGCCGAGCGGACCAAGCTGATCGCTGTGGATGGGATTCACCCCGACGCAAAAAGCATTAGCACCAGAGAGTATCCCTACACGACCGAAGTATTTGCTGTCACTCGCGGTGACCTGCCGGAGGACAGCCTGGCGTACCAACTGCGCGATTGGCTGCTTTCACCTGGAGGCCAGGCGTTGGTCGAAGAGAGCGGCTACGTGCCGATAGATTAATAAATCAACCCGTTAGAATCTTATTGACAAACTGCTACTGAATCTCTATAATTTGGTTGGGGGGCTATACTCTTTGTTGCTTTCCATCCAGCCCAGTGCGCCCCTTCAAATTAATATTGGTCGCCCTCTTCCAGGTCGTATTGAATCGACGGGGCTCGATAGGTTTGTCAGGAGGCTGAGCGATGAAAGCACGCATTCTTCTCACATTTGCCGTTATAGTCATCCTATTTGGCCTGGCGCCACTCTACAGCTCTCATCCAGTACAGGCTCAAGACGAGGTCGAACCGGGCGCGCCGCCGCAGCCCTCGGCGGAATTTATGCCTGGCGAGCTCTTAGTTCGTTTTAAAAAAGGAACTCCATCCGCCCGCGCTGACCAGGTCCTGGCCGAGAAGAATGCCCAGCGCCTGCGCCGGATCCCTGCGCTCAGCGTGGACGTGCTCCGGCTGCCAGCCAACTTCCCCATCGATCAGGCAGTCGAGGCATTTAACCGAATCTCCGAGGTGGAATTCGCCGAGCCGAACTACCTCCTGAGAATCACCCAATCCTCCAGCGGCTGGCAGAATAACCAGTGGGCGCCCCAGAAGATCCAGGCTCCTGAGGCATGGGATCAGATCTCAAATCCTACACAAGTTACCATCGCCATCGTGGACACGGGCGTCGACTACCACCACAGCCAGCTGGGGCCGAACATGTGGAACAATACGGCTGAAAAAGATGGTCAGCCAAGTGTGGACGACGATCTCAACGGTTACGTCGACGATTTGTACGGGTGGGATTTCTACAACAACGACGGTGATCCAATGGGGGATCATTTCCACGGTACCCATGTAGCCGGCATCGCAGCCGCCACGCAGGGAGAAAGCCCAACCAGCATGGTGGGAATTTGCCCGTTTTGCCGCATCATGGCGATCAAATCTTTGGGGGCGGATGGCAGCGGCAGCCTGGATGTGGTCGCCAACGGCATCACTTATGCGACCGACAACGGCGCCAGGGTGGTCAACCTGAGCCTGGGGGCTGCGATCGGCTCCTCCACCCTGCAGAATGCTGTTGATTACGCCTGGAATCATGGCGTGGTGGTGGTGGCGGCGGCAGGCAATAACGGTTCGAATACGCTGTTCTACCCGGCAGCGTATGCCAATGCCATGGCGATCGCTTCAACGAACTCCGCCGATTTCCGATCCTGTTTCTCCAACTACGGCAGTTCTACGACTCAATTCATCTCGGTCGCTGCTCCAGGCGAGTCGATCTACGCCACCACCCTGGTGGATGCGAATGGGAATGATACCTACGGCACCTACTCTGGGACGTCCATGGCGACCCCCCATGCCGCCGGGTTGGTTGGACTCCTGTTCGCCCAGGACCCCGGGCGAACAAATGCGCTCGTGCGTGAGATTATCGAGTCGACGACCAATGACCTCGGCCCCTTGGGTAGCGATCCATACTTCGGAACGGGCCGGATCAACGCCCTGCG
>DATDRM010000089.1:0-10910 GCA_035291705.1 Anaerolineales bacterium
CTAACACACGCGCCGCGGGAATGGCTTCATCCACAACCACTGCCAGGTCTTCCAGGACGGGCGGAAAAGTAGGCACTGGTTGGACGGAGTAGCGTTCTGGGACGAGCGGCTGGATGGTTTCCAGATCGAACTCGGCTGCCAATAGCGGTGTGGGTGAAAAATCATAATTCTCTCGCACCAGGGGGTGGAGTTCACCGATCACCCCGATCTGGAGTTCGTTTACCCAAACCACGGCGCACTTGCCTGGATGGAAAGAAGGGTGTTCGCCCGGTCCGTAGCGGATATCGGGCAGGTGTAGACCTTCCAACAGGGTGCTGGTAACGCCTTTCACGTCGTAGAAATCCATGAGAGACCGATCAGCACCCTCCCAGGCTGAAAGGGTGCGCGGCCCGGTGAGAACGATTACCAAGCGGCGCGGTTCATCAGGAAGGATCTCCTCCATAGAGGGTAAGAAGACCGGGCCAATTTCGAACAAGGCAATCCGCTCGTGTAAACGGGCGTTATGTTCGACGGTATCCAGCAGGCTGGCAAGCAGGCTGCGCCGCATCACAAACCGGTCGCTAGCCAAGGGATTAACGATCTTGAGATAAGCTTGGCTAGATAAATTTTCGAAGGCTTCCGAGCTGCTTCCGGTGGAGGCTTCGGAAGTCATTTCTTTCGGGAGAAGCCTCGCTTCCCGCTCTGGTGAGGTCATGCGGTAGGTGATCACTTCCTGCAAGCCGAGGTCCACCAATAAGTCTCGCAGGCGTTCTTCGAAGTCCAGAGTCGGGTTGTCCCGTTGGGGAGGCAAGGCGTCTGCCATGCGGGTTTCCGGGATGCGGTCGTAACCGTAAATGCGGGCAATCTCTTCCATCAGGTCAGCCTTACCAATCACGCCCTCGCCGATATCCAGACGGTGATCCGGCGTAGCGGCGCGCACGGTTTGGCCCTCGACTTTCACCGCGAACTCGAGACGGCGCAAAATATCGGCAATCTCATTGGAAGACAGGTCGATCCCGATCCAACGGCTTACATCTGCTGGAGTGATCTCGATGATAGGATCGAGGGGGGGCAGTGGGTATTTATCTACCAGACCTCGAGCGACAATGCCGCCTGCCCAGCGGCGCATGAGCTCCAGGCCACGACGTACGCCGCGTTCCGCCATCGCCGGGTGGACGCCCCGTGAAAAACGATAAGCTGCTTCTGAAGACATGTGTTGAGCAGAAATCGTGCGGCGGATGTTAATGTAGTTCCAGGCCGCGCCTTCCAGGAGCACATTGTGGGTAGTTTCGCTTACCTCGGATTCAGCCCCACCCATCACCCCGGCGATCGAGAGGGCGCCTGCCGTATCACAGACCAGCACAGTGAAGTCGTCCAAGATGTGTTCGACCCCGTCCAGGGTGGTCAGCCGTTCGCCGGGTTGAGCTGTTCGGGTGATAATCGTCGATGGCATTCCACCTGCTCGCTGCACCAGGATGTCATAGTCGAAAGCGTGTAGGGGCTCGCCAAGTTCGAGCATGGCATAGTTGGTGGCATCAACAATGTTGTTGATCGGGCGCATGCCAGCCAGGCGCAGACGGCGTTGCACTTCGTACGGGCTGGGGTGGATGTGTATGTTTTCAATTAATCCCAGGACGAAACGCGGATTCAGGGATGGCTGTTGGATCTCGAGCGCAGCCATAGCATTCATTGATCGGCCTTCCATCAGGACATCCAGATCAGGCGTGTGCAGCGGCCGGCCAGTCAGGGCAGCCACCTCGCGTGCTACTCCCAGGATATTGGCATCCCGGGAGATGTTGGGAGTGATGGCGATGTCCAGGACGGCGTCGCCCATATAATCCACCAACGGTAGCCCCACCAGTGCAGCGTTGTCCAGGATGATCACGCCCTCGTGCTCATCGGAAATGCCCAACTCTTTTTCTGAGCAGGCCATCGAATAGGATTCGACGCCGCGAATCTTGGTGGGTTTAAGGGTCGTTAACACCTGCCCGGGCTGGTGCCCATCGTAGAGGCGCGCCCCCTGGCGGGCAAAGGCGACTTTGAGAGGCATTTCTAGCGGACCCTGGCCTTTATAGGGGAAAAGGTTCGATGCGCCGGTAAGCACGATATGTTCCTTAACCCCATCGTCCAGCCGGCAAAGTACCAGCCGGTCGGCGTTGGGGTGTGGCATCACTTCATGGATGGCGCCGACCACGATCTCCTGCGGGTTCCACTCTATGCCGGATGTTTTGATCTCTTGCCGCAGGTCCCCACCGGATCGCCCCTCGGTGTTTCCTTTTGGCAAGGGCAAGCCAACATACCGGATTTCTTCTACCTCTAAACCGGCCATGGTCAGCAGTTTAGCCAGTTCCTCGATAGGGAGGTTAATTTCTACAAAGTCTTTGAGCCAGGAGAGGGGGATTTTCATCAAGGAACTCCTTTGGAATCAGAGAGTAGAGAGTGGAGAATAGAGAGTAAAGAGTGGTGAGTTGTTATTATTGATCGGGGGTGTTTTCTAGTTTCTTCGACAGGGAACTGGGGAAGCGCTTCCCGGTAAACCGCCAGTGCGAATTCTTTGGCTTTTCTCCAAACTTCCAATCTTTCTAACCCTTGGACACTCATACAATTATCGCCTCTCTACTCTCGAATCTCGATTTAATCTAAAACTGTTCTAGAAACCGCAAATCGTTCGCCCAAAAATAGCGGATATCTTCGATGCGGTGGCGGAGCATGGCGATGCGTTCCGGACCCATGCCGAAGGCGAAGCCGGAATAGACTTCCGGATCGTATCCGCCGTTCTGCAAAACAATCGGATGTACCATTCCACAACCTAAGATTTCCAACCAGCCGCTGCGCTTGCAGACCGGGCAGCCTGCCCCACTACATACGAAGCATTCGATGTCCATCTCCGCGCTAGGTTCGGTGAAAGGGAAGTGGGAGGCGCGAAAACGAGCCCTTACGCTTTGACCGAACATGCGGCGGGCGAAGTCGCTGAGCGTGCCTTTGAGGTCGCTGAAGGTGATCTGCTTCCCCACAGCCAGGCCCTCGACCTGGGTGAACTGGAGTTCGGCGCGAGCCGAGACTTGCTCATAGCGATAACACATTCCAGGTAAGATGATACGCACGGGAGGCGGTTCTTGCGGATTGGTAGCGGCGAATTCGCGCATGGCGCGGATCTGCCCGGGTGAGGTGTGCGTGCGCAGGATGACCGGGTTATCCTCCGGATAATTACCTTCTATATAGAACGAGTCCTGCATTTCCCGAGCAGGATGGTGCGGCGGGAAGTTGAGCAATTGGAAGTTCATTTCATCGGTTTCCACGTCGCGGGAGAGGTAGACCTGGAAGCCCATCTCGGCGAAAATGCGGTAAATCTGGCGAAGAGTTTGGGTTGTCAGGTGAAGTCGCCCGCGAACAATGGGCCAACCCGGCAGGGTGACATCCAGGCTTTGTGCCTGCAAAGCGTGAAGCAAACTGGCCTGGTGAATTGTATCTTCCCGCTCGTTAAATTTGGCTTCCAAGGCCTGTTTAACCTGATTGGCGCGTCGTCCGATCACCGGACGTTGCTCTTTGGGCAACTGGCCAAGCTGGTCAAAGACGCGCATAAGGGGCGAGTTGCGGCCCAGGAAAGCGACACGCCATCCTTCCAGATCCTCCTGGTTCCGGACTTTGGACAGGACGGAGAGAGCAGTCTGTTCGATTCGATCTAATTCTGCCAGCATCGTACCCTCCATAAGATAATAAAAATCCCGTCCAACATAGGGACGGGATGGATTTCCCGCGGTACCACCCTGATTGGCCGCAAACAGCGGCCCACTTTGAGGCCAACAGCTGAACGGTTGGCTTCCCGATTAACGCTGGGAGAACGGCTCAGACTAGTAGCGGTGTGGGACAAGATGGCATCTTGTCCTACAAAAGCATTCCCCTGAGCAGCTCGGGAGGGAACTTCGGCCAGTTTCTACTGGGCGGGGGTTTCAATCTGTGCCCCCGACTCCCTGTCGGTTTTCACTGGCTTACTTTCCTCAGTCAAGGCTTTTTCAGTTGGGTTGTTGCCCCTATTATCTGCAAAACAGGGTCGCTGTCAAGGGTAATTTGCCACCTGGTCCAGACGCCGGAACATGGCTTCACCAGACTCTCAGGCTACCGGCAGTACGCGTCTTCTGAGGGGTGTCGATAAAGAATTATTAGTCCCCTTTGAGTTGCAGTAGCTCATTCAGCCGGGGATGGCTGGCGTAAACACCGCGGTATTCGGGGGGTAGAAGAGCCGCAATGCGGCTCATGATCTCGTCGGTATTGTGATGCAGGGATGTAGTGCGCTCTCGACGGTCTAAGGGGGGCAGGGTGAAAGGTGTACCAAAGCGGACTGTAATCCGCGGACGACGCAGCAAGGCGATCTTGGCAAATGCTTTCCAGGTTCCGGTCACCGCAACCGGGACGAGTGGAACCTGAGCCCAATCGGCCAGGTAAGCGACTCCAGTCTTGGCCGGGATCAGCGCCCCGGTATGACTGCGGGTACCCTCAGGGGAGATCCCCAGGATACCGCCGCGTTGTAAATGGGCGCGCGCATTGCGTAGGGCATGTGTGTCCGCCTCCTCCCGGTTGAGCCAGATCCCCCCCACGCTATCCACCAGCCACCGAATGAAGAAGTTCTTTTGATGCTTCTTGGCAACCAATCCGGTGACATCCTCCCGTTTGATCAGACAGTAAACTAGGGGTACCTCGATAATGCTCGAATGGTTAGCAGCGAGGATGTAGCCGCCTTCGAGAGGTAGGTTTTCTGTACCTATCACCTCCACCCGGGTCAGGAGGCGGAACAGGAGGCGAAAAATCCCACACAGAATGGAGCGAACTTGAGGCCGCGGCAAGGCTTGATCTCCTGGGTTAATTGTATCTTCTCTTTCGCTAAAATTACTTATTATTTACAAGGATTGTCACCTTGTTGACTTAAGGATGGCCTTTAGACAGCGGCTGTCAGAAGCAGGATTGCTATGTAAAGAGTATAATCTATTCATTATGCGGTGTTATGTGCATTTCTCTAAGACCACCATTCTGACTACAATCATTTTCACCTCCTGGCTCCTGGCGGCTTGTAACGTCAGTGAGCAGCCGACAATATCGGCTACGGTAGTATCCGCCTCGTCGCCAACACCGACCATAACAGCGACCCTGCCGCCCCCCACGCCCACTCCTGTTCCCCTGGCTGCGACTGTCAATGGAGAGGGGATTACCCTGGAGGAATACCAGGCTGAACTAGCACGTTTTAAAGCTTCACAGGAGGTGAATAGCTCCAGTGGAGGCAAAGAAATGGAGCAGCGGGTGCTAGATGATCTGATCAACCAGATTTTGCTAGCGCAGGGTGCACGAGAATCCGGTTTCGTGGTCGAAGTAGGCACCTTGCAGGGGCGGTTGAATGAATTGGCGGAAAAGGCTGGTGGGGAGCAAGCGTTTAATGAATGGATGGTTGTCAATGGTTATGACATCGAGAGTTTTGAAAAAGCATTGACCCGATCCATAGCGGCCGCCTGGATGCGCGACCGAATCCTGGCCGAGGTTCCCGAAGTGGCTGAACAATTACACGTTCGCCAGATATTGCTATATAATTCCGATGAAGCAAAGGATGTGCTTGCTCAGGTGGATGCTGGCAAGGATTTTGCATCTCTTGCAGCGGCATATGATCCGGTAACTCTTGGTGACTTAGGTTGGTTTCCGCGGGGTTACTTAACCACTCCGGAGTTGGAGCAGGCAGCATTCAATCTGCAGCCTGATGAATACAGCCAGGTTATTGAAACCAGCTTAGGGTTTCATATTCTGCAGGTGATCGAGCATGACCCACAAAGACCATTGGATCCCGAAGCCCGCCTTGTCTGGCAGGAGAAAGCTTTGCAAGGCTGGCTGGAGGCGCAACGGAAGCAAAGTGAAATTGAGATCTTGATCCCGTAAAAAAGGCAAGGATACTATGGACTCTTTTGATTACACTGATGAGGCTGTCCGACCATCCAGTGGTAGAGCCTCCCTAACATGGAATGTGCTTACTGTGCTGGTTTTTCTCATCTTCATTTGTGTTGCTCTTGCTGTTGTGACGATCTTTGTTAATCCATATATCAGTTTTAATCCATTTCCGCCGCCAACAATCCCAGCCTTGATCTCCTTGCCAACGGCTACGCCAACTCCGCGCCAGGTTTTAGGCCCTACCTGGACTCCCACGGTCACTCCAGAATCGACGAGCACCAACACGCCTCCACCCACGCTCACCCCCACCATCCTTCTGCCGACCGAGAGTGCGGATCTCACCACTACACCTGGCGTGGGGATGCCGTTCGAGATCATCCCGGGTGATCCGGTTGCGCTAGTGAACTATGGACATCAAGAGCTGGGGTGTAATTGGATGGGGGTTACCGGGCGCGTCTTCGATCTGACAGACGCTCCCATCGCTCAAGGGTTAACAGTGCAGTTGGGCGGGACACTGGACGGGAAGCCAGTAGAAAAACGGGTTCTGATCGGTGCAGCCGCGCAATTTTATGGCTTAGGCGCTTATGAAATCCCATTAGGCGATCGGCCGACCGCTTCTTCTAAAACCATGTGGGTGCAATTATTCGATCAAGCAGAGATTCCACTTTCCGAGAAAATCTTATTCGACACCTATGCGGAATGTGAGAAGTCCCTGATCCTGATCGATTTCAAACAAGTTAAAGAATACTAAGATCTAAATATCCCTACAGTCCTCCTGGCTCACTTCGCACCAGGCGTGTTTACATTTTAGGGCATCGTCCTCCAAGATCGGGCTTTCGCATAGGATGCGGCCGCGGCAACCAAAATCATGGAGAGCGAGCAAGATCGCGACCAGGTCGAGATCGGACTCTCCCAAGGGGAGATGTTCTTTTTCACCCTTTACCCCATAAGCAATACCGGACAAGTGGATGTGCAGGGTTTTCAAGGCTGATTCGCCTAAGGCTTTCCCATAAGTCTCCAACGTGCGCGCCCATTCGTCGTAAGAGTTCATCGAGCCATCTCCGGCGCGAGCGTGTAGATGGGCGAAATCGAGGCACGGCTCAACACCCAGGACAACCTGGCTCATTGCCAGGGTATCTTCCAGGTTGCCGAGCATGGCCGACTTGCCCATCGTCTCGGGTCGCAAGGTGACTGGATTGCCGGCTGCGCGCAGTTCCTCCACGCAGTGAGCCAGCCTGGGTATAGCGGTGGAGAGCACCTGTTCGGGAATGCCTCCGAAATAAGATCCAGGATGAAATATGATATCGGTGGCGCCAGCCAGATTGCCGTAATGGGCGGCGTCCATCAGACGTTTACGGGATTTCGGCCATTCTTCTGCGTCAGCATTCAGATTAATGAAATATGGCGCGTGAATGCTGATGGCAACTCCCTGGGCCTGGGCGGTAGCTCTGATGTCTGCGCAGGACTCTTCGGTGACGCGCACGGCGCGTACCCAACCGAGTTCCAAGCTCAATAAGCCGAGTTCAGCGCAGCGCAGGATACCCCCCACGCTGCCACCCGGTTTTTTGGGAGTGGAAAGAGGTGAGCCGACAGTACCGAAGCGGAAGGAAAGCGTTGACATAAAAACCTTATGCGATCAAAAATATTGGCTTAAACGGGCCCAGAGGGGAGGGCCGAGGACCAAGAAGCCGATGATCGCTGCCGATGTGGCGGCGATCAGCACCGCAGCTGCACCGACATCCTTCCCAACCCTGGCCAGACGGTGATGTTGGGGGCTAGCCAGGTCGACCACCGCTTCCAAAGCCGTATTGAGGAATTCGGCGGTCCAGACCATGGCGATCGCAACGATGATGACGGCCCAGTCGCGCGCGGAAAGCTGGATCCAAGCAGAGACGGTGATCACTGCCAGGCTGACCATGGCGTGGATCCAGGCGTTTCGTTGGGTGCGGATGACGAACCACCAGCCCGAAAAGGCATGGCGGAATGAAAGAGAGCGGGATTTCAGGAAGGCACGCATGAGTTTAGGGGATGGAGGATTACCCACCATGCAAGGCAAGGCTTCCTGTCAAAGGGGCGGGTTGATGCTTGGAGAGCCTAACTGGGCCAGGATTTGACCTTGAGCAGCCCACATGGCTGTTTTATCCGCAGCTTCGAGATGATCATAACCTAACAGGTGTAATACAGCGTGAACTACGAGGAGTTGGAGTTCCGCTTTCACGGGGTGCCCGGCTGCAGCGGCCTGGATTTGCGCCTGTGGGTAGGAGATTAGGATATCTCCGAGATAGACGGCGTTCGTATCGGGATCGGTGTATCCTGCCGGGAAAGAGAGGACATCTGTTGGGGCATCCACTTTAAGATACTGCAAATTTAACTCATGCAATCGGGTATTGTCTGTGATCACGATGGTCAGACTTGCTTCCGGTGAAGTCCCCTGATGGTTCAACGTAGCCAGGGCAGCACGTTCCAATTGCGCAACATCCACTTCATCCATGAAGGCATGGGTAAATTCAATGTTGATCATCTTTTCTCAGGTATCTGCCTGGGGATTGGTGGGTACATCAGGGGCAGGCCGGGAGAGGATCGGAACCGTGGGAGAGGTATCAATTTTATGGGCTTTACTCGTCTCCAGCTTTGGATACTCGAGCCGGGGGTGATAAGTTCCTCTTAAAGTAGCAGTAAAAGATTCGGTAATAATATCCAGATCTCTTAGTGTCAGATCAGTATTGTCCAATTGCCCGGTCGACAGCCGGTCCTCAACCACATTTTTGATCAACTGGCGTAATTCATCTTCATCCTTCGGATGTTCAGCCCGCATCCGCGCTTCACTGCCATCTGCCAACATCAGGATGGCGGTTTCACGCGAACTCGGGACAGGGCCCGGGTAAATGAACTGTCTCTGGTCGACCAAGTCTTCATCGCCGTTAGCAGCCTCTACTGCCCGGACGTACTGGTAGTGGGTGATCATGGTGCCATGATGCTCGGCGATAAAATCGTGGATACGGCGCGGCAGGCGATACCTTTGTGCCAGCTCGAGGCCATCAGCGATGTGACGGATGATGCTTGTTGCGCTTGTGACCGGATCCAGGTTATCGTGCGGGTTGGGGCTGCCGGGAAGTTGGTTCTCGATGAAGAAGAACGGGTTCAAAGCTTTGCCAGCGTCGTGGTAAATGGCTCCAACCCGGGTAAGCAGGGTATCCGCGCCGACATGTTCGGCAGCCTGTTCTGCCAGGTTAGCTACCTGCAGGCTGTGCTGGTATGTACCGGGGGCCTGCCGCAGGATAAATTGTAACAGGGGATGATCAGGCCGAGAAACTTCCATGAGTTGAAGGGCAGTGGTCATCCCAAGGAATTGAGCCAGGAAATATTGCATCAGGACCGCCAAACTGCTGGAGGCGATCCCATTAAGCATGGCAACCCCGGCTAAGATCGCCACCGCGATCAGGTCGCTGGAGGCCTGTGTCAAACGGAAAGCGAGGATGATGGCGATCTCGGCGACCGTGATCGCCAGTGCTGATCCAAAGAATGAGGTGACCCGGCGCGCAGCCCCTAAGGCCAGCACACCGCAGGAGCTGCCTAAAAGGTTGTACAGGGTCAGGTCGAGTGCATTGGGTACGTCGTAGGCATACAGAACAGCCAAGGGTAGAGCTAACACCATGGCGACCTCAGTGCCAAAGAGTGAGGCGACGATTAAGCTAAACGCAGACAGCGGAAAAATATAAGGGATGACTGTTTGGCTGGGGACGATCAAGCGCCCACCAATCAGGAAGAGCGAAAAGAGAACAGTAATGACGGTTAATCCGCGCAGATCTTGAGTTAGGACAGGATTGCGCCTTAAGTATAGGAAGAAGTAGATGAATACCAGGAGAGTCAGGGCGGCGGCGGCAGCAAAATCCTGCCAGCGACCTGTAGCGTGTACCAGGCCGAACTGCACGAGAGCCTCCTGGTCAGTGATCGATACAACCTGGCCACGTTGGAGGATGGTCTCGCCCTGAACAAAGGAACGCATGATCGGCGTCACCGCCTGGCGAGCCTGCTCGCGAGCGGCCTCGGTGAGGGCCTCACTGAAGAAGCTATTGGGGGCAATAAAACCTGACACCATCCCGGCAATCAGGGCAGCCTGATCTTCCGGGAAGGCCAGACTGATGAGAGTGGGTAGGTTGCGCCGGGCATCTTCCAGGCGGTCTTCACGGATGGCTGTCCGCATGACCTGTTCGAGCACCACGATGGCTTCTTGCTGGACAGCTTGCCAGCGGGTGTCGCTCAAGCTGAGGATGCTCTCAGCGGTCTCCTGGTCGAAATGGATATCTTCCAGGGCTGACAGGTCGGCGACCTTTTGGATGCTGGAAGCGAAGGCATCGGCGCGCACGGTGGTAATGTAAGCCAAGGCGGCGCGCAGCCTTTCCAGCTGCCGGCGGGCAACGCTGGTATCGGGAGTGGTATAGATGGATGGCACAGCCAGGGCAGCCGCCTCACGCTGGCGGTCAGTCAGGATTTCGCTACTAAAGGTGAGCGCACGCGGCGCAACGATATCTTGCGCGGCGACCTCTCCGACCTCCGGTTGGGTTGCAGACAGACGGGTGTAGAGAGGCAGCATCTGAGCGCCGTAAATTGTCCCCAGCGCTAGCACCAGGAGGAGACTCAAGAAAAGGCTGCGTCGCCGTGGATGGGAGAATTCGATAGAATTCGCCTTGTCTGCCATGACGAGTGGTTTATCCCAAAAGCTGGCGGACGATCTGGCTGACCTGAGCGCCCTCGGCGCGCCCCTGGAGGCGCGGCATGAGCACCTTCATCACCTGGCCCATTTCCCGCGCAGAGGTGGCTCCGACCTCAGCGATGGCGGCGCGTGCCAGGGTTTCGATCTCTGCGGTGGTGAGGGGTTGGGGCAGGTAAGTTTCCAGCTGGCTGATCTGGGCGGCAGCCTCAGCAGCCAACTCCGGACGACCGGCGCGTTCGGCGTCGGCGATGGCTTCACGCTGGGTCTTTATTTCCTTCTGCAAGACTGCCAG
>DATDRM010000090.1:0-13473 GCA_035291705.1 Anaerolineales bacterium
CCGATGCGCGAAATATCATTAGCGGTCATCCATCCGCCGTATTCGATCATGTAATAGCGCTTCCCGTCTACCACAGACTCGTCAGTATAGGAGATAAAACTATAGGGAGAATCGATCCGCCTGGCTACATTGTGCTTCTTAATCGCGTCCTCCAGGGAAGCGAAAACCGGCGCGTTCTGGTGGGTGACTTCTCCATAGCGGGTGTCTACATAGGTCAGTGATGGATCTGGGGGTGTCCCTGGCAGAGGGCGGAGGGGAAAAGCGATCCCCAGGCGAGCCATCCGAGCGAGATACGCCGCCGGTCCCAGGTTTGCACAGCCATCAAACGGCGCTTGATACTGAACTGGTAAGCAGAGAACTTCACTGTTAACTGTCTCAATCCCTTGCGCAACGGCATTGGCAGCCTGGGTTGAAAGGAAAAATATTGAAAGGGTGCTTAGCATGAGGGTAAAGTGTCTCATGAAAGCTGTCGGAGCGTAGCGTCTGATCATGTTAAGTAGAATGAGCCTAATATCCCCAGGAATAGGATCAGGCTTATGTAACTGTTAATGTTGAAAAAGGCGATATTGATGCGAGACAGGTCGTTGGGGCGGACCAGGAGATGTTCCCAGGTCAGCAAGCCTGTGACGAGGATCAAGCCTAGCCAGTATGGCCAGACTAATCCTGTCACCAATCCCAGGATCACGAGCAGGACGGTTGTCGCGACATGGCAAATAGCTGAGAGGCGCAATGCTGCTGAAATTCCAAACCTGGCGGGAACCGACTGCAGTCCTTCCTGGCGATCAAATGCGAAATCCTGGCAGGCATAAATCAGATCAAAGCCACCGATCCATAAAGTTACCACCGCTAACAAAATCCAGGCTGGAAGATCGTCTAATGTAAAGAGCGAGTTGCGGATCGCAGCCCAGGCGCCCATGGGAGCCAATCCATCTGTGAAGCCTACAATAAAATGAGATAGCCAGGTAAACCGCTTCGTGAAGGAATATCCGATCAGAAAGAGGTAAGCCCCCGGCAGCAGCTGGAAAGGAAGCGAACCTAGCTGCCAGGCCGCCAAAGCGAGGAGGCCCCCAGCGAATAGGGTGCCAACTAACGCGGTGCGGACCGAAATGCTCCCTTTGACCAACGGTCGGTTAGCTGTGCGCGGGTTACGGGCATCGATCCAGCGATCTGCCAGGCGGTTGGTGCCCATCGCCAGGGTGCGGGCTGCGGCCATGGCCACAGTGATCCAGAAGAACTGGCTCCAGGTGGGCCAGCCTCGCGCAGCCAATAGCATGCCCAGATAGGCGAAGGGCAGGGCAAAGACCGTATGTTCGAACTTGATCAGCTCCAGGAAGTCGCGGATAGACTTCATAATGTGATTATATCAGAGATAAAAGGTGGGATTATCGCCTCACTTCTGTCAGCTGACCAACTGCCAGCGGCACAAGCGTCGTTCGAGCCAGTCAACACTGAAATAAAGCCCCAAACCGAGCAGACTCATCGCAACTACCCCGGCGTACATCGCCGGGTAATTAAACAAGGTGCTGCCATTAATGTAGATGTAATATCCCAACCCTTTTTGGGTAGCAAATAGTTCGGCCACATAGAGCACAGCCACCGCTGTACCGACGGATTGGCGCAGAGCAGTCAGGATGGCTGGCAGGCTGGCGGGCAGGTAAACGAAGCGGAAAAGCGCTCGCCTTCCAGCTCCCAGGCTGCGTACGCTTTGGATTAATTCAAATCGCAAGCCAGCTGCCTGGTCTCGCACAAGCACCAGGATTTGAAAGAATAAAATCAGGAAGATAATGGTCACTTTTGATAAATCGCCGATCCCAAGAAAAAGCAAAATAACCGGTAAAAGGACAACCTTGGGGATCGGGTAGAGCAGGTAGATAACGGGAGATAAAATCTCATTTAGTCTTTTAGATTGCCCCAGGATCAAGCCAGCCGGCGCAGCGACGGCGATCGCCAGACCCGTGGAGGCGAGAACACGCCATAAGCTGGCCAGGAAATGATCAAGCAGCCCATCATCCAACTCGTTCACGAAAGTCTGGCCAACTTTGATCGGTGAAGGCAGGATCGGCCGGTTGACCAGCAAAGCAGCAATGTGCCAGGCGATCAGAAGGGCGAGTACGGTAAGGAGGATCTCTCGCCGTTTCATTGGTCTCCCATGCGTTGCCGCAGCTCGCGGCAGAGCCTCTGGTATTCACTGGAATTGCGATAGTCTGGTTGGGTGGCGGAGGGGTTGGGGATCACAATCGCTTTAGAATTGGGTGGATGACCGAGGAGGAGAATTTTTCGCCCCATGAAGGCAGCCTCCTCGATTGCATGGGTCACGATGATCAGGGTCAGGTGCTGTTCGGCGACCAGCTCGAGCGTAAGGAGCTGTAATCCCTCCCGGGTGGGGGCATCCAGGGAGGAAAATGGCTCATCCATCAAGAGCAAGTCAGGCTGCAAAGCCAGCGTACGAGCGATGGCGGTGCGCTGGCGTTGGCCGCCTGAAATCTGACCGGGAAATTTGTCCGTCAAGGGTGTCAGCCCCAGGCGGTCTAACCAGTGATTGACCGCAAGAGAAGGGCGAAAGTCGGCGGGCGCATGCTTGCCATCCGGGCCGTAAAAGCCGCGGATTTGTACACCCAGCTCTGCGTTTTGACGTACTGTTGCCCAGGGGAGCAACCCGTAGTCCTGAAGGATAAGTCCGGTTTGCGGGCGTGGCCGGCTCAGAGGTTGACCATCTATGAGTACCCGGCCCGAATTCGGAAAACGTATTCCGGCTAGCAGATAGAGTAAAGTGGTTTTACCACATCCCGAGGGTCCTAAGATTGACCAGGCTTCTCCCCTCTCCGCTTGCCAGTTGAGGTCCTGAAAAACCGGTGGGCTTTGAGGGTAGAAATAAGTCAGGGACTCGAGCTGGATCATTCTTGCGTCGAAAAGTGAGGCGTGAAACGTGTGGTGAAATACACGTTTCACGCAAAGGACTCACTTAAGGAAGAAACTCTGCTGATACGGAGTCGCCGTAAGATACGTCTTTTGAAATTAAACCTTTATCCTTGGCCCAGGCGAGTACGTCAGCCCATTGAGCTTCGCTGGGAACGCTGCCGGTAGGAAAGGGAGGAATCTTATAGGTTCCGATCAGGGGTTCTGGTACCAGTTTCTGTTCTGTGAGCAAGGACTCCCATTGGGTGGGATCGGCGTTGATCTCTTTAATAGCTTGCTCTACTGCAGCCAAGAAGCCACGGATAGCTTCTGGGTGTTCATCGATCACCACCTTGCGGAAGGATATCTCACTATTGCCATATTCGGGGTGTTTTGTGTCGTTAAGGATCGGAATGGCGCCACTTTGAATTGCAAGCGAGGAAAGTGGGTCGGGAAGATTGGCAGCTTTCAGCTCACCAGATCCCAGTAATGCCATGCGTTCACCGATCTTAGGCACAGCGATGGTCTTGATCTGATCGGGGGATAAACCTTCGGCTTGCAGCAAACGGTCGGTTGTGTATGCGATCACCGAGCCTTCAGAGATGCCGATCTCAACCCCCTTTAAACCTTCCACGGAGGAGATGCCACTGTTGCCAGCTGCCAGGATTGAGTATTGAGGAAATTCTGACGTGGCGGTGCGTGCCAAGGAAACAATCTGGATCTGAATAGTTTCCTGGTTGTAAAGCAGCGTGGAAACCAGATCGTTGACCATGCCATCTCCCTGACCGGCAGCCATGATCTGATCGCGCTCAGCGGCTGAACCGGCTGGGATGAACTCAACTTTTAGCCCCTGGGCGTCGAAGTAGCCTTTCTGCTGAGCTACATACATGGGTAAAGTGTCTAGGATTGGTAACAACACCATCCTGAGTGTAACCGGTTCAGCGGGTGAGATTGCAGTAGGAGTTGGCAAAGATGAGGTTGCCTGGGCACAGGCTCCCAGGATCAAACTCGTTAACAAGAGGGAAATCACTATTAGTAAGAAACGACTCTTAAACATGTTAAGCTGTTCTCCTTTGGTAGGAAGTAAGTCGATGACGAATTGCGCAATCCGGCTCAGAGACCTAATTCTCCCCAGATCTCATCGATGCGCGCTTTGACCTCCGCATCCATCTGGATGACCTCTGGCCAGGAACGATTGTAACCCTCTTCGGGGAGCTTGGCAGTGGCGTCGAGACCAATTTTACCCCCAAAAGAATGGTGGTAAGAAGCATGATCCAGGTGGTCGACCGGGCCATCCATTAAGACGATATCCTTTGACCAATCCACATTCCCCAGCGCCTGCCAGGCAGACTGGGACAGGTTTTGCACATCCACCCATTCATCTACGATGACGATCGCCTTAGCCAGAGACAACAGCCCCAGGCCCCACAAACCAGAAACGACTTTTTTGGCGTGGCCGGGGAAACGCTTTTTAATTGAAACGATCACCAGATTGTGGAAAATGCCCTCTGCTGGCATATTCACATCTACGACTTCGGGGAGAAAGAGACGTATCAAGGGTAAGAAAAGTCGTTCAGTCGCTTTACCCATCCAGATGTCTTCCATGGGTGGGATGCCGACGATAGTCGTTGGATATATGGGATCTTTACGATGCGTGATCGCCGTCACATGGAAGACCGGGAAAGGCTCCACAGGGGTGTAATAGCCGGTATGGTCGCCAAATGGACCTTCTGGGCGGAATTCATTGGGATCGATGTATCCTTCGATCACAATTTCAGCCTGGGCTGGCACCTCCAATGGTTGAGAGATACAATCCACAAATTCTACCGGAGCGCCGCGCAGGTAACCTGCCAGAAGGTATTCATCGATATTGGGCGGTAAGGGCGCTGAGGCGCACCATATACTGGCTGGATCTCCACCAAGCACGACCGCTGCCGGGATATTCTCGATTTGGCTCTGGCGAGCAATGCGTGCATGTTCTGCACCCCCCTTGTGGCGCTGCCAGTGTACCAGAAGGGTGCGCTCGTCAATGACTTGCAGACGATACATCCCCACATTCCGTACACCGCTATCTGGATCGCGTGTGATCACTTGCGGCAGGGTGATGAAACGACCCCCATCCTTTGGCCAGCAATGCAGGATGGGGATAAAATCTAAGGATAGGCGTTCCTGGTTGATGACCTCTTGAACGGGAGCTCGGCGAACTTTCTTTGGGCCTAGCCCGATCGATTTGAGCACATCGAGTAGATTCTGCCCACGACCGATCGTCTCACGCAGTCCGCGCGGCAGGCGTGGATCGATCACCTCACTCAACCGGCGGTTGAGATCTTCAAGATCATCTACTCCCAAGGCTAAGGCCATGCGCTGCCGGTTGCCAAAGGCATTGATCAGCACTGGCATGGCGAAACCAGACAGGTTATCGAAGAGCAGAGCTTTGTTGTGTTCTGGAGATACCTTGGAAACCCGGTCAGTAATTTCAGTAATCTCGAGGTGAGGTGATATTGACTGGGTGATGCGAACTAGCTGCCCGTGCGTTTCAAGCAGGACTATAAAATCACGTAAATGGTTGATTGGCATGTTTTATTCCTGATGGGAAAACAGGGTAGATTATAGCATGAATGATTTACTTTCAATTTTCTAAAGTCGCACGGCTTGACACAATTCTTTGGCTATGCTACATTTGCCCTGACGTTTATGTTTCTTAAACGGTTGTCTTTCAGTCCTTTCTAACCGACCTTAGATAGGAGGTACACTTTGACTAAGTCACGCTCTCAACTCATGGTCGAACGATTGATGGATCTTCAGGCCTCTTCTCCGGATATCGAAGCCTCAGCCATCGTGAGTGTGGACGGCTTGAGCATCGCCTCTGCGTTACCCCAAGGCGTCGAAGAAGATCGAGTGTCAGCCATGTCCGCCGCAATGCTTTCTTTGGGGGAACGCATCGCCTCGGAATTAGGGCGGGGCAGCCTCGAACAGGTATTTATTAAGGGCGAAAAAGGGTACGTGATTTTGATGTCAGTGGGAGAAGAAGCTGTCCTGACATCCCTGGCACGTGACCAGGCGAAGTTAGGCCTGATCTTCCTGGATATGCGGCGAGCGATTGAAGCCCTGGCGAAACTGATTTGATGTTGGAAAATTGACATGGAATCAGTTCCTAAAAGCGGTTATTTTTACGCCAACAAATTTGCCCTGATTATGATCAAGGCATTTGAAGATGTCATGGGGAAGAATGGCCTCAATGCGATATTAAACCTGGCTCATTTACCTCATTTGATCGACAACTATCCTCCAGGTAGCCTGGCAAAGGAATTTGACTTTGCTGACGTTTCGGCGATCAATCAAGCGTTGGAAGAGATGTATGGCCCGCGCGGTGGAAGAGGACTGGCTTTAAGAGCAGGGCGAGCCACATTCGACGATGCCTTACGCAATTTCGGTGCTCTTGCAGGGGCAGGCGACTTGGCATTTAAAGTTTTGCCTTTAAAGATAAAGCTACGCATTGGATTGCCGGCTATGGCCAGGATATTCACGCATGTGAGCGATCAACGGAGTACCGTCGAAGAGCGCGATGACGAGTTTATCTACACTATTCACCTTTGCCCGGTTTGTTGGGGGCGAAAAGATCTAGATAAAGCGGTTTGCTTTATCGCTGTTGGTTTGTTGCAAGCTGGATTGAAATGGGTATCTGGAGGCCATGAATTTCGCGTTACCGAGTCGAAATGTTTTGCCATGGGGGATGATGTGTGTGAATTTGTGATCGATAAGACCCCAATTGGTTAGGGGTGATCCCGAGTGGAGTAAATCCTTGCAGCTGACGGTTGTTATCCCTACATTCAATGAGGCGGAGAATATCCCGCGACTGATCCCCGTGCTGTTCTCTTCACCTATCCCTGGGCTTCGGGTTTTAGTGGTGGACGATAGCAGCCCGGATGGTACGGGCGAAATAACTGAAAAGCTAGCTGATAGTTTCCCTGACCGCCTCTCTGTTCTCCACCGGGGAGAGAAACGTGGTCTGGGTTCGGCCTATATAATGGGATTCCGTCGAGCTCTGCGAGAGGGGGCTGAGTCTATTGCCCAGATGGATGCTGACTTTTCCCACCCGGTGGAAAAATTGCCCGAGCTATTGAATGCACTTGAGACATGTGATGTGGCAATGGGCTCGCGCTACGTTCCTGGGGGTAGATTGGACGATCGCTGGCCGCTTTGGCGTAAGGGTTTATCGGCGTTTGGGAATATCTATGCCCGTTCTATATTGCGTTTGCCGGTACGAGATGTTACGGGCGGATTTCGGATTTGGCGACGGGAGACCTTGTTGGGAATGCCTCTCGAACGAGTACGATCCAACGGGTATGCCTTTCAGATTGAAATGGCCTACCTTGCTTATCGGCTGGGATTTGTTTTCCAGGAAGTGCCCTTTTATTTCGCAGACCGGCGTTGGGGGCTATCGAAGATGTCGTATAAAATTCAAATCGAGGCGGCGCGGCGAGTCTGGCAGATGCTCCAGGAGTATCAAGACTTGAATCCAACCAAACGTCCATTAAGATTGATCGATCCTAAATAAATTCACCGCCGTAAATCACTGCCAGCCTACCCCACTCGTCCAGGTCAAGGGTTTCTGCCCTTCGACGGGGATCGAGGCCGGCAGCTTTTAAAAGGTGCTCAGCTTCACTGGATCTCAATGCGAGACCGCTAGTTAAAGAATTCCGTAAGGTTTTGCGCCTCTGACTGAAACCAGCCCTCGCTAAGTGAAAAAAAGTTTCAAGAAGAGGGCGAGGGATTACCGGTGAGGGATAAAGATCGATGCGAACCACTGCCGAATCGATTTTTGGCGATGGGTAGAATGCACCTGCTGGGATGCGCGTCATGATCTGGGGTAAGCCGAAGACCTGAACGCTCAGCGCAAGAAGACTCATCTCGCCCGGCACAGCGCAAATCCGCGCAGCGACCTCGCGTTGTACTGTGAGAACGATGCGCTTAGGCCGGATACTCGAATTTAGAAGATGACGGATGAGTGCTGAAGTGATGTAGTAAGGGATGTTTGCGACGACCAGATAGTCCGGCGACTGCATTAATTGAGCTTGATCTAGTTCCAGGATGTCGCCTTGCACAACGCGTACATTGTGATAAGGGCTAAGCACATGCTCCAGCGGCTTGATGAGGTTTGCATCCAGCTCGACAGCTATCACCGATCCCGCACGGACCGCCAGGTAGCGAGTTAAGCTTCCCAGTCCAGCTCCAATTTCCAATACCGCGTCGGATCTGGTGATCTCGGCTGACTCGGTGACTCGCTGAAGAGCGACAGGGTCGACCAGAAAAACCTGTCCCAGGCGCTGGTCAGGGCGAAGACCGTATTGGCGCAGCAACCTGGGGACATCCAGTAACGGCAAGTCTATGGAATGACCCACACGATATTCTCAGGGGGAGGCCATAGAAAGTAAACTGTCACCCATTGGTGCCATGACACATAGTCGTCATCACTGTAGCCAAGATCGATCATCCGTCCTTTGACACCTCCACCGACATCTGCTGCTACGGCTATGCCATAGCCGGGGATGTACATGCGAGTTCCGAAGGAAATATAGCTGATGTCCACAGCAGAAACACCTTTTGCAAGGGGTATCCCCGTCGCGGTGCCCAGGCCACCATTGCTTGTGGGGTTATAAGAAACGGCATACATGTTGAGGGCGCGCCAGTATTTAATAGGGCCATCTGGCGTATCCAACGTGTAAGGCACGATTTTCGTTCCGAATCCGATAATTTGCGGTTTCGGTTCTTGAGCGACGAACTCAGCCTCTACTTGGCGAGAAACCTCGACGCCATCCTCAAGACGAATCCGCACACGGCGGGCGGTTATTCCGAATTCTCCGGATTGAACAATTTTTTGGCTGTCGAGCTCCAGGTCAGTAAGGGGCTGAGTTTCGGTCTCGAAGGGAAGCGGAGTTGTATCAAGCGAGACGTTCTCCTCCACCCGGACAATCTGAATCTGTCCATTCGGGGGAAGGGGAGCAGCGGCTTCAGGCAAGCTGTAATCTAGACCCTGTAGAGATAGACCCGCCTCGCGGAGCGCTTCACCAACTTTATCGGCGGCTGAGCGGATTTGGATTCGTCCTTCTTTTGATTTAATTACCAATTCACGCGATGTTCGCAACTCGACATCAATTGGCCCGTTGAGCGGTGTTTCGGCTGGAGGGGTTAATTGATCCTTGGCATGCAGAAGGATCCCTGCTTCCCATAAGGCTTTTCCAACCGTAGCGGCTGTGGACTTGATCGTATGAACCTGTGAATTGGTGCTCAGGATGATTGGCCACTTTCGCTGGACCTGTAATATGTGAGCCGAGTTTTGCGAGAGCGCCTCATCGGGCACAACCGGTTGTCCATCGGACAATATCTGGTCACCTGGGTAGAGGGGAATGCCTGCCAGGGCTAACAGATTGGCCGGGAGGCGTTCGGAGCTGAACATAGATCGTGTCTTACCATCAGCCAGAACCATTATGTGTGATGAACGGGTCAGTGAGTTTTTTTCATCAGTCTTGTCATAAGGAATACGATTCCAAAACCCTAAACCGGCCAGCAACAACCCGCTCAAGATTAAGACGATAGAAAGTATATAGAAAAGCTTATTGTTCATTTTGTTAGCTGATTCTATCAGATTTGTTTGGGATCATTAGCCCGGAGGAAGTTATGATAGTACAGAGAAAATGTAACAAATCTCTTCGTTCTACGTTTCTAAGGATGTAAAGCATGCCTGGCTGGCTGGAAGTCGATGATGTCGAGCTGCTGAAGTTAGCAAAAAATGGCGAGGCGGATGCTTTTGGTGAGCTTTATGAAAGATATGCACAGATTGTTTTTAGATATGTTTATGCTCATCTCAGAGAACGATTTGATGCAGAGGATTTAACAGAGGAAGTTTTTTTAAGGGCCTGGCGTTCACTATCCAATTACCGCGAACAAGGGGTTCCTTTTCAAGCCTTTTTATTCAAGATCGCTCACAATGCGCTGATCGATTTCTACCGGCGCTCTGGACGGTCTGGGGGGCATATGCCTATCGAGGAACAATCATTCCCGGATTTACTTCCTGAAACCGGAGAAGTGGCTCTTATCAACATGGAGCACCGCGAGATCCGGAAAACACTTGACCAATTGCGCGATGATTACCGGACGGTTTTGGTTTTACGTTTCCTGAGCGGGCTGTCGCCCGAGGAGACGAGCGAGGTGATGGGGCGTACGCCGGGAGCTATCCGGATTCTGCAACACCGCGCATTGTCAGCGTTACGCAATTTGTTGGAACTATGATGGTTAGCGAGATTTTACAAACGCAGGATGAGTTAGCTCGAGTTCTGCAACTCTGCCTTGAAGTGATAGAGAGTGGCCAGGAAACCGTTGACTCACTCTTATCTCGCTATCCGGAATTATGGGATACTCTTCGCCCGCCACTCGAGGCGGCTGCCTGGTTGTATAACCGCACACATCTTTTAAATCCCAGGCCAGGATTCGTAGATGCCTCCCGCCAGCGTCTCGTCTACCATCTTTACTATGAGAGGGCTGGACCTCTGGTTATACCATGGTTCGAGCAACAGCATTTTTTCTGCAGACATATTGGGGGGAGAAAAATTGTGATTCAACCTTCACTTGGTTTCACTTTGTTAATCCTTCTTTTCATCTTCAACTTCAACCCAGCCCTCACGATCAAACCACCCATCCCAGCGGGTCTCTTAACCCAATAAAGATCGATTAATAACAGCCAAGGCTGTTTATATATCTGTGAGATTGATACGCACTTGCAGGTCCTAGTTGCAGGCCAGCGTTCTAGGCTTTGATCTGGCTGGTCGTGATTAAATCCTGAAGAGGGGGTTCTCACATCTTGGGAATGAAATAAAAATTGGATAAATAAATGATATTGCAATATTGTAAGGTAACAATATGGTTTGTTTTCCGTTGTAATTAATGCTTATAATGCTTCCAATTACCTTTGACCTCCTTCCATTTTATCCTGTCTGCCCTAAGGATGGATGACGATGGAAAACGATTCTATTAATCAGCCAAAAGAAGAAAAAGCCCAGGGTATGGTAGAGTTTGCCCTGGTTTTGCCTCTGCTTCTTTTACTTGTATTGGGAATTATCGAAGCTGGCCGGATGTTGTTCCTCTATAGCGCCGTATTGACATCCAGTCGAGAGGCCGCGCGTTATGGTTCAGCTGCCGGAGACATCGGGGGGTATGTCACACATTACGAAGATTGCACTGGTATTCGTGCCGCTGCAAAACGCATGGGTCGATTGGCGGGGATCGGGGATGCTGACATTTCTATCTCGTATGATCATGGTCCTGGCACCGATCCACCCTTCGCTACTTGTCCGATCAGCGCAGACCAGGAAGTCAACCTGGGAGATCGGGTTATCGTTCAGGTTGGCGCCACTTACCGGCCCCTGATCCCCATGGTGCGATTCTCATCTTTCCCAATCTCCGCGGTCACCCGACGCACAATCATAAAAAATGTAGCGATTGAGGGCACACCGCCTGCGCCAACCACTCCCACTGTCTCTTTCGTTCTCTCGGAGCAATCTCATGAAGAAGGCGTTGGCGATATCCGGGTAGCAGTTCAATTGACCGCCGGCACAAGCAATACCGTTACTGTTCCATTCACGGTGGATGGAACCGCGACCCTTGGCGAGGATTACTCAATCACATCCAGCCCGGTAGTATTTTCGCCTGGTGATACTATCATCAATATCGTCATCCACGTCACCCAAGACGAAACATACGAAGAAAACGAGCTCATCGTGCTTACCATGGGTGCGCCTACGAATGCAATCAAGGGTTCACCGGATGTTCACCAGGTGACTATTCTCAATGACGATGTTCCACCCACGGTGTTCTTCGCTTCAGCCAGCCAAAGCCAGGCTGAAGACATCGACACTCTAATTACGGTCGAATTGAGCGCGGCATCTTATCAGGAGATCACGGTCAACTTCACGGTGAGCGGGACTGCCTCAGGAGGGGGGGTCGACTATACCATCACCTCCAGTCCAATCGTCATCCCAGCCGGGCAAGCCAGTTTTCCCATCGTCGTTGATGTGAATGATGACATAATCGATGAAGACGACGAGACAGTCATCGTCACAATGGGCGTAGTGATTAACGCCACCAAAGATCTACCAGATGAGCACGTGCTGACCATCACCGATAACGACGCGCCTCCCTCTGTGTCGTTCACCTGGGAAAGCCAGGCCGGCGATGAGTCGGTGGGCAGTATGACGGTCGAGGTCCAATTGAGCGCTGCTTCCAGCAAGCAAATCACGGTTCCGTTTAGCGTTGGTGGATCCGCGACTCGAGGCACCGATTACACCATTGATTCCACTCCGCTGGTGATTCCCCCGGGAGAGCTGACGGCCTCGACTGAGATCATTGTGATCGCAGACAGTGACAATACCGAAAGCGAGGAGACGATCGTCCTGACCCTGTTAACCCCAACAAACGCCACCAAAGGCTCGCCGAGCATACATACTGCCACAATCGCAACTGTGCCGGTGTTTCCAGTCGTGTCCTTCTCTTCGTCCGGACAGAGCGATTACGAAGCTGTAGGTCAAATGGTTGTTACAGCCGTGTTAAACGCTGCTTCCAGCCAGAATGTGACTGTGCCTTTCAGCCTGAGTGGCACGGCAACCCGGGTTAGCGACTACACCATCACCTCCAGCCCGGTCGTAATCCCAGCGGGTGGCGCCAGTGTGGATATTGTGATTACCCTGGTCGATGACACCCTGGATGAATATGATGAGACAGTCGAGGTGACGATGGGCACGCCGATCAATGCGATAAAGGGTACGCCGAGCGTGCATACCGCCACTATCATGGATAGTGACGGTCCGCCAGTGGTGTTCTTCACATCCACCGGGCAGATCGCTAATGAGTCGGCCAGCAGCCTATTCGTTAGCGTCGGAGTGAATGGGATTTCTGACAAACCCATCTCGGTCCCGTTCAGCCTGAGCGGGACGGCAGCCCAAGGTTCAGACTATACCATTTCAACCAGCCCGGTCATGATCCCGGCCGGCGACACCTCGGTTGACATTATTGTGGATATAATCGATGACATTTTGCCCGAGACGAGTGAGGATATTACCATAACCCTCGGGACGCCGATCAACGCGGACCTTGGCTCTCCAGCGGTGCATACGGTGACCATCCTGGATAATGAGCCGACCTGTCCCTCGCCGGATTCCTTGCCATTCTTTGGCAGCGGGAGCAATCGCAATAAGCTAATCTGGACATTGCAAAGCCCAAATCCATTGGTCAGCGTCAACCTGGTCGCGGTAACGATTCGCTGGCCGTCTGGTTCTGCGGCAAACGTGACTGCTATTACCTTTAGTGACCCGCTCTACTCTGGGAACGCCTTGCCCCCTTATTTGACGGTAACCACTCCGTCTCCTCTTTGGAGTGGAGCGTTTGCCACGCGACAAATGATCTTCAAGTTCGATAGTAACCCCAAAAGCGTGAGCGGAGATTTCTACCAGGTTATGGCTAATTTTGAAGGTTGTCCACCAATCAGCGGCATCATTCCAAGTGATTAGGAATGCGTTTTGGTGAATT
>DATDRM010000091.1:0-17834 GCA_035291705.1 Anaerolineales bacterium
GCCCTGCTGGAGATGTACGCCATCCCCTATACCGCCTCGCGCGTGGTGGCTAACGCCATTTCCCTGGATAAGACGCTGACCAAACGCCTGTGGCGGGACGCCGGCCTTCCGGTGGTGCCCTTCCAGGAGTTCGCCAGCGCAGACGAACGCATCCGCCCCAGCCTGCACTACCCGCTGTTCGTCAAGCCATCCCGTGAAGGCACTGGCATGGGGGTAGGCCTGGAGGCGGTGGTGAAGGACGAGCGGGAGCTCCGCCAGCGGGTAGACTGGGTGATCGAGACATACAGGCAACCCGCGCTGGTGGAAAATTACCTGCCCGGCAGGGAGTTCACGGTGGGCATCCTCGGTTGCCAGGATGTGGCCGTCTTCACCGAGCGACCGCAGCT
Organism: Anaerolineales bacterium; assembly: GCA_035291705.1. Taxonomy (GTDB): domain Bacteria; phylum Chloroflexota; class Anaerolineae; order Anaerolineales; family UBA4823; genus DATDRM01. The sequence continues at coordinate 387 of DATDRM010000091.1, forward strand.
GTATAACGCCAACGGCTTCCACCGCTTCCCGATCCTGGAAATAGAGAGCCAGCAATCCATCACCCCCGGCGTGTACGGCTACAGCGCCAAGTCCAAAGACTTAACCGAAGCTGGCGCACCCGGCTACCTGTGCCCGGCCGAGCTCGACCCGCAGCAGGAAGAGAAGCTGCACCGCCTGGCACTGCGCGCCCACCTGGCCATCGGCGCCAAGGATGTCTCACGGGTCGATTTCCGCCTGGACGCCAAGGGCACCCCCTACCTGTTGGAGATCAACACCTTACCCGGCCTTAACCCGGCGGTCAGCGACCTGTGCATCATGGCGCGCGCCGAGGGGCTGCCGTATAACCAACTGATCCTGGAAATCCTGGACATGGCCGCCTCTCGATTCGGGATGTTATAGCGTTGGAGCGGTTGGCGGTTAGCGATTAGCGGTTAGCGGTTGGCGGAGGAACGAGATGAAGGACTTCCGAAAGTTGGCTGTGTGGGAAAAAGCGCACGCATTAACCTTGATGGTTTATCAGATCACTTCAACTTTTCCCAAGGATGAGCTATATGGGTTGACGAGCCAGATCAGGAGGGCTTGCGTGTCCATACCAGCCAATATCGCCGAAGGGTGTGGAAAAGAGGGAGATGCCGAATTTTCCCGTTATTTGAGAATAGCCATGGGCTCATCCAGCGAATTGGAGTATGAGCTGTTATTAGCCCATGATTTGAAATATCTCGATGAAAATACTTACCAAAGCCTTGGAGCAAACCTTGGTGAAGTGAGGCGAATGCTCAATTCGCTTATTCAAAAGGTAAAGGCAGATAACCGGTAGCCAATCGCTAATTGCCAATCGCTAAGTGCGATAACAGCCATGCCAGAGCGTTATAACATTCGAACGTTCAAACCTTCCAACGTTCGAACTTTTTTTGTGATATCATGTATATACATTAATACATTTCCTCGGGAGGGCCCCCAGTGAAATATTTGCTTGCCCACGACGTCGGCACCAGCGGCACCAAGGCAGTGATCGTCTCCGTGGACGGAAGCGTGATCGCCACGGCGTTTGAGCCCTATCCAACCTGCTATCCAGGTCCCTTGCTGGCCGAGCAGGAGCCAGACGACTGGTGGCGGGCGGTGATCAGCACCACGCGCCAGGTGATCGAGATCAGCGGCGCCCGGCCGATCGATATCCTGGGGATGGCCTTCTCTACCCAACAGGTGAACGCCATCCCGGTCGATGCTCAGGGCCGGCCGCTGCGGCCCTGTATCAGCTGGCTGGATGGGCGCGCCTGGGAGGAGGCGCAGCTGGTCATGCGCAAGCTGGGCGGAGCGAAGCTTTTCGCGATGCTGGTCGGGGTCGCCTTGACCGGCAAGGACCTGCTGCCAAAGTACCTGTGGCTGAAAAGAAACGAACCAGACATTTACCGCCAGGCGGCGGCGATCGTCGACGCCAGCGGTTACCTGCTGTGCCGGGCTACCGGCCGGCTGGTCTATGAGTGGAGCGTCGCCAGCGTCACAGGACTCTTTAATTTGAAGACCAAGACCTGGGACACGGGCTTGATGCGCCGGTTCGGGATCGATCGCGAGAAATTCCCCGATCTGGTGAAATCTTCGGAACTGGTCGGAGGATTAACCTCCGAGACCGCCGACGAACTGGGTCTGCCACAAGGCCTGCCGGTCTTCGGCGGTGCCGGGGATGCCCAGACCGCCGCCGTAGGCTCGGGCGCGGTTGGCGAAAGCGAAGCCCACCTGTGCCTGGGCACCTCTGGCTTCGTCGCCCTGGTCACCGCCCGCCGGGTAGTGGGCCGGCGCGGCCTGGTCACCATCCAGTCTGCCGATCCCGGCAAGTTGCTGCTGATCGGCGAAACCGAGACGGCCGGAGCTTGCCTCAAATGGGCCGCGAGAGAGTTGTACGGGGCCGAACCGGATGCAGAATCCCTGGCCCTCATGGACCGCGAGGTGGAGCAAGTAGCGCCCGGCGCGGGTGGTCTGATCTTTACCCCCTGGATGTACGGTGAGCGCAGCCCAATCGCTGATGAGAGCCTGCGGGCGGCGTTTATTAACCTGGGCGCCAACCACACCCGCCAGCAAATGACACGCGCCATCTATGAAGGCGTGGCCTACAACATGCACTGGATCCTGGAATCGATGAGCGATTTGTACGGTTTCCGATGTGATCCGCTGCGGGTATTGGGCGGTGGGGCGCGCGGCCTGCCCTGGCTGCGGATCATGGCCGATGTCACCGGTCATACCCTGGAAAGCGTGCCCAATCCACAACATACTTCGACCGTCGGAGCTGCGCTGCTGGCCGCGGTTGGCCTGGGCATCTATCCCTCCGTTGAAGCGCTCAAAGCGATCATCCCTGTCGAGCACACCATTCAGCCAGACCCTGCTCCGCGCCCAACCTATGATCAGCTGTACGCAGCCTTTCGCCAGGTCTATCCTTCCTTGCGCGGGCTGTATCACCAGCTCAACCGAACATAACGATAGGAGATATTTATGGATGTATCGATGCTGGCCAGCCTGGCCGAACAGATGGAGAAATGGTTCAAACCCTACAAAGAGGGCTTTGTTCGTTATAACCGCCTCCCTGATCAGGGCATGGAACGCGAAGCGATCATCGCCGAGATGGAAAAAATGAAATCCATCGAGCAGGCGCGCTGGAAGAACGGCTTCGTCTCTGGCGCCGTCTATCACGGCGACGAGACGCATATCGACTTCATTAACCGGGTCTACGCCATCAATTCGCAGAGCAACCCGCTGCACGCCGACGTCTGGCCCAGCACAACCAAGTTCGAAGCAGAGATCGTGGCGATGACCGCTGGGATGCTGGGCGCGGACAAGACCCCGGACGAGATCGTGGGGGTGGTCTCCTCCGGTGGGACGGAGAGCATCCTGCTGGCGATGAAGACTTACCGCGACTGGGCCAGGGCGACGAAAGGTATCCACTCCCCGGAGATCATCGCCCCCACCACCGCCCACGCCGCCTTCGACAAGGCTGGCGAGTACTTCGGCCTGAAGGTGATCCGCATCCCGGTAGATTCAGATTTCCGCGCCGACCTCGCGGCGACACGCGCCGCCATCACCGCCGATACCATCGCTCTAATCGGTTCGGCCCCGCCCTTCCCGCACGGCATCGTCGATCCGATCGCAGAGCTCTCGGAACTGGCGCGGGAACACGGCCTGGGTTTTCACACCGACGCCTGCCTGGGCGGCTTTATCCTGCCCTGGGCGGAAAAGCTGGGCTACCCGGTACCGCCCTTCGACTTCCGCCTGCCAGGGGTGACTTCCATCTCCGCCGACACGCACAAGTACGGGTACGCTGCCAAAGGCACCTCGGTGGTGCTTTACCGCGGACTTGAGCTACGCCATTACCAGTACTTTTCGGTGACCGATTGGCCGGGCGGCATCTATTTTTCGCCCACCTTTGCCGGCAGCCGGCCGGGCGCCCTGAGCGCCACCGCCTGGGCTGCCATGGTCGCTATGGGAGAAAAAGGCTATCTGGAATCCGCCCGGCGCATACTGGAGACGACCGCCTGGCTCAAGGATGAGATGCGGCGCATCCCGGAGATCCAGGTGATCGGAGACCCGCTCTTTATGATCGCCTTCCAATCCGAGGCGCTGGACGTCTACCAGATCATGGAATATATGACGCAGCGCAACTGGGGTTTGAACGGCCTGCACCTGCCGCCCAGCGTGCACCTGTGCCTCACCCTGCGCCACACCCAGCCCGGCGTCAAGGAACGGTTCCTTACAGATCTAAAGGCCGCCATCGCCTATGTGAAAGCCAACCCGCAGGCCTCGGCCGGCCTCGGCCCGATCTACGGAATGGCTTCGGCAATCGAGCTGCGCGGGGTGGTGAAGGAGGTGTTGAATTGGACGATGGATTTGTTGTTTAAGGTATGAATCATTTCATCATCGACAAAACCAGCCCCATCCCCTACTACTACCAGATCGAGGAGTGGCTGCGCGGGCTGATCGCCAGCGGACAGCTCAAGCCGGGCGATATGCTGACGGACGAGATCACCCTGGCCGGGCAGCTCGGCGTCAGCCGCATGACCATGCGTCATGCGCTCAACCACCTGGCGAACGAGGGCTTACTCACCCGCCAGCGCGGCCGGGGGACTTTCGTCGCCCCTCCCCGCAGCCAGGTGCCCTTCGTCCGGGACCAGATCCGCAGCTTGACCGAGGAGATGGCTGCCGAAGGACATGCGCTCCGCTCGCGGGTGCTGGCTCAGGCGTTGCTCCCGGCCAGCGCCGAGATGGTGCGCGAACTGGGGCTACCCGTTGGCGACCAGGTGATCTTGATCCGCCGCCTGCGCTCCACGGAAGGGGTGCCCCTGGCCATCGAGAACGCCCACCACCCCTACCGGCGTTTCCCAGAACTGCTGACCCGCGACCTGACCGATCGCTCGATCTATGAAATCCTGGAGCAAGAATATAATACCCGTCCAACAGAAGCGGCGGACACGATCGTGGCTGGCACTGCCACGCGGGAAGAAGCAGCTTTACTGGAGATCGAGGAGGGCGCGCCGGTGATGCGCTACAAACGGATATCACGAGATGCAAATGGCGGGCCATTGGAATATACCACCGCTATTATCCGGGCGGATCGATACCAGTTTGTGATTCGCTACCGCAAACCGATGGAGTGAGGTGGATCAATTATGGCACAACTGATCACCATCGTCGGCAACTCCGGCGTCGGAAAGACGACCTTCACCCAGCAGTTGTGCCAGCACGCGCCCTTCGTCACCGGTCTGGAACAGCACGCCGAGAGACCGTTCCAAAAGCTATTCTCTTTCGACCTGGAAAAATACGCGCTCCATAACCAGATCGACTACTTGCTATTGCGGGCCGAGCAGGAGCTGGCTATTCGGAAGAGCGACTCGATCGGCGTTGTGGATGGCGGCTTAGATCAAGATTTTTATGTGTTCACTCGAGGTTTCTGTAATAAAGGTTACCTGACAGAGAGTGAATATCAGCTATGTGAGCGGACCTACAAGTTCTTCCGGGAAGTCCTGCCTCCCCCTGACCTGATCATCTGGCTGACAGCACCTCTGGAGGTGATTGCCAAGCGCTATGCCCGGCGCAAACGTGACTTAGAGATCGCCAGATTAGAGGATCTGAGAGATATGGAGGTCCTGCTGGAAGAGTGGTTAGGGGGAGTTGTATCTTCACCCGTGCTGACTATCGATGCCAGCGCAGACGATGCGAGTTATTCCAAGAGCATCAGCCAAGCAATGAACCGGCTACAATCGCTTTTCATTTGACCCACCCCCACAGCAATCTCCCAGCCAGCAGAGCCAGGGCCGCCCCGAAGAAGAACGGCGCCGCGGGGCCAAAGCCAGCCCAGCGTCCGACCCCCTGCCACAATACTCCAGCGATCAGCGAGGCAGGCAGGGCGGCAAACCCCACCCCGGCGTGGAACAGCCCGTAAGCCGTGCCGCGCTGCGCCTGGGGCACCAGGTCGGCGACCAAGGCCCGCGCCGTGCCCTCCGTGAGGGCGTAGTAGACCCCGTACACCGCGTACAGCAGCCAGATCTGCACCCCGCTGCGCGCCGCGGCGAAGCCTAAATAAACCAGTCCGTAGAGCAGCCAGCCGGCCAACAGCACGCGCCGCCGCCCGACCCGGTCAGAGAGCGAACCGGCCGGGATGGAGAGCAGCGTGTAGACCGCGTTGAAGGTCAGCAGCATGCCCATCACCTGCAGCACGCTCAAGCCGCGCTCCTGGGCACGCAGGATAATGAAGGCGTCTGCCGAGTTGCCCAGGGTGAACAGAACCACCGCGACCAGGAAAGCCCGGAAGCGCCGGTCCAGGCCAGACAGGGTCAGCCTCGGCGCAGCCGTCTCGCCCGTGGGAGAGGCGATCTCGCGCGCCCCCAGCGCCAGTACAAGCACGCCCAGCGCGGCCGGGATAACGCTGGCGAGCACGACGATTTGGAAGGTCTGGCGGGTAAGCTGGGCGCTGCCAGCCTGAGTTGCCCAGATGATCAGGGCGGCGATCCCCAGACCGGTGAACGCCCCGGCTGTATCTGCGGCGCGGTGCAGTCCAAAGGCCAGGCCGCGCCGGTCAGGCGGGATGCTGCCAGCCAGCAGCGCGTCGCGCGGCGCGCTGCGGATCCCTTTGCCCACCCGGTCGCTGAAACGCACCCCGAGCACCCACCCCCAGCTGCTGGCAAAGTACAGGAACGGCTTGACAAGCGTGGAAAGGCCGTAGCCGAGCACGGTCAGGGTTTTACGCTTTCCCAGGCGGTCGGAAAGCGCCCCGGAGTAGACCTTGAGCAGGCTGGCGGTCGTCTCTGCGACGCCCTCGATCAGCCCGACGACGGCCGTGCCCACCCCCAGCACGTTGGCCAGGAAAAGGGGCAGCAGGTTGAACAGCATCTCCGACGAGATGTCGGTCAGAAAAGATGTGATGGAGAGAGCCCAAACGTTGCGAGGCAGGCGTTGTCCCATGGGCAGCAGGGAACGTTCAAACGTTCCAATGTTTTAACATTCCAATGGTCATCAAGTGGCGCACTGCATCGGCGACGATCTGGCTGTGGTCGAAGGCCAGTTGCGGCAGATCGTCGATTGGGAACCACCCTGCTCTGGCCGCGTCATCTGCGCCGTGCACGTCCAGCGCCGCACTCGGGGGAAGCACCGCCAGATAAGCGACGGTCACCACCCGCCCGCGCGGGTCGCGCTGCGGCTCACCGTAGGTGTGTAATTGCTCGAGGTCCATCCCGGTCAGCCCGGTCTCTTCTGCGAGTTCCCGCGCCGCGGCTGCTTCCAATGGCTCGTCGATGTTGACGAAACCACCGGGCAAAGCCCACTCTCCAGCAAATGGCTGCGCGCCGCGCTGAACCAGCAACACATACAACTTTCCTGCCTGCCAGGAAAAGACAACCATGTCGACGGTCAGCGCTGGACGGGGGTATTCGGACAGGTTCATTCCGCTGGCTCCAGGTACAATAGCTGGTAAGGCTCCAACTCCAGGTCACTAGAGGGGATTGTATGTTCGCTGACCAGGTCAATGAAATGGTAACTCAATCCATACAGGCGCAACTGGTTGCCAGCGATGACCTGTGGGCTTTCACTGAAGTTTGCCAGTACCAACACGCGCTGTTCTCCGTTGGAGCGGACAAAGCCTAAAACATGCTGGTTGCCAGTATCCATGACCTGCATCTCGCTCCCGCTGAACACCTGGTTCTGCTTGCGTAACGTGATCAGCCAGCAGAGCCTGTGAAAAATCTTCCATTCCACTGTCCCCGGTTGGGTACGGCGATCCATCTCCTCCCAGTCGATAACCGCCCGATGCACCCAACGGCTGTCGTTTGCCTTGGCCGGATCATTGCGATAGATGTAATCGTTCAACGTACCCACTTCATCTCCCAGGTAGAGCAAGGGAATGCCACTGGCGGTTAAGATGATCCCGTGCATAAGCAGGATACGCCGGATGGAGAGATCTACCTCTTGTTCTGTACCTTCTTTGATGGCTTTCTCCAGGCCAGTCAGGGAAGCAGCCGTACCTGAGATGCGCGCATCTCCGGTCCTCTGATTTTCCTGAAAAGGCAGCCCACAGGCAAAGCTGCCTGGGAAACGCCCGGTGTAAAAATTGTTCAGAAATTGCCGGTGATCGAAGCCGTTAATCCCTAAACGGCTTGCACTCTCGTCTGAAAAAGTCCAGCCGATGTCGTCGTGGCACCTGACATAGTTAATCCATGCGCAACCATCGGGAAGTTTTTGGCGTTCACGCAACGCCAGGTTAAGTAAGCCCACCTCCCGTGTGGCCAGGGAACTCCATAACAAGGCCATCAACAAGGGATTGTACGAAAGCTGGCATTCACCGGCATCGATGTATTTTATGACTTCATCAGGGTGGACGATCGCTTCGGATTTGAGAAGCAGGGCCGGCGCAGCAATGCGGGCGACGGCGTTAAAAGCCTGGATCAAAATGTGAGCCTCTGGCAAATTCTCACAAATCGTACCCAACTGTTTCCAGATGAAGGCGACCGCATCCAGGCGGAGCACCTCTACGCCCAGGTTAGCCAGGAAAAGCATCTCGCCCACCATGCTATTGAAAACCACCGGGTTGGCGTAATTCAGGTCCCATTGGTAGGTATGAAAAGTGGTCCACACCCAGCGGTCGATTTCTTTCCGGAAAGTAAATGCCCCTGGATGTTCGTCTGGAAAAATCTCTCTGAGGTTATTTTCGTAAGCGTCTGGCATCTCTCGGTTGGGGAACATGCGGTAGTAATCCTGGTAGTCGGGATCGCCAGACAATGCCTGCAAAGCCCATTGGTGTTCGTTGGAGGTGTGGTTAATAATCAAGTCCAAGACCAGGCTGATGCCTTCATGGCGAAGTTCCCCGGCCAGATCAGCCAGCTCTTGAATGGTACCCAACCTTGGATCGATCTCACGATAACTGCTGACCGCGTAGCCGCCATCATTCTCTTTGACCGGGACGCGAAAGTGCGGCATTAAGTGGAGATAGGTCAAGCCCAGCTCTTTAAAATAAGGGATCTTCTCGTGCAGGTTTTTCAGATCGCCTGCGAACAGGTCGACATAGCAAACGCCCCCTAGCATCCGGTTCGATTGAAACCAGAATGGATCGGCCTCGCGGGCTGCGTCGAGCTGCTTAAGCTCCGGCGACCGATCGATCCAGGATAGGGTGATCCGTCTCAATAGATCTTCCAGATGGTAAAAAAAGTCGTATTGGTTCCCATACAAATGGAAAAGGAGCTCGAAAAGACGGGGGAAAATCCTGGCGAGGCGTACCTTGTAGGATCGCCATGCGGGTGGATTAGCCTGGATGAAAGTCGAGAACGCACCTTCGAGGATTGGCTCTAATCTTGCGAACGATTTTTGCGCCTGTCTTTCAAGCCAGAGATCATCTATCTTGTGCTCCATCGTACCCATCAATCGATCCCGTTCCTAGCGATAACATTTTGAAACCAGTGGAAGCTTTGCTTGGGGGTGCGCACCTGGGTGGCATAATCCACGCGCACCAGGCCAAAGCGCGGCGTATATCCCTCAGCCCACTCGAAGTTGTCCATTAAGCTCCAGACAAAGTAGCCTCTCAGGTCCACCCCAGCCTGGATGGCTTCCCAAGCCGCTGCCAGGTGGAGACGCAAGAATTCCACCCGCTCGGTGTCAGTCACAAATCCAGTGCGGTCAGGAACGTCCAGGGCGGCACAGCCGTTCTCGGTGAGATAGAACTTCGGCACCTTGTATTTCTGGTTGAGATCGACCAGCACCTGGGTCAGGCCAGCGGGGTAGACGCCCCAGCCGATCTGCGTGTAACCCCACATGGGCAGGGTGCGGTGGGTTGCCCGACATTTAAGAAAACCACCTTGTGGGTCGAAGGCTACCAACGTGGCGCGATAATAATTCACCCCCAGAAAATCCAGCCGGCTGTTGATCAATTTCATGTCGCCTGGTTGCACGCGGGGAGCCATCGCTCCGATCCAATCCATCAGGGTTGACGGGTATTGACCGGCGAAGAGCGCATCGGTGAAAAAGGCGGTATCCAGCTCATAGTAGCGCTGCCAGGCGGCCTGGTCTGCTTCCGACTCGGTGGCTGGGGCAGAATTTTCGCTATCCAGGATGATGCCGATCTCCCCCCGGTAAGCTCCCTGGCGATAGACACCGACCGCCTTTCCATGCGCCAGGAGCAGGTGGTGGGCAACCTGGAAGGCAAGCATGTAATCCGCCACGCCGGGCGCCATGTTGGCCGAGCCATAGCCGATAAAAGCTGCGACCCGCGGCTCGTTATGCGTGTCCCAAACCTTGACCCGGTCGCCGAGCTGATCGAACATCAGGCGAGCATATTCGGCGTACCAATCTGTAGTCTCCCGATTTGGCCAGCCACCGGCTTCTTGGATCGCTTGGGGTAGGTCCCAATGATACAGACAAGCCACCGGCTGGACTCCGGCTTCCAGCAAGCGATCGACCAACCGATCGTAGAAATCCAGCCCTATGGGATTGCCTCGTCCGCGACCTGCTGGAAGGACTCGAGACCAGGAGATCGAGAATCGATAAGCCTTAAGGCCCAGTTCTTTCATCAAAGCAACATCATCCGGCATGCGGTGGTAATGGTCTGCAGCCACGTCGCCAGAATCATTGTTGCGGATATTCCCCTGCCGGTGGGTATAAACGTCCCAAATGCTTTCACCCTTGCTGTCCTCATTCCAAGCGCCTTCGATCTGGTAAGCGGAAGTGGCTGCCCCCCAAACGAAATCCTTCGGGAAAGTTTTTTCAATCATATGAGGTTCACTCTATCTTTTCTAGTTGGCACCAACGGTACCCATAGGGCCCAAACTCAAACTGGCAAGTTTCCACAGTGTTCACCACCAGTGGTTCGCCACTGAAAAGATCGATTACCTTGTGTGCCCCCAAACCGGATAGGCTCAGGTGGAACTGTTTTCCGTGCGGAGAAAGGTTGTTGAGAATCAGCAAGGTTTGTCCGGCATGCTGGCGCAGGTAAACCAGCACGGCCAGATCGTTCGTCTGGAGCATGCGCAGGCTACCGTAACCGAAGGCAGCGTGATCTTTGCGGATCCGGATCATCCGCCGCACCAGGTTGAGCAAAGAACCTGGGTCAGCCAGCTGGTCAGCCACGTTCACCCTCGCCTGGCTGTAATCCGGATCGGCGATCACTGGCGCGTACAGGCGATCCGGGGCTGCTTCTGAGAAACCTGCATTCGGGCTGTTCTCCCATTGCATTGGTGTGCGTACGCCATTGCGGTCCGGCAACCAGATATTGTCGCCCATGCCGATTTCATCGCCATAGTAGATGACTGGCGAGCCGGGCAAACTGAACAGCAAGGAGTATGCCAGCTCGATCTTGCGGCGGTCGTTATCCATCAGAGGCGCCAGCCGCCGGCGGATGCCCAGGTTCAGACGCATGCGCATTTCAGGAGCATACTCCTGCCACATCCACTGGCGATCCATTTCGGTGACCATTTCCAGAGTCAGTTCGTCATGGTTGCGCAAGAAGGTGCACCACTGGCAGGTTTCAGGAATGTCCGGGGTCCGCTCCAGCACCCAGGCAATGGAAGTAGCGTCGCCTTTGCGCAGGGCCATGTAGATGCGCGGCATGAGCGGGAAATGGAATCCCATCTGGAATTCGTCGCCTTCTCCAAAGTAGGGTCGCACATCTTCCGGCCACTGGTTCGCCTCGCATAAGAGGATGCGGCCAGGGAAAAAATCATCCATAAATCGGCGTAACTCTTTCAGGTAGGCGTGGGTTTCCGGCAGGTTCTCACAGTTTGTACCCTCCCGCTCGAACAAGTAAGGCACGGCATCCACCCGAAAGCCATCCACGCCCAGGTCCAACCAGTACCTCGCAATCTGCAGCATCTCGGCGCGCACGGCTAGGCTATCGTAGTTCAGATCGGGTTGTGAAGCATAGAAGCGATGCCAGAAAAATTGGCCGGCGGCTTCATCCCAGGTCCAGTTGGAGGGCTCGGTGTCCAGGAAGATGATGCGCGCTTCTCTGTATTTCTGATCGCTGTCGCTCCATACGTAATAATCCCGGTAAGGTGAATCGCGCCTGGCACGGGCGGCCTGGAACCAGCGGTGCTGGTTAGAAGTGTGGTTCAGCACCAGGTCGGTGATCACCCTCAAACCGCGCTGGTGGGCCGTCTCCAGAAGCGCTTTATAATCGGCGAGCGTCCCGTAATCAGGATGAACGCCATAGTAATCGGAGATGTCGTAGCCGTCATCCAATAAAGGTGAGGGATAGATCGGCATCAGCCATAAGCAATCTACGCCGAGTTCTTTCAGGTAGTCGAGCTTTTCTGCCAGCCCGCGCAAGTCACCGTGCCCATCCGCGTTGCTGTCGCGAAAGGCGCGCAAGTAGACTTCGTAAAACACGGCATTCTTATACCACAGGGGCTCAGGATTCATTCACATCTGACTATTTTCGCGCCCCATACAGTTCGATAAACCGGTACGGGTAGCTGTCTTCCAGGGCGCTGACTGCATCCAGTCTGGCCATCTCGTCCGGAGATAATTGTAGATCGGCTGCTCCCAGGTTATCCAGCAGCTGTTCCATTGTGCGCACACCCAGGACCACCGAATCAACTGCCGGCCGCGCCAACAACCAGGCCAGGGCAACTTGCGAAGGCGTGGCTCCCGGGTGGCCAGAGATGACTGTCTCAACTACCTCCATGATCCTCCAGTTTTTCTCATTGGACCGCCGGATCCAGGCCTCCTCGTCATGATCCGGCGTCGTCGCCAGGCGACCGTTGGCAGCATGTTGGGGTCGCTGAACGGGCCGGTATTTACCGCTCAAGAAGCCTCCCCCTAATGGTCCCCAGGGCACAATTCCAACGCTTTCGCTCTCGCACAGGTCGAGGAATTCGCGCTCGATGTCACGTACCACCAGGCTGTACTGGTACTGGGCGGCGATAAAGCGTGCCCAGCCGTGCGCGTCGCTGATCGCGAGTGCTTTCATTAACTGCCAAGCTTTGAAATTGGACACGCCAATGTAGCGTACCTTTCCGGACATCACCAAATCGTCGAAGGCGCGCAGAGATTCCTCCAGCGGGGTAAGAGGATCCCAGCAGTGCATATAGAGTAAGTCGATCGTATCGGTCTCCAATCGACGCAGGCTGTCTTCGACGCTCCGGGAAATGTGGTAGCGGGATAAGCCCTGGTCGTTCGGCCCACTGCCCATTGCAAAGCGTACTTTCGTGGCCAACACAACTTGCTCGCGTTTACCCCGTAGCGCCTGTCCGACGATCTCTTCAGAGCGTCCCGCAGCGTAAACATTGGCGGTGTCGATGTGGTTGCCGCCTGCCTCCAGGTAAGCTGCGATGATCCGCTCAGCTTCGTCGGGCGGGGTGCTGCGTGAACTGTCTTCGCCAAAGATCATCGTGCCCAGGCAAAGTTCAGAAACGAGCAGGCCGCTGCGACCTAGCGCCTTAAATTTCATCCTGAACATTCTCCCTGTGGGGTTTTGGATAGCGCAACAGCAATTCCAGGGCGAACCCGGTCACCACACCCGCCATGACGCCGGTCAGGATTACACCCGGCAGCAGCGTCAGGCCCGTGGTCCACCCCACAACATTGATCACAACCCACCAGGCGGACCAATAGACCGCACGCCGCAGGACCAACCACTGGCCAATTCCGGTCGTGACGCCGATCACCATGCTGCCGATCAGGTCCAGGTTACCGGGGCTGAGAAAAAGATTGATAGCCCAACCAGCTGCCCACCCAATGGCGGTGGCCAGGATCCAGGTCCAGGGCCGGGTGAGGCGTTGCTGCAGGACCAACCACTGCAGGACACCGATGGCAAAACCGGCAAGCAACGGCCCAAGGCCAGGGAACAGGAGGCTACCCAGCACCCAGCCCAGGGTTGTCGCCATGATCCATTTGTACCAAAATGCCCAGTCGAAAGATAAATTCTTCGCTTCAGACATCCACCAGAAGCTTATCCTTTAACCGAACCAGCCAGCAAGCCACGCACGAAGAAACGTTGCAGCGAAAAAAAGACGAGCAGCGGCAGAAGCATGGTCAAAAAAGCGCCAGCAGTCAACAGTTGCCAGTCGTTTCCAAAGGTGCCGGTTAAGTCAGCCAGTCGCTGGGTGACCACTTTGTACGAAGGATCGACGCCAAGGAAAACCAGGGCTACCAGATAATCATTCCAGACCCAGAGGAACTGGAAGATGGCGAAGGAAGCCAAAGCTGGCACCGATAGCGGCAGTACCAGCCGGGTAAAGACCACAAACGGGGAAGCGCCGTCGATGAAGGCCGATTCCAAAGTCTCGCGCGGTAATGTGCTGATATAGTTGAACAGCAAGTACGTCGCCAGAGCCAGGCCGAAGCCAGTATGCGCCAACCAGACAGCCAGGAAAGTTCCATTCAGGCCTAAGCGGCTGTAATCACGCAAAATCGGTACCAGGGCGATTTGCAATGGGACGACCAGTAATCCCACGATCATAATGAACAGGATACGCCGGCCAGGGAAGTTCATCCAGGCAAATGCATAGGCCGCAAAGGCGGCAATCATGATCGGGATGATCGTGGAAGGAATGGCTACACCCAGGCTGTTCAAAAAAGCCTGTTGCATATTTTGGCCTGGTATAGTCTCTACCGACCCGTCGGCTTTCGTGATGGTAACATTCCTCGCAGAAATAACCTCGTTATAGTTATCCAGGGTGAAATCCCAGGTGACGGTCCAGACCTGCTTCTGCACTTCGACCTTACCGAGGCGTTTGTTGCCAATCCAGGTCACGCGCGTTTTGCCGTCCGGTGATTGGATTCCCTCCCGCAGTTGTTCAAACGTTCCCTGCACGCCTTCAACGGACATCACACTGTTAGGATCCAGACCCAGCTGCTTGGGATCATAGGTGGAGACCATCTCCCATTGTCGGTGTGGAAAAATATTCCACCAGCCAGAGGATTGAATGTCAGTACGCTCGCGGAAGGAGGAGATAAACAACCCCAGGGTAGGGATACTCCAGACAATAACCAGAAGCAGCAGTGCGCCATTGACCAGCAGGACGCCAGTCCATTTTTGCTGTTTCATATTAAAACGCCTCCTGACGCCTGAACTGCCGTAAATTGTAGACCATCACTGGGATGACTGCAATCAGCAGGACGATGGCGATGGCCGAGCCGACCCCTGAGTTTCTGGCTGTAAACGATTGGCGATAAAACTGGGTAGCGATCACGTGGGTGCCAAACTGCCCGCCGGTCATCACCCAAACCACGTCGAAGATCTTCAGGGTGAAGATGATAATCGTCGTCCAGACAGTGATGATCGTGCCCAAAATGTAAGGGATCATGATGCGGAAGAAGGATTGGATTTCGTTGGCCCCGTCTACCCGGGCCGCTTCTAGAATCTCCTCCGGGATACCTTTCAAAGCCGCTGAGAACAACACCATGGAGTAGCCCGTTTGCAGCCAGATCACGATCAGAATCAGGAACAGGTTGTTCCAGGGAACGATCTGAATCCACTTATCCCAAGCGTGGGTGGTACCAAATAGGGGCACCATAATCGCATTCAGCACGCCGATCTGGGGTGATTCGATTGGCCGGACTTCGTATATGAAGTTCCAGATCACGCTGGCACCCACGAATGAGATCGCCATGGGCAGGAAAATCAGCGACTTGGAAACCCGCTCAAAACGGCTGCGATCGGAAAGCACAGCCACCAGCAACCCCATGACAACCGATAAGGTGCTGCCAAACACGATCCACATCAGGTTATTGCGGATCGCCTCTTGTAGCAACCGTTCCGTGAACAAAGACACATAGTTGTTGAAACCAACAAATGCGTTACTCTGCAAGGCTCCGATCAGTGAGGCACCCTGGGGTGGGCCATCGCGACCGAAAAGGCTTAACCAAAACGTACGCGCCACCGGGAAGGCCAGATACCAGAACAGAATAGCGATCGCTGGTCCAACGAAAACAAAAGGTTGTAAACGTTGCGTCCATTGACCAGGCAATCGTTCGACGATGCCGTTGAACACCCAATAGAGCAGGGTGACACCGCCGACTCCCCACACGATCGCCACGAGCGCCATGAGCCACCTGGGCGCGGCACTATCGCGCAGGAAGATGAAACCCGTGTAGATCACCATGAAGGCGATCAAGGGGATGATCACAGCCAGGAACATTCGGCCGATCCAGGCCACGAACCTGGCAACTACGCTTAGTTGGCGTTCTTCAACTGCAACGAGCTGTGTCATAATCCAACTCCCTACTGGAAAGGCTGCCAGTCGGTTCAAGACTGACAGCCTTTACTCTCGAAAAGTCAGGGTTACTTAGGCCAGGAGGCGTCGATTTCGGCCAGGACGGTGTCCAGGTCGGCTGCGCCGGAGACGTAGTCGGTCATGCCGGTCCAGAAGGAACCTGCACCGACCTCGCCCGGCATCAAGTCCGAGCCGTCGAAGCGGAAACTGGTCGCCTCGAGCACCAGCGTGGCGATGCCGCGCTCCATGTCCACACCGTACATGTCGGGGGTGGCAGTCTTGTGGGCCGCCAGGGCGCCGCCCTTAGTCAGCCAGCCAGAAGCCGATTGCGGGGTGGTGAAGTACTCCATCAAGGCGCGCACTTCGGGGCGGTCGGTGAACATCGACATCAGGTCTCCGGCCACCAGGAACGGCTTGCCATAGGCATCGTCGACAGGCGGCAGGTAGAAGAAGTCATAGTCCACCCCTGCCTGGGCGCCATCGGGGAAGAAGCCGGTGATGAAGTTGCCCTGCTTGTGCAGCCAGCACTTGGGCGGGTCTTCGAACATGGGCACCGGAGCGTCACCGAAGTAGGTGGAGACGATCCCGTCGGTGCCCCCGTAGACGTAATCCGGGTTGAACCAGACCTCACTCCACGTCTCGATGGCTTTCTTGACCTCCGGGGAGGAGAAGGGCAGGGTGCCAGCCACCCAGGCGTCGTAGTTCTCCAGCGAGGTCGTGCGCAGCATCATCTCCTCGGTCCAGTCGGTGGCCGCCCACCCGGTGGCCGCTCCCGACTCGATACCAACACACCAGGCCGGGTCGCCGTCATCGGCGATCTGCTGGGTCAGCGCCAGCAGTTCATCCCAGGTGGTGGGAACGCTGTAGCCAGCCGCATCGAAGTCGTCCTTCGGATACCACACCAACGACTTACCGTTGAAGCGGTGCCAGACGCCGCCCGTCATAGGTTGGCCATCCGGGTCTTCCATCATGCCCATGTCCAGCCAACTCTGGTTGTATTGCTGTGCCAGCCACTCTGCCGGCATCCAACTGGTGGGATCGATGATGTGCCCCTGGCGTGCGTAGCCAGCTGCCTTGCCCGGCTGCGGAAAGTCAGCTATATCGGGCGGGTTGCCCGCATCCACGGCGATGGAGAGACGCGCTTCAAACTCCTTGTCGCCGATGTAGTTGACTTTGATCCCGGTAGCCTCTTCGAAGGCTGCCATCGACTCGAAGAAAAGCTGGTCGTCGGGAGCGGTGAAGGGGCCGTCGACGGTGACGGTGGTGCCTGTGTATGCCCCGCCCAGGGCTTTCTCCAACTCGCCACCTGGAATGACCGGGAATGGGGTTTCAACCGCCGGCGGCGCTTCGGTTACTACCGGGGCTTCGGTCGCCGGTGGCGCTTCTGTTGCAGGCAGCTCGGTAGGTGCTGGTCCGCCGCAGGCGCTGATGATCATCGAGAGGATCACCAGCAACCCCATTAAAGACCAGAAAGTAGTTTTCCTTGACATGGATTCTTCTCCTTATCAGATCGCTTATTAATTAAAGGTTGGTGATATTTACATCGCCATATCCGGCGAACTCTTCCGCACTTGTTGAATCAACCACCTCCTTTCTTGATTATTATATCTGCATTGTGGCGGCGAGGCAATTCACATTGTTTCATGTCGCCAGTTTTTAACGATCAAGCTGTTTCCCTTTCGATCAATTTTAAACCGAGCTGGACAGTCTGCGTCGGGCGGGTCGGATCGGCCAGGCGTGACAGCAACAGCTCGGCTGCCATGCGTCCCG
>DATDRM010000092.1:0-10211 GCA_035291705.1 Anaerolineales bacterium
TCCAGCTCCTCGGATGTAGTGTCCCACAACGCCAGGGCTCTGAGACCCGGCGTATCGGCGACATAGCCGCCACCACTCAGAGGGAACAGCTCAGATAGGACGGTCGTGTGTTGTCCTTTCCCGGAGGCCTGGCTGATGTGCTGCACCGCCAGGCCGAGACCCGGCTGGATGGCGTTGAGCAGGCTGGATTTCCCCACGCCTGACGGCCCAGCCAGGGCTGAAATCTTTCCAGTCAGGCATTGGTGGAGTTCAGCAATGCCCAACCCCGATTTTGCTGAAGTGAAGATGACGGGATACCCGATCGGGATGTAATGCCCGTATAAAGCCTGGGCTTTTTCGATGCCCACCAGGTCTACTTTGTTAGCCACGATCAGGGCGGGGACCTCCTGCTTTTCGGCGATCACCAGGAAGCGGTCCAGCATGCGCAGGCGCGGAGCTGGGCTGGCGCAGGCGAAGACGAAGACCGCCTGGTCTGGGTTGGCGATGATGATCTGTTGGTATACACCACGCGGGGCTGGGCCCAGGCGAGAGATCAGCCGCTGGCGAGGTTCGATCTCTGCGATTACCCCCCGCACTGCGTCGAGTGGCTCGACCTTGACCCGGTCGCCGATGGCTGCCAGGTCGCCTCCCCGCGCGCCTTGCTTTAATCGCCCCCTCAACCGGCATACCAGGCTCCCGTCTTCCGTCTGCACGGTGAAGAAACCGGATTGGGATTTGGTGATCAGGCCGGGTAAGAGGCGCTTCTCTTCAGTTATGCACCTATTCACGTTTCACGTATTACGTACCACGTTTCACTTGTTCATGGTTCTGGCGTCTCCGTGACCTCCGGGGTGGGGGTTTTCCAGACACCAGGCAGGGTTTCCCAGGGGAAGGGATCGCGCTTGCCGAAGAAATACAGCTGCATCAGGCCTTTGAAGATCGGCGCGGCGACTTCGGACCCTTCTCCTGCGTTCTCCAGGACGACAACCGCGGCCACATCGGGTTTGTCTGTCCGCTCTTCGAAGGTGTAGCCAGCGAACCAGGCGTGGGGGTTGCGGGGGGGATCTTGCGCCGTACCGGTTTTCCCGGCGATGTCGATCGGGAAGTTCGCAAAGACGCGGTGAGCAGTGCCGCGCCGGTTTTCGATCACGCTGACCATGGCCTCCTGGATGGTCTGCAGCGTCTGGGCGCTGATCGGCAGTTTTCCCCGCACCTCGGGCTTAAAGGTAACTGAAGGTGCGCCATCCGGTGGAGCGATGCGCTCGACGACCTGAGGCCGGTACAAGGTGCCGCCATTGCCGATGGCGGCGATGAAGTCCGCCACCTGCAGGGGGGTGACCTGCATCGCTCCCTGTCCCGTCGACTGGTTGGTCGCATCCAGGTTACTGGCTGGATCTGGCACTTGGCCTTCTACTTCTGCGACTTGATCGATACCGGTCGCCTGGCTCAGGCCAAAACCGCGCGCCATGTCAGATACAGCGGTGATCAATCCCTGATTGTAGAGGTCGTTCCCAATATGGTAAAAATACGGGTTGCAGGAGCGCATCAAGCCTTCAGGGAGGGTGAGCGGGCCGCTGGCAGGCAGTTCTTTCTCGTATGTCCAGTCATAAAGCGTCACACCTTGCAGCTCGGTGAAAGTGTGCTGGCATTCATAAACGGTTTCCGGGGTGTAAAGACCACTCTCCATAGCGGCGGCCATGGTGATGATCTTAAACACTGAGCCGAGCGGGTATTGACCCTGGGTAGCCCGGTTGAGTAAAGGGATCGTATTCTGGTCAAACAGCTCACCGATCTCGTATCCACTGTTCAGGTTGGCAGGCTCGAACAGATTGGGATCGAAGCCGGGGGAGGAAGCCATGGCGAGCACCCGGCCGGTATCGCGTTCCAAAATCACGACCGCGCCCTTAAAACCATCGATGGCCTGCTGGGCGCCGAGCTGCAGTTCTTTATCCAGGGTGGTAAAGATCGCCTGGGCTGGCTCAGCAGGGCTTTCTGCCAGCTTGGTGACCGTGGCGCCGTTCGGATCTACCACGTACAGCGCGCCGCCACGCTTTCCGGATAAGTACGCCTCACCCCATTTCTCCAGGCCGGCTTGACCGACCCTCTCATCTTGAAGGTAGCCCTGGCGCTGGTATTCCTCCACTTCCTCAGCGGGGATGGCGCTGACGTACCCGATCACATGTGGGGCGATGCCGCCATCGAAGTAAAAGCGAGATCGGAAGGGGCTTAACACCAGTCCAGCCAATCCGGAGAGTACGCCCTCCCGTTGTCGCACAAGATCGGCGGGGACTGCCAGAAGCGGCAGGTACCAACCGGCCCCAGGCGGGAAGTTTTCGTACCGGGCACGGATGTTATCTGGATGCAGGCCGGTCAGGCGCCAGAGTTCGCTGAGCAGTGTGTCCTCCTGGTCGGGATCAATCTGGTCCGGAAAAACGCCCAGCGCAGTGGCATCGGCCTGGGCCACCAGGGCTTGTTCGTCTCGATCATAAATGTTAGCGCGCGAGGGGATCAGCCGGTCCATACGCAGGGTATTTCCGCCGCCGAGTTCAGGCAGGATCAAGGCCTTATCCCATTGCACCCGCCACTTGCCGTCTTCCAGGCTGAGGTTCATTAAGGTGTCCCGCACGATGTCGCCCACCAGAGCACTGTGCAGGTTCCCCCGGTAGGAGACCTGCGCGCTCCGGGTCTGGGTGAGCGAGGATAGGATTTGTGAGTCGAGGCTGCTGAGAGCGGCCTCGGTTGCCACGCGGCTGTAAATCTCGGTAAACTCCTCCTCGGTCAGGGCATCCTGGCTGATGGAAGTGAGCATGCCATACATCTTGGCATAATCATCTACTTTCCAGGCTTCGAGATAGGCGCGGGCAGCCGCCTCTACGTCTGGAGCCTGGGTCGTGTTCACCCCCGGCTGCGGCAGAGTGGGAGTCGTTGGTGGGGGGGGGCTGGCTGCGACGGATGGGCCTGGCTGACTGCACCCTACAAGAAGGAGGGCGAGGATGACAGGCAAAAACCAACAGAATGACTTCATGGTGCAATTTTACCTTATCGGGAGACCATTCAGTGTTTCTAAATCCCTCAAAACCCTCCGAGGACCAGGGTGGATAACTGGCAGTGATAGCCTGATGAAGAACGACATTCTCTGGTGAGGTCGTTCGGCGGCTCGAGGTTGAATTCCCTCAGCACCGGCGTCAGGTGGCATAATGGCAGCCCGATTACATTGGTATAGCAGCCTCGCAGGCGTTCGACCGGGCTAAAACCGCTGTGCTGGATGGCATACGCCCCGGCTTTGTCCAGAGGATCGCCGGTGGCGACATAAGCCTGGATTTCAGCCTCGTCGTAGACGCGCATCAGCACATCGGTGATGCACTTTTCGGTGATCAACTTACCGCTGTCCACGTGCATCACAGCCAGGCCAGTGAAAACCTGGTGGTAGTGGCCGCGTAAGCTGCGCAACATGTCGGCGGCGTGAGCGGGACTGCTTGGCTTGCCCAGAATCTGGGCGTTGTCGACCACGGCGGTATCGGCAGCGATGACCAGGCTGCCCTGGGGAGCGCGTTGGGCTGCCGAATGTGCCTTCTTCCGAGCCAGGCGCAAGACATAATCGGCTGGGGCTTCACCGGGTTTGAGGCGCTCATCGATTTCAACCGGGATGACTTGATATATCCACCCTCCCAGGGCGATCAGTTGTCGACGCCGCGGGGAATTGGAGGCTAAGATTAACATCGGATCAATTTTAACCCAAGTCGTGATATTTCCACCATCCAGGTCAGGCTAGAAGTCTGCGATTGTCCATCAATTCCTCTACCCCTTTCTCCGAAGCCGTTGTAGAATCGACGGAGGGGGGAATCGCCTCTCGGGATTGCGCAGGTTATTGGTGAAGTGATTTCCGTGTCTGAATCAAAAAAGGTGCTTGCACTTCATGAGCCATACAAAATTGTCGAACTTGACTATCTGACTACAGGACTACGCCGATGCACAGCATCGGACGACTAATCGACTAAATTAGGAGATCATCATGCAGGCGCTCAAAGAACGCATCTTACGAGAGGGGAAGAACCTGGGGAACGGCATCCTCAAGGTAGATGGCTTTATCAACCACCAGGTTGACCCGCGCTTGATGGACGCCTGCGGGCGTGAGCTGGCGGGACGTTTCCGCAGGGTAGGCGCTACGAAGGTGCTTACGGCTGAGATCTCCGGCATCGCGCCGGCCTTAACCACCGCCTTCCATCTTGGGTTGCCGGTCGTTTACGCGCGCAAGAACAAACCGATCACGATGCCCGATCAGGTCTTCTTGACGCTGACGCCCTCGCATACCAAAGGGCGCACCGTCGAGCTGATCATTTCACCGGAGTACCTGGCTGGCGGCGAGCGGGTGCTGGTGATCGACGATTTCCTGGCGACCGGCGCGACTATCCTGGGCTTGGTGCGCCTGGCGCAGACCGCGGGGGCGATCATCGTCGGCGTCGGCGCGTTGATCGAAAAAAGTTTCGAGGGCGGCCGCGCCGCGCTGGCAGCCCTGGGAGTGCCGATCGAATCGCTGGCGGTGATTACATCAATGGAAGGAGATATTATTCTCTTTGAAGGGGATGAGGCAGAAAGTGAACAGGGGATAAAGGGATAAGGGTTAGGGGTTTGATTGACCCTTATCCCTTACCCCCTAATCCCTGGGTTCGATCGCTGGTAACCATGGATACGATCGTTATTCTCGACTTCGGGTCACAATATGCGCAGTTGATCGCCCGCCGGGTGCGAGAAGCCTGCGTTTACTGTGAACTGTTCCCCTGGGATACGCCGCGGGAGCGCACACTGGCTTTGAACCCGAAAGGTTTTATCCTCTCCGGAGGGCCTTCTTCGGTGTATGCGGCCAGCGCGCCGCAGATCCCGGCTTATGTTTTTGAGAGCGGCCGGCCTGTGCTGGGGATTTGTTACGGGATGCAGGCGCTCACTCATGCCCTGGGAGGCGTTGTCGCTGCCTCGACTGAGAGGGAGTATGGCCCGGCCCAGGTGGAGACATTGGTCCCCAACCCGCTCTTACCGCCCGGCCAGCAGGCTGTGTGGATGTCGCATGGCGACCGGATTGAGACGCCTCCGGCTAGTTTCACGCTGCTCGCCCGTAGCGACAATTCCCCAGTGGCGGCAATGGGCGATCTGCAGCGCGATTACTATGGTCTGCAATTTCATCCTGAAGTGCACCATACCCCGGCTGGAGCTGAAATATTGCGCCGCTTCGTGGTTGACGTGTGCGGCGCTCAGGCAGATTGGATGCCTGAGTCGATCATCAGCCAGAGCGTCCAACGCGTCCGCGCCCAGGTCGGGGGTGAGCGGGTGCTGTCTGCTGTGAGCGGAGGGGTGGATTCCAGCGTGGCGACTGCGATGGTGCAGCGCGCCATCGGCGAGCAGCTGGTGGCAGTGTTTGTGGATACCGGTATGCTCCGCCAGGGTGAGAGCCGGCAGGTGATCCAGGCATTCCAACGCCAGCTGGGGGTGGAGTTGATTGCAGTGGACGCCGTCGATCGATTTATGGGAGCGCTGCGCGGTGTCACCGATCCGGAAGAAAAACGACGCATCATTGGTGAAACTTTTATCCGGGTCTTTGAAATCCAGGCACAGGGACTGGGCTGGCCGCGTTTCCTGGTGCAGGGCACGATTTATCCGGACGTGGTCGAGTCGCGGGGGCCGGATCGCGCCCAGGTGGAGCGCATCAAGACCCATCATAACGTCGGCGGCCTGCCAGATGACATGCACTTCGAATTGGTTGAGCCTCTACGTTACTTATTTAAAGACGAAGTGCGCGCCGTAGGCCAGGCGCTGGGCCTGCCGCAGGAACTGGTGTGGCGGCAACCCTTCCCGGGTCCAGGTTTAGCCGTACGCTGCCTGGGTGAGGTCACGCCAGAACGGCTGGCCCACCTGCGGGCAGCTGATGAAATCCTGATCTCGGAGTTAGCAGCTGCGGGACTGTTGAGCATGACAGCGCGCCAGGATGTCGTGCATGGCACAGCGCAGGCCTTTGCAGTCTTGCTCCCGGTGCGCTCTGTCGGGGTGATGGGCGACCAACGCACTTATCAAGAAGTGGTCGCTTTGCGCGCCGTCACCACCGAGGACTACATGACCGCCGATTGGGCGCGTTTGCCATATGAGTTGCTGGCGCGCATTGCCAATCGGATCGTTAATGAGGTGGCGGGAGTCAACAGGGTGGTGTATGATATAACCAGCAAACCGCCAGCGACGATCGAATGGGAGTGAAAGGAGCATGCACTATGAACATCGGAGAAGTATTATCAAACGCCTGGAAGATCATCTGGAAGCACAAAGTCTTGTGGATCTTCGGGATCCTGGCTGGCTGCAGCGGCGGCGGCGGGGGTAGCGCGGGCAACTCTGGCATTTCTTATCAGGGGGAGGCTCCGGCCGAGGTCCAGCCGTTCTTTGATCAGTTTGCGAACTTGCCCGGCTGGCTGATCGCCCTGATCGTCGGTGGGATCGTAATCCTGATGTTCCTGCTGGTTGTGCTGGTGATTTTCCTGGGTACGGTCGGGCGCATCGGGTTGATCCACGGCACTCAGCAGGTGGAGCAGGGCGCAGAGCGCTTGAGTTTTGGGGAGGTGTTCCGGGGCAGCCTGCCATACTTCTGGCGGGTTTTCGGTCTGAACTTGCTCTTCGGATTGGCTGCCTTCTTTGCCATCTTAGTATTGGTGATCGCGTATGCGATTTTTACTGTGGCCACACTGGGTGTGGGTTTATTATGCCTGCCCCTGCTCTGCGTTCTGATCCCGTTGGGGTGGTTGGTGGGTGTGTATCTGGAGCAGGTCAATCTCGCCATGGTGATCGAAAACCTGGGCATCCCGGCTGGAGTGCAGCGCGGTTGGGAGGTGTTCAGGAATAACCTGGGCACAATGATCATTATGGGGTTGATCCTCTACCTGGGCGTCAGTCTGATCGGAGGCCTGCTGATCGCATTACCGATCGGGCTGATCGTAGTTCCAGCTCTGATTGGAGTGATGGCAGGCACGGATGTGTTCAAGCAGAGCGGCTTCGTGTTGGCTGCGATCTGTTTTGTAGCCTATCTGCCCGTGCTGATCGTGTTGAACGGAGTGCTGCGCGCCTATATTGAATCGGCCTGGACGCTGACCTACCTGCGCCTGACCGGAAAGCCCGTGGCCGTGGAAGAGGCGCCCGCACCGCTTGGCGAATCTTAAGCATGAGCTTATGTTAAAATTTATCTATGCCGCTTCCCCTGCGTAGGGTCATCCTGACCCTACTCTGCTTAATCCTGGCATTCCACGGCGCATCTGCCCAGCCTGCTGTTGCACAAGAGGCGTACCAGGCCAGTTTGGCGCCTCTTGATAGCAGTGCGTTCCCGCGTATCACCACCTACCTGGACGTACGCTCGCCGGAGGGGAAGTTTGTGTATGGCCTGGGAGCCGAGGATATAATTATTTTGGAGGATGGGCTCCAGCTGCCAACCAGCGAGCTAAACCAATTGCGGCCAGGGGCGCAGTTCGTTCTAGCTGTCGGGCCTGGCACATCCTTTGACATTCGCGACGCTCAGGGTCTCAACCGCTACGATTACCTGGTTCAGGCGTTTGAGGCCTGGGCGGGTACACTCCAGGGTTCAACGATTGATGATTTGAGTTTTTTAGCCGGCGGTGGGCCTGAATCGACGCACCTGGCTGCGGTCGAGGCATGGGTGGCGGTGTTGAAATCCTACAAGCTGGCTGTCCAGGAGACGGTTAGCGGGTTTGATGTCCTGGCGCGCGCCCTGGAGATCGCGGCTGATCCGACTCCCCGGCCCGGGATGAGACGCGCAGTGTTATTTCTTACCTCGATTCCTGAGACAGACGCCTCCGTTGGATTACAGAGCCTGGCGGCGCGGGCTGTCCAGCGTGGGGTGCAGATCTTTGTCTGGTTCGTGGCACCAGTCGAACAGTTCGCTTCGCCGGGAGCCTCCCAGCTGGCGGAAATGGCAGCTCAGACGGGTGGATCATCTTTTGGTTTCTCAGGGGTTGAATCATTTCCTGATCTGGAAGAGTACTTGGAACCGCTGCGGAGCACTTATTCGTTGGCATACGACTCGCACATCGCCTCTAGTGGAACGCATCAAGTCAGCGCCCAGGTGTTGGGCGAAGGATTTGAAGCCTTTACACCCGTACAGGAGTTCGACCTGGAAGTGCTGTTGCCGGTTGTGACCTTCGACTCACCGCCGGTCGAGATCACGCGTACCGCCCCACCCGAAGCTGAACCGAATCCAGAAAATCTCACTCCCAAGGTGCAAACCCTGGAAGTGTTGGTCGAATTCCCGGACGCGCACCCCAGGCCTATAACGCGGAGCGCCTTATCTGTCGATGGGACTGTTGTAGATGTCAATCTGTCTGCGCCTTTTGAACAATTTATCTGGGATCTCAGCGATTACACAACCACAGGCCAGCATCTGCTCAAAGCAGAGGCACAGGACAGTCTGGGGCTGAGCGGAACAAGTGTTGAGATTCCGGTGGTAATCTCGCTTGAACAACCCAGCGAGAGCCCGTTAACGACTATCTCTCAGAACCGGACATTGGTCGCGGTTCTGGCGGCAACCCTGGCCGGGGCGGTGTTAGTGTTAGTGTTGATCCTGGGGGGGCGGTTGCGTCCAGGTTCTTTGAGGGAGGTGCGCCGCCGGCGCCGGCGGTCTGATCCGGTGACGCAACCGGTGAGGGTAAAAACCGAGTCACCACCCCAGCGCCGCTCGCGCTGGATGGGCCGGTTACACTGGCCACAAAGGCGGACAGTGCCAAAGGCCTTTGCTTATTTAATCCGGCTGTCCGAATCCGAACAGGCCGATAGTTCTCCCCCCATCCCGATCGTCAGCGATGAAATCACCTTTGGCAGCGATCCGACTCAAGCGACTCAGGTATTGGAAGATGGTTCGGTGGATTCTAAGCATGCCTGCCTGCGGCGCGAGGAGCATGGCGCCTTTCGACTCTCCGACGAAGGCTCTACGGCCGGCACCTGGATAAACTATACACCGGTCTCTCAGGAGGGGATGCGCCTGGAACATGGGGATTTAATCCATATTGGGAGAGTTGGTTTCCGGTTTGTCCTGCGCGAACCGGGACAAACGCGTAAGCCGGTTACCAGGCCAAAGGAACCCGCACCGTGATCCCGGTCGACCGCGCTCACCTACTTGTTGCGGCCATAACTCATCCAGGGATGCGGAGAAGGGAGAACGAAGACCGGTACGCGGTTTCCGCCTACCAGATCAGTCATGATGATCCAACCCCCTCGCTCCTGGCGGTGATCGCCGACGGGGTTGGCGGTCACCGGGCAGGCGAGGTGGCGGCAGAATTGGCGGTCGAGATAGTCAGCCAGGTAGTGGCAGCCGGAGATGCTGGTCATCCGCTCAGCACACTGCAGGACGCATTCCTCCAGGCCGGCCAGGCCATTTATGCGCAATCGATGTCCGATCCGGACCGGCAAGGGATGAGCACCACCTGTGTGTGTGCCTGGGTGATCGGCGATCGATTATTTATTAGCTCGGTAGGGGATTCGCGCATCTACCTGGAGCGAGGATCGAAAATCCATCGATTGACAACTGACCATACCTGGGTGCAAGAGGCCCTAGATTCCGGCGCGTTGACCCCGGAGCAGGCGCGCAACCACCCGAATGCGCACGTCATCCGTCGCCACCTGGGGTCGCAGGCGCCAGTGGTACCGGACCTGCGCTTGCGCCTGAGCCAGAGCGAAACGGATGCCCAGGCTGAGGCGAACCAGGGGACGCCCTTGCTCCCTGGAGACAACCTGCTATTGTGCAGTGATGGCCTGACCGATCTGGTGGCTGATGGCGAAATCCTGGCCGCCCTGGCAAAGGGGGACCTCCAGGAAGCAGTGCAGGAGCTGGTTAACCTGGCTAACGCCCGCGGCGGTCATGATAACCTTACGCTGATCGGTATTCAGGGGCCGGGGCGGAAACCAGCCGCGCCAGGCAAACGTAGAAGAGGGCGACGATCCAGCCTGTTTTGGGTTATATTTGGATTAGCGATCCTGCTTCTCGCGGGAGGAGCGCTTTTCGGCGCTTATTACTGGTTCTCGGGTCGCGCCGCACAGACCTCGATCCCCACCCCGACCAGCGCGCCCCTGGTCCTGCCCACCCTCATCCCCACCCATGCGCCACTTCTGTTACCGCTCGCAACGCAGACGGAGCCGGCGGTGAACACCCAGACACCGGTTCGTCCTGCAGTTCAACTGCAGGACGAACGAGCGAC
>DATDRM010000093.1:0-7492 GCA_035291705.1 Anaerolineales bacterium
TGCGTCGCGCCGCTCAAATCCTGCACAAGGCAGCGCCTGTGCTGGCCTTGTTTGGCTTGATGATCTCGCTCTTGCACCAATCTTCGCTAGGAGCCACCTATGGTATCGTCAAGTCACGGCCCATCTGGTTCAAGCCCAGCATGCCGATCATGTTTATTCTATCGGCTGTGGCAGTTGGCCCGGCAGTAACCATGGCGGTTGCCTACGTGTTGGAATGGATCACTGGCAAACGCCGGGTAGACCACATTATCTTGCGCACTATCGCTCGCTTCAGCGGTTTTGGGCTGATGGTCTATGCTTATATCAAGTTTTGGGACCTGGCGGCGGTCAACTACTACGGCAGGACTCCCGCGGTGAGCGAAGGTTTACACCTGCTGAACCAGCAGACTCCCTATAACTTCGGCTTCTGGTTTGGGGAGGTGATCATTGGGATCGTCATCCCGATCATATTCTTCCTGGTGCCACGCTTCAACCGCCGGCCAGGTTATCTGGTGTTGGGTGCATTTCTGGCGGTTATCGGTGTGGTATTTAACCGCTGGAACATCACCGTCACTGGCTTATATGTCCCGCTTTCCTATTCACCGGGCACCCTTTACCAGCTGCCGCCTGGGGTTTATTCGCCCGCCCTCGTAGAATGGGGAGTCGCGATCGGTATTCTCGGCTATGCTCTGATCATGTTAACCCTCGGGACGCGCTTTCTGCCCTTATTTGGCGATCGGGAGCATTCCTAGTGGGTGTCCGGCGCAGAACGTGCGATCCACACGGATGCGAGGCTTCAGCCGGACAAATCCGCTGACGCCTCACATCCGGGCAAAAACAAAGCATGCCCGCCAGCCGCGGTCATGCTTTGCCGATCTTATCCTTTATGGCAGCACACTCGGCCTTGAGAAATATTTAAATACTTCCCTGGATGGGTTAATATATTTTGCGTTATACTTTCGATGGCTGGAAAGCAGAGGAAAAAGTGCAATGGGTAATGCTACTCGCTGCGCGCCGCCTGGCTGGCCGCGGTGGAGGAATCGCTTATGAATAAAGCTGATGCCAATCCGTTCTTGATTGCCTTAATCTTCATCCTGCGTTGTCTGGTACCGTTGGCTGTGATGCTGGGCATCTCCTATATCTTGCGCCGGCTGAAGCTGATCGCCGAACCTCCACCCACCCCGCCAGACTGGGATGACGGTGGCAACGGGAATAACCAAAACCCACCGGAAGGAGGGCTGGCGCATGGCAAGGTTTGAGATTCACCGCAGCTGGTTTGCCGTCTTTTACCCCGTTGTTTTAATCTTTATCACCTCATTTTTGATCATCCCCTCTGTCCGGGCTGAAGAACCGTCCCAAGAGACAGAGGCCTATTGCCTGGGCTGTCACGATAATCCCGACCTGAGCCTGGAATTGCCCAGCGGAGACACTCTCTCCCTTTTCATTTCACCTGAGATTCTGAGCAAATCGATCCACAGCCCGTTGGGGATCGAATGCCAGGCCTGCCACACGCAGATCATCTCATATCCACATCCCAAGCTGGATTACCAGAGCCGGCGAGAACTATCCCGCGCTTACTACCAGGCCTGCCAGAAGTGCCACTCGGAAAACTACACCAAGACTCTGGACAGCATGCACGCCCAGGCTGCTAGCGCCGGAAACCTGGACGCGCCGATCTGCACGGATTGTCACGGCGCGCATGATGTCCAACCGCCTGACCAACCCCGGGCGAATATCTCAGCCACCTGCGGCCAATGCCACACGGCGATCTTCGCCGATTACACGGCCAGCATCCACGGCGGGGCGCTGATCCAGGAGGATAATCCCGATGTGCCGGTGTGTACCGATTGTCACGGCGTGCACAATATCCAGGACCCGCGCACCCCTCAATTTCGCGTCGAGTCCCCTGAACTGTGCGCCGGCTGTCACGCCAACCAGGAACTGATGGGCAAATACGGCCTGTCGGCCGACGTTTACAACCTTTACAACCTTTCCTGGCATGGGGTTGACATCTCCGTCTACAAGGCTAAGTGGCCGACCATCTGGCATGAGAGCGCGGTCTGTACAGACTGCCATGGGGTGCATAATATCCTGGCCACCGGTAACCCGGCCTCAATGGTCAACCCGGCCAACTTGTTGGCCACCTGCCAGAAGTGCCACCCGCAGGCCGGCCCGAACTGGACCGGCGCCTGGACCGGGCATAACCGCATCAGCCTGGAGCGTACGCCGTCTGTATTCTATACCGATGCCTTTTATTCCATCTTCTCTCCCGTCGTCTTGTGGGGCTCGATCATCTATGTCCTTCTGCAGATTATCCACTCCCTGGTGGAGCGCGTGAGGAGGAGCCTGCGATGAAACCGACCACCCCACCCCTTCCGCCAGCTTCCGAGAAGGTGCGTACCGAAGTGCACCTGGCGCGCTTCAGTCTCGGCCAGCGTTGGGAACACGCCATCCTGATCCTCAGTTTGACCGTCTTGCTGCTCACGGGACTGCCGCAGAAATACCGCACAGCGGCGTGGAGCCACAGCATTTTATCGACCCCGGAACGGGTGGAACTGGTGCAGCAGATCCACCATATCGCCGCCCTGCTCCTGACCGCCGAGGTGCTCTATCACCTGGGGCATGCGGTTTACCTGCTGGCGCGCCGCCGGCTGCCGGGCGATATGCTCCCCACCGGGCAGGATGTGCGCGATGCCTGGCAGAGTTTCAAGTACCTGCTGTTCTTATCGAAGGTCAAGCCAGCCTTTGGCAAGTACAACTTCGAGCAGAAATTCACCTACTGGTTTATCTTTTTCACCGTCGGCATCATGGTCGTCACCGGATTTATCCTGTGGTTCCCGGAAGTCTGGACACGCTTTTTCCCGGGAGGCATCATCCCAGCCGCCAAACTGGCCCACAGCACGGAGGCGATCGTGGCCGCCGTGTTCATCATCATCTGGCATTTCTATCACGTCCACTTTGAACGCTTGAACTTGAGCATGTTTACCGGCTGGCTGAATGCGCGTGACACCCGCCAATATCACCCCCTCGAATACCAGCGCCTGACTGGCGAACCCGCCGAGAATTCCGAAACAGGAGAAGGCCAGTAATGCTGTCTCGCCTCCCTGTTAGATTGATCACCAAAATTTTCGTCGGGGCAGTTCGTGGTGCGGAACTTGCTCGAGCCGCCGTCCACGGCGGCTTTTCCTGCGCCGGGGCCTGCCCTGAGTTTCGAAGGGACGGCGCAAGGAGCATTCTTACACGAGAAATTAAGCTCCTTGGGGCCTGTGCGCTACTCCTGGCTTTTTCGCTCACCATCCTGGTGCCTGGTGTCAATGCCGCGCCGCTCCCCCAGGCGGGCACTCCCACCCCGCAGGCAGAACCAACGGCTGAAACAGGCTCCTCCCCGCTATCGATCAGCGATCAAGTCTGTCTCGGTTGTCATGGAACGCCTGGGCTAACCCTGAACCTGGATAACGGGGAGGTTCTGGAGTTGTATGTCTCCGCCGAGGATCATAATGCCTCGGTCCACGGCAAGAAAGGCTATGCTTGTGTCCAGTGCCACACCACGGTTGGGGATTATCCCCACCCGCCATTCAGCGCGGCGGATTCCCGAGACGCCAGTCTCCAGCTCTACCAGGCGTGCCAGCGCTGCCATACCAGCCAGTATGAGCTCACTCAGGACAGCGTCCACGCCATTGCCCTGGCAAACGGCAACAACCAGGCGGCGATCTGTACCGACTGCCATACAGCCCACCAGGTGCGCCAACTCACCGATCCGGACAGCGGAGAATTGACCCCAGAAGCCAGGGTTTGGGTGCCGCAGACCTGCGCTAAATGTCACAACGCCATCTACCAGAAATACCTGACTACGGTGCATGGCTCAGCCCTGGTCGGAGAAGGCAACCCGGATGTGCCCACCTGCATCGATTGTCACGGCGTGCATAATATCGAGGATCCGAGGACCGCCGGCTTCCGTTTGCAATCGCCACTGATCTGTTCCAAATGTCACACCGACCCTCAGCTGATGGCGAAATATGGCCTCTCGACGCAGGTGCTTAACACTTACGTCGCCGATTTTCACGGGACTACAGTGACTCTATTCGAAAAACAATCCCCGGACGCTGAAACCAATAAACCGGTGTGCTACGATTGTCACGGCATCCACGACATCAAGCGCGTCGCCGATCCAGAGTTTGGCTTGCACGCTTCGGAAAACCTGCTCCTGCGCTGTCAGAAGTGCCATCCCGATGCCACCGCCAACTTCCCGACCGCCTGGCTGTCGCACTACATCCCCTCCGCAGAGAATAATCCCCTCGTGTATTATGTAAACCAGTTTTATAAGGTCTTTATCCCCGCCGTGTTGGGTGGCATGGCTATCCTGGTGCTGCTCGACTTTGCGAAACTGGTTCGCACCCGAGCTGGCAGACCAAAACTCAAAGGGGTAGCGCTACCAGCCACGGTCGAGCTATCCCCGGATACACCTGGCTCTGTCGAGCTGCCCCCGGAAATTCCTGCCGATATCGAGCCATTCCCAGGGACATCTGCTGGCACCGAGCTTCCCACCGCACCGCTGGCGGAGGCCGCAGACCTGGCTGGAGAAAGCCAGCCGTTGCCGCCAGACTCCTTGCCGGAAACGCCAGAAGCCGCTGAAGGCGACGAGCAGGTGAGCCATGATTGAGCCATCCCCCGCCCCTCAGGTCACGGATCACCCGGCGAAGGAAAGCCAGACCTACTCTCGTTTCGACCTTCTCCAGCGCATCCAACATATGGTTTTGCTGATTTCATTTACCGTCCTGGCGTTGACCGGCCTGCCGCAGAAGTTTGCGCTTGCCCCCGTCAGCGAGGCGCTGATCCGGGTCTACGGCGGGATTGAAACCACCCGCTTGATCCATCATGTGGCCGCCATCGTCCTGTCGGCGGTTGGCATCCTGCACATCATCGAAGTGTTGTACCGGATGATCGTGCTGCGCGCCCCATTGACCATGGTGCCTGTCCTGGAGGACTTCAAGCACCTCTTCCAGGACCTCGGTTATTATTTCAACCAACGCAGGCACAAAGCCTATTATGGGCGTTACTCCTACGGCGAGAAAGTGGAGTACCTGGCGGTCGTGTGGGGGACGATCATCATGGCTATCACCGGCTTCATCATGTGGAACCCGATCGCTTCGACGAACAGCCTGCCAGGCGCCATCGTCCCCGCTTCCAAGGCCGCCCACGGTGGAGAAGCCATCCTGGCGGTGTTGTCGATCCTCATCTGGCATTTCTACCACGTCCACCTGCGCCATTTCAACAAGAGCATGTTCACCGGAAAGTTCTCTCGGGAGGAGATGGAACATGAGCACCCCGCCGAATTGGCCCAGATTGAAGCCGGTCAGGTTGCGCAGCGCCCACCCCAAAACGTCCTGCGCCGGCGGCAGCGTCTCTACTTCCCAATCGCTGGACTGTTAACGGTAATCCTGGGATTCAGCTTATACCGGTTCGTCACCTTCGAACAGACCGCCATCGACACCATCCCGCAGGGCGAAACCGCCCAGGCCTTCGTTCTCATCACCCCGACGCCCCGCCCAACCCCCAGGATTACCCCCACCATCGCGCCTGGCGCGGAGGTGGGCGCGGATACCTGGGCTGGAACTTACGAGGGCCTCTTTCGCAATCGCTGCAGCACCTGCCATGGCGTGACTTCGGTGGGAGATTTGAGCCTGGCGACCTACCAGGAGGCGCTTGAAGGCGGCAAGAGCGGCCCGGCGATCGTCCCCAGCGACTCGGATGGCAGCCTGTTGGTTCAGGTCCAGCTGACGGGCAAACACCCCGGCCAGTTGACGATCGACGAATTGAACCAGGTCATCGCCTGGATCGAAGCTGGAGCGCCGGAGAAGTAAAAGACTTCTGAAGTCTAACAGTGTCCGGTGAGGCCCTAAACATGTTGGCTGAGTTCTTCACCCGCAATATAATCGGCGTATTTTTCTTCTACGGCCTGTCCTTCTTCAGTATGGGGCTGGCGATCCTGCTCGAGATCAGCCGCTCCTCGCAGCTCGATTTCGCTCGAGCGCTGCGCCCACTGAGCTGGTTTGGGTTGATCCACGGGAGCCATGAATGGTTCGAGATGTTCTTGCTGATCAAGGCCAGCGCTCAACCTGAATACCATCCTCCAGTCTCGGTGGATGCCGTGCGGCTGGTCTTGCTGGCCTCTTCCTTCTTTTGCTTAATCGCATTTGGTGTCAGGCTGATCACCGGGGCGATCAAACCTGATCTATGGCGGTTGATCCTGCTGATCAGCGTCGTCATCTGGCTGCTGGGGTTGGCCTGGGTCTTTTCCACCCAGCCCGACGAGCTGCGGCGCACCATCTCGGCCGACGTTTACACGCGTTACTCCCTGGCGATCCCAGGCGCAGCCCTCACTGTCTGGGGGCTGCTGATCCAGCGGCGGCAGTTTTACCAGGCCGGCATGCAGAGTTTTGGGCGCGACGTCGCCCTGGCTGCCCTGGCTTTTGGGTTTTACGGGGGTATCGGCCAGCTCTTCGCCTCCCCAAGCAGCATCTTCCCTTCCCAGTACCTGAATGCGCTTCAATTCATCCAATGGTTCGGTTTCCCGGTGCAGGTGTTTCGGGCAGCCATGGCCTGCATGGCAGCCGTCTTCATCATCCGCTCCTTGCGCGCCTTCGAAGTCGAAAACCAGCGCCAGATCAACACGCTGCGCGAAGCCCAGCTGGCTGAGCGCCGCCGCCTGGAAGAGCTGCGCGCCGACCTGCTGCACCGCACCGTTGAGACGCAAGAGGCGGAGCGGCAGCGCATCGCCCAGGAGCTGCATGACGAGACCGGCCAGTCGCTGACCGCCCTCGGCCTGGGACTGCGTGGCCTGCGTAAGATGATCGAGAATAACCCGCAGCGCGCTAAGCAACAGGCTGAGCAACTGCAATCCCTGGCGACCGATGGCCTGGAGGAACTGCAGCGGATGGTCGCCGGTTTACGACCTCCCCATTTAGACGATCTGGGCTTGCTGGCAGCCCTGCGCTGGTATGCCAGCGAAACCATGTCTCGCTTCGGGCTGCCGGTCAACCTCACCTCCACCGGCAACGGCCTGGAGCTGCCTCTCAACGTCAGAGTAGTTCTATTTCGTATCGCTCAAGAGGCGATCACCAATGTGGTGCGTCATGCCAATGCCAGTCACGCTGACATCCGCCTCTCCCTTTCGGAAGCCCAGGCCAGCCTGCAGATAGAAGATGACGGGCAGGGCTTTAACGTCCAGGCCGTGCTTCAGGCAGCCATGCACCACCCTTGCTGGGGGTTGCTCGGGATGATGGAGCGCGCCACCCTGGTTGGCGGCGTCTGCAAGATAAATTCTCAGCCCGGTGCTGGCACGCGGGTTGAAGTCCAGGTAAAATTAAATCCTGGGGCGCCTGAAAATGTCTGACATCCGTCTCCTGCTCGTAGAAGATCATGAAGTGGTGCGCACCGGCCTGCGTATGCTGCTCGAGAGCCAGACGGACATGGTCATCGTCGGCGAGGCCAGCACCGGCAGCCAGGCCATCGC
>DATDRM010000094.1:0-5487 GCA_035291705.1 Anaerolineales bacterium
CTGGATGAACATGACCACACCTGGCTGCGTGAAGAGCACTCCGATGTGTGGATGGGATTCCCTCGCCAGAAGGTGTGGGACTGGTTGAAGAACGCCGGGTTGGTGGACGTGCGGATTGAAGACACCCACCAGTCCTGCAGCAGCGCCTCCCAGGCCAGCGGCGAACAGATCGCCGTGAACATCTTCGTCGCCGTGGGGAGCAAGCCCCAGGCGGAGATGGTCTCGGCCGTGCAGGAGCACTACCGCCAGATCGCGTTGTCCGGCTCCAGCTGCTGCGCGCCCGCCGGTTCACCGGTAAGCGAAACCGCTATCCCGCTGGATGTGATCCAACCGATATCGGATTCTTGCTGTGGTCCAGCAACACTCGAGGCGAGCGACGCAGAAATTTCTCTGGGCTGTGGCAACCCGGTCGCTCTGGCGAACCT
The DNA here is from genome assembly GCA_035291705.1 of Anaerolineales bacterium. Taxonomy (GTDB): domain Bacteria; phylum Chloroflexota; class Anaerolineae; order Anaerolineales; family UBA4823; genus DATDRM01. The sequence continues at coordinate 426 of DATDRM010000094.1, forward strand.
GCAGCCAGGCGATATCGTGCTGGATATCGGTAGCGGCGCCGGAGCTGACGTCTTCCCGGCAGCCCAACGCGTCGGCCGGCAGGGCAAGGTCATCGGCCTGGATATGCTGGATGAGATGCTGGCTCGCGCCCGGGCGACCGCCCAGAGGTTGAGCTACGCCAACGTCGAGTTCCGCAAAGGAGACGCGCTATCCATCCCCCTCGAGGCCGCCTCTGTGGACGTGGTGATGAGCAACTGCGTGATTAACCTGGTGCAGGACAAGGGCCAGGCTTTCCGGGAAGCCTACCGCGTGCTCAAGACCGGCGGGCGCCTGGCGGTGAGCGATATCGTCACCGACCGGCCGTTCAGCCTCGCCTTGAGAGCAAATCCAGATGCGTGGGCGGCTTGTGTCACCGGCGCCTTGCCCGAAAATGAATATCTTGCCCTGGTTGCCCAGGCTGGATTCTCCGGAGTCGCGACGACCCGCAGCCAAGCTTGGGTCGCAGAAGACGGCACCCAGGTCTACAGCCTGAACATCACTGCTGAAAAACCAGCCTGATCTCCCACCGATACCCGCAATCCCCTCGCCGCGCTTAGAGCAAGTATCGGCGGTGGGAAGTCGCCTTGGAGCTGATTTTCTTTGGGGTGCTAAGCACTTCTCAGCGGTCGAATTCTGTTAATCAACAACCGCAACAGCCCTAAGAAAGCTGGAACCAGGAGCAATAAGACTAAAAAACCACCCGCCTTGTTCATTCCAAGAGCCGTATCCACCCAGTTGCCCGGGCTGTCCATCCAGGGTTCTTGCCGCCCATGCCAGTAAATTGCCAGGTAAATGGTTGCCGCGGCCCAGGTTACCACCAGGCCAGCCAATAGAGACAGGATTCTTTGCCAGGTCTGCGCACTGCGCATATAGCCGAGCGCACCCAGCGCCAGGAGCAGGATCAGGGCAACGACATAAGCCCCTTCTGCATGTACTTCATCAAAAGCTAACAAAACCGCCAGCGGGAGAATCCCGTAAATGGCAAAGGATATCCTGGTCCAGTCCTGCCAAAGCCGTTGCGTAAGCAGGTGCAGCGGGCGAATCCGGCTGAGAAGAAACGCAACTACTACCACGAGGGCGAGCGGACTCCACGCCCGCCATCCCCACAGGTCGTCGTGTCCAAAGCTGTACCCGAAGAACCTCAATCCTGGGGTGGCTGCACGCATCAACCAAATTGAAAATAGCAGGGCGATCCCCCAATAGGGGTAAGACCAGCGCGGAAAGCCCTTCACCCATCCAAGCCCCAAGACAAACAGGAAAGGGATCACATAAACCAGTACCAGGATCGAGGAAACGACGGTCAGGATGGGTTCCGGCGGGGGTTTCAATTCACCAAATAATGAGGTCATGAGGAACCCGGTTATGAATAGGATCGGGGCGAGAAGAAAAGGTCCCATCCCGAGCAAAGTCTCTCCCCACGTTGCCGGCCTTTCCTCGACCGAGACGGTCTTTCCTTCAGTTTTCCCAGATGCAGGATTAAGATTTCCCATTTGGACCTGCCTCCCTTCTTTGCGAAATCTCGACCAATGCTGCCGCCATAGATTGACCGGCAGGTCTCGCATTTCCCGCTTGAATACCCTCCATAAGGTTCCCCTCCCCCGCTGGACGGCCTCAGAAAACACCTGGCTTAGAACGGATACCATCTCCTCCCCGAATTCGGCGCGAAAATCGGCCGGATAGAGCTTCAGGAAAACCCGATATAGCCAGATCAGGAACTTCGGATAATCTCTCACCCCCCACTCTCCTCATACAACGCAGGTTCTCCCATCGAACGTAAGCTCGCTGCGGAGACCAGCCTTTGCAAGCGGGCGACTTCCGCCTCCAGTACGTGCCGTCCCAGCTGCGTCAAGGCATAGGCTTTGCGCACCCGGCCGCTGCCATTTGAAGCCTCGTCGTCTACGCGTTTGATCCAGCCTTGCTCCAGCAAGCGCTTGATCGCCCCATATAGTGTTCCGGTGCTCAAGATCACCCGGCCTGAGCTGAGCGCTTGCACATCCTTCATGATCGCATACCCATGCTTGGGTTGCGGGCTGAGGATTAATAAGATATAGTAAGTAACTTCAGTAAGGGGTGAATTGGATGGTAGGTCTACTAGATTTGGCATATATCCCTCGTAATATGTCGTTAAACGATATGTCGTCTAACTACATATTACAACCTTTTCACCTTAATGTCAATACCTTCTTCCAAAAGTTAATTCGGCGTGAATCAGCGTCCTAAAGTTATAATTGTGGGATGAATTCCCCCCAGGTACACACCCCTCTCCCCCTGGCGCGCATCCTGCGCACCTGGTGGCCTCTGGCTGTCAGCTGGCTGCTGATGGGCGCCGAATTACCCGCCCTGAGCGCCGTCGTCGCCCGCCTGCCCAACCCAGAAATTAACCTGGCCGCCTACGGCGGGATCGTTTTTCCCCTGGCATTGATCATCGAATCGCCGATCATCATGCTCCTGGCCGCTTCGACCGCCCTGAGCAAGGACCCGGATTCCTATCAAAAGATACGCCGCTTCATGATGGTTTCCGGGGCAATCTTAACCGCTCTGCACATTCTGGTCGCCTTTACCCCATTGTATACCTTCATTGTCGAACGGGTGCTCGGCGCACCGCCCGAGATCGTCGCACCCGGGCGCATCGGCCTGATGATCATGACCCCGTGGACCTGGTCGATCGCCTACCGGCGCTTCAACCAGGGTGTGTTGATCCGCTTCGACCACTCGAAAGCAGTCGGATTAGGCACCGCTGTTCGCCTGAGTGCCGACCTGATTGTCCTGTTGGCGGGCTACGCCATCGGCAACATCCCGGGCATTATCGTCGCCACCAGCGCCGTCGCCGCGGGAGTGATCAGCGAGGCAATTTACGCCGGCATCGTCGTGCGCCCGGTATTGCGCGACGAGCTGCGTCTGGCACCGCCAGTAGAAAAGATACTCACCCGGCGCAGCTTCCTTGATTTCTACTTCCCCCTGGTGATGACCTCCTTACTCACCCTGCTGGTGCAGCCGATCGGCAGTGCAGCTCTGAGCCGCATGCCGCAGGCATTGTCCTCCCTGGCAGTCTGGCCGGTCGTCTCCGGGATCATATTCATGCTGCGCAGCCTGGGGGTCGCCTACAATGAAGTCGTTGTGGCGCTGCTGGACGAGCCCCGCTCGACCCACAGCCTGCGCCGCTTCACCGGCTTTCTGACTGTCGGCACCACCCTGGTCCTGCTGGTGTTTGCGGCTACCCCGCTCTCCCACCTGTGGTTCGAGGGCCTTTCAGGTTTAAACCCGCAACTGGCCGCGCTGGCCGTTGTCGGGGTATGGGTCTCCCTGCCGATGCCCGGGTTGAGCGTCTTGCAGAGCTGGTATCAGGGTATCATCTTGCATGACCGGCGCACGCGCGGCATCACCGAAGCGGTCGTCGCCTTCCTGGTGACCTGCACGCTGCTCCTGTGGGCTGGCGTTGCTTGGGGGCGGATGACGGGCTTATACGTCGGCCTGGCGGCTTTCGTGATCGCTATGCTCACCCAAACCATCTGGTTATGGTTCCGCAGCCGCCACGCCGAACGCCTGGTCGCCGGGCGTGACCAGGCCCAAATTCCCCTGCAACCCTTCGAGGCCGCCTCAGACTAATCCTACTGATTACGCATCACGCATTACGTTTGACGCTTCACGTATCACGCTTCACGCTTCACGTTTCATTCTTCACGCCTCCCCTCCTGTGCCCACCTCTCCAGTCACTGTCTTAGCCTTCTTTCTCCAGGCAGCCGCCCTGGGCCTGACCGCGGCTGCATCCCCCGGTCCCTTCCAGACCTACCTCATCTCCCAATCCCTGCAGGGTGGTTTTCGCCGCGGCGCCCCGGTAGCCTTCGCCCCGCTGATCACCGACCTGCCGATCATCCTGCTCTCGTTATTCCTCCTCGACCGCATGCCGCCATATTTTCTGCGTGGCATCAGCCTGGCTGGCGGAGCGTTTGTGCTTTACCTTGCCTTTGGACTGTGGAAAGGCTGGCGCGCCGGCTCCACTCCCGCACAGGCAACCTCGATCAGTGCTAGCGGCAGCCTGGGACGGGGTGTGATCGCTAACTTCCTCAGCCCGGGCCCTTACCTTTTCTGGGCGCTGGTCAACGGACCGATCCTGCTGGCGGCTCTGCGCCAATCGCCGCTGCATGGCGCAGCCTTCCTGCTCGGTTTCTATGGGGTGATGATCCTCTCGCTGCTCGCCATCGCCCTGCTGTTCAGCCAGGTGCGGCGTCTCGGTAGGCGCGTGGTGCGCGCCCTGATCTTACTCAGCATCATCATCCTGGTGGTCTTCGCTGGGTTATTGTTGAAGCAGGCATTTTGGGGATGAAGAGATAGAACCGCTACAAAAAATCTTTTCATGGGTCAAGCCACCTTCTGGCTTGCCAGCTGTGATCTTGTCTCTGAGACCTTGCAAAGGGGTGCAATTGGACGTAAAGGAAAGGCTCGAAGAAGGTTCGGGGAATATCAGAGATCGGTAATTGGCGGTATAATTGACCTTAATTGGTGGAAAAACAATCATCAACCTCATCAATCTGGCTAGGTCTCGCCTCACCCGCTCCTTGGCCACCCAGGAATGCCAGCAGTATCTCCACGTGGACCAATGCCCTCCCCTGCCATAGACTGGCACAAAGTCGCTCGCCTGGTGCTGCTCTCCCGGGAAATCGACCACCTGGAAGAGGAGCAGCTGGCTCCCCAGGGGAAAATCAAATACCAGTTTTCCGCCCAGGGGCACGAACTGGCGCAGGTCTTGCTCGCCCAGGCGCTTGACCACCCGCATGACGCGGCGGCAGTCTATTACCGTTCGCGCCCCTTCCTGCTTGCCTGTGGGTTGACCCCCGCCGAAGCCCTGGCTGCCGACATGGCTCGTACTGGAAGCCCCAGCGAAGGCCGCGATGTAGGCGTGGTCTTCAACCTGCCTCGGCGGAGTGGGCCGACTGTCCTGCCCGCTTCGGGTGACATTGGCGCTCAATATACCCCCGCCGCTGGCTGGGCGCAGGCCATCAGCTACCGCCAGCGCGTCCTGGACGAAGCAGAATGGCAAAACGC
>DATDRM010000095.1:0-5652 GCA_035291705.1 Anaerolineales bacterium
CCAATGCTACCAGATCTTCGATGCGCAAGAGATAAACGCGCACTGTCCCGTCTTGATAGCTGCCCGTGACCAGGCGAGTTCCATCCGGGCTGAAGGATACAGCGCTGACCATTCCAACATGGCCGGTGAGGGTAAGCAGTATCTGGCCGCGCCCCACATCCCATACCTTGGCCGTCCCGTCATTGCTGGCTGTGGCCAGTTGGTCTCCATCCGGGCTGAAGGCAACGCCAAGCAGCGTGGCGGTGTGCCCGGAGAGGGTGTGCAGCTCCTGCCCGGTCAGGGCGTCCCAGATTTTGGCTGTGCTATCCATGCTGCCCGTGGCCAGGAAATTCCCATCTGAGCTGAAAGCCACGCTCGTCACGACCTGCTCATGCCCCCTCAAAGTGAGCAGCGGTTGGCCGCTCGCTGCGTCCCAAACGACGGCCGTGTTATCTGTATTTCCCGTGGCAATCCGTTTCCCATCCGGGCTGAAGGCAATCCCCCAGACTTGATCGGTCTCACCGGATAGGGAAAGCAATTCCTTCCCGCTGGTCATATCCCAGACGCGGGCCGTACCATCATAACCGGCAGTTACCAGACGGGCGCCATCCGGGGTAACGTCAATTGCCGCTATACCGTCCGTGTGAGAATCTACGGGAAAAGTATATAGTTCTTGACCAGAGGCTAAGTCCCAGACATGAGCCAGCATATCCGCGCTGGCTGTTGCCACGCGCTTCCTATCGGGACTGAATACGCCGGCCACAACCGGTGAAGCGTGGTTGAGTGTAGCGGTGTGAATGGGCGCCAGGGTTGTCGCCGGAGAGGGTTTCCATTCTTGAATCTTGAGCGTATTGCTTCCCTCGAAGTTCACCGTGGTCATGCGCGTCCCATCAAGACTGAATGTGCCGGTAAAGCCGGGCACGGTCAGCAGCTCCCCGCGGCCTGCGGAGGAGATATCCCACACCTTGGCAGTTCCATCTCGCCCGGCGGTAGCTGCCCGTTTTCCATCTAGGCTGATGGTGATGGCATTGACCGCGCCGGGCTGGCCGGCCAGGGTGAACAGTTCCTCTCCTGAGGCCGCGTCCCACACTTTGGCGATGCCATCCTGGCCGCCTGTGACTAGGAGGCTCCCATCCGGGCTAAAAGCAATTCCACGCAGCCCATTGGTGTGACCGGAAAGGGTCAGGAGCAGTTCTCCATTGGAGGCATCCCATACTTTGGCCGTGAGGTCAAAGCTGGCAGTGGCCAGGCGGGCGCCATCCGGGCTGAAGGCCAGGTCGGTGATGGAATTCGTGTGACCGGTCAAGGTGAACAGCTCCTGGCCAGTGAGCGGGGAGGTCCCCGGCTTTTCAGCCAAAGATAGCAAACCTGCCATGCTCCACACCTTCGCCTCGCCCTCATTGGAAGCGGTGACCAGGCGTTCCCCGTCCGGGCTGAAAGCGAGATCACTGACGTCACCGGCGTGGGCGGAAAGCGTAAGCAGCCGCTCTCCGCTCAAGGAATCCCAGAAGATGATCGTCCCGGCTTCGCTGGCTGTGGCGAGGCGCGCCCCATCCGGGCTAAAGGCAATCGCACCAAAATCGCCAGCGTAATTTAAGAGAGTGTGCAACGCCTCTCCTGTGGAGGCGTTCCACAACCTGATTGTGCCGTCGAGACCGGCAGTCGCCAGGCGCTCCCCATCCGGGCTATAGGCCAGGTTGACTACCTCATCGGAATGACCGGCCAGGGTGGATAACGCTGCCCCGGTAGAGGCATCCCAGATCATTGCAGCTCCGTCCGCGCTGGCGGTGGCCAGGCGTTTCCCATCCGGGTTGAATGCCACTGACCAAACATCATCCTTGTGCCCTGAAAGGGTCAGCACAGCGCGTGAAACCTGGACGGCGCGGTGCAGGGCATTTTCTGCCTCCGATGTGTTCGCAGTGGACACGGCTTGCAGCGCCAGTAAGATGCTCCGTTCGGGATCTGTTTCCAGGTTGTTAATCGCTTGCGCCGCCAATTCGTGCGAGCGAGCGGTTAAGGCTTCTTGCTCTGCCTGCCTGGCGTTCACCCTGGCCTGGCGGCCAAGTAAAAGCGCTGCGGCTGCCAGGATTCCGGCGAGGATGAACGCCCCGATCAGGAATAGGGCGCGGCGCCTGAGCTGCTCAGCGTTGCGGGCTTCTTCTTGCGCGCGCTGTCGCTCCGCCTCGGCCAATTTGCGTGCTGCTTCCAGCTCTCGCTGGCGCTGCCCTTCACGCTCGGCGGCTTCTTTCTCGGCCCAGGCGTTGGACTGCTCTAGAAAAGCCCGTTCCAGGACGTTCAGGTCCTTTGCATGGGCCTTGGCCCAATCCAAAGCTTGGGCCAGCTGCGTCCCGCGATATAGCGCCCCCGGATCGCGCTGTAGCCGTTCCCACGCCTGAGCGGCGGCGGTGATCTGGCGGTGCAGCCGCAAGCTGGCCCGGTTTTCCTCTAACCATTGGCGCAGCCGGGCCCATTCACGGATCAAGGCCTCGTGGGCCACTTCGGCAGTCTCAGCAGAAGTGGTGATCAGGCGAGCATCAGCCAGGGCTTTCAGGGTGGTGGCTATCGCCGCGCTCTGCGCGGGCGCTTCCTCGGGTCGGGGAACCAGCTCGGTCAGGGTGGCGCGGCGGCGAGTATCTGTCCCCGCCTCTCCCAGCTCGGTCAGCTGCAGGAAGATACTGCGCGCAATCGCTTGTTCCTCAGGCGATAGGCGGGCGAAAGTCGTCTCAGCGGTGTGCGTGATCGCCCCGCGTATACCGCCTGCCTCGGCATAACCGGAGATGGTGAGCGTTCGGCCGCGCCGGCGCTCCCAGGTTTCGAGCAGAGCGTGGGAGAGCAGGGGCAATGCGCCGGGCTCAGGCTGCTTGCCCTCTACCGCTCCGATGTCGTGCAAGAGCAGGTCGACCAATCCGGGTTCCAGGCTCCATCCACCGCGTTGGGCGGGTTTCTCGATCGCCTGGTGCAGTTCCGCAGCGTTCATCGGGCCAATGTATTCCTGCCGCTGGCTCAACGCCTGGCGTAAATCGGGGTACGGCGCGCAGTGGGCGTAGAAATCGGCGCGCAGGGCGATCACCACGATCACCAAGCCATCATCTCCTCCGCCAGCTTGCTCAGATTCTGCCTGCCCAGCTCCCGCCGCATAGAGCAGGTTGTCGATAAAAGCCTTACGTTCAGCCTCGTCCTGGCACAGAGTGAAGAGCTCCTCGAATTGATCGATCGCTAAAAGCAAGTTCCCTTTTCTCACCTCCTCTATCCCACTGAGGGGTAAGCGATAAGGGTCAGGGGGAAGCATGCTTAATGCAAATCGGTGGAGACTACGTGGGTCGCGGGCCAGGTCACCGCTCAGCCTGGTAGAGGCGGCCGTAGACCTGGAGCGGGAGGTCAGGCTGGCGGCGAGGGCTGCCAGGGGATGAGCGGTAGGGGTGATCACGTGGATCGGCCAGCGATCCGATCCAGCTGGGGGGAGCATTCCGTTGGCGAGCGGCTGGCCGCTTTTTAGGGCTGGGATCAGTCCGGCGCGCACGATGGACGACTTCCCGCTGCCCGAGGCGCCGAGCACCGCCAGGAAACGAATCCCCTCCTGGACAACCTCCGGATCAGGTAGGAGCGATTCCTGTAAGCGGGCGATCAGTTTTGCCGTCAGCAGCTCTCGGCCGAAAAAGAAGTCCGTGTCGTCTTCGTCAAAATACTCCAGCCCTTTATAGGGCGGTTTGCCGGGGGCTGGTAGGTCCCTTTGGGCCTCAACAGCCTTGACGAGTGACCCGTCCCGAATATTCTCGTAGAGCAGGATGGTCTCTGCGGCTGGCTCGACACCCAGTTCTTCGGCCAGCAGCTTGCGGCAGGATTCATATTGGGCTAACGCCGCGCCCCGCTGGGCATTGAGCGCCAGCAGGCGCATCAGCTGCTGGTGAGATTCATCCAGCCAGGGTTCCAATTCGACCTGCCGCCAGGCATAGGGAATGGCACGCTCGTATTCGCCGCGCCCTTCATAGATCGCTCCCAGGTGATGCATGACGGATAGCGCCTGCTGGTTGAGCTGTTCCCGCTTGAGCAGGACCCATTCTTCGAAGGCTGGGCTATCTTTAAGTCCAAATCCTTCCAGGAACCCTCCACAATACAAAGCAGCCGCCCCTTCTAATTGATCTATCCCGGCTTGCAGGGGCCTGCCTTCCGCCAGTGCTACCCTGAAAGCGGTTACGTCGAGCCAATAATCGCTGGTGGAGTTGAACTGGATTGTCTCGCGGGTGATGGATAAAAAAGGGGGGAAGGTGCGACTATCGCCGATGATCTTACGCAGATTGAAGAGAGCGCTGCGCAGGCTGGTATGGGCGGCCTGCTCAGACCAGTCGGGCCATAACAGCCCGGCCAGGGTTTGGCGAGAGTGGGGCTGTCCAGCTTCGACGGCCAAGTAAGCCAGCAGGGCGCGCACCTTATCCGACTTGAAACCGTCAACCGGCTTCCCATCCAACGTCGCCTGGAAAGGTCCCAGGAAGCGCATTGACAAGTGAGCCATCCGCCCTCCCGATTAAGGTTTTGCGCTCATCCAGTCTGAGTCTATTATAGCGGTTTTTAGCAGGTTGTCCAAACCTGTCTCCGAATCTCAAGGAGTATTCATGGCGCGTCACGATCTCGTCACGATTGATTGCTAAACTCAAGACAATCAAGGATGGAAACTAAGACCGAGAGGAGGTCACTGACCATAGTTCAATTGATAGTTCTACCATTTACGACTTGTTTAAAACCATCTGTTTATATGTCCGGGAAATTCAAGAGTCGAGAGGCATGATAAGAAGCAACGATGTAACTATGTGACTATTAAACTATTCGATTATAGGAGTTCGTGAAAAATGAAGAAAATTCTGTTTGTCCTGAGTCTGGTTTTGATCTTGCTGGCTGGCTGCCAGCCCAATGTTAATAAAGCTGTCCTGAGCAGCACGGAAGCGGTTGGCGCCAGCGAACCCGCTGCCCAGGCGCAGCCTGCACCCACCCAACCTCAGCCGACCGCTACTCCGCTCCCCCCTACGCTGACCGTTATACCGCCGACCCCGACACCTCTACCACCCACCCCTGCCCTATCTCCTGAAGCCCTGGCTGGTTCCATAACTGACCTGGTTGGCACCTGGAAGGGAAAGTGGAGTGATACAACCTCGATCTACCAGGAGTTTACAGGGGATGGGACCTACCGGGTCTTTTTCCCCAATGGGGATGAGATCTCTTCCGGGCGGTTCTCGTTTGAAGGAGGGCAGATCCGATACGTGAGTGTAAAAGGAGCAGCCGCCGACCGATGCGTGCAGAACCCCTCCGCCATCTATGAAGTTTATGTCACCAAACGGGGCGACCAATCGGTCAAACTCAGGTTTGTGTTGGTCGGCGAAGACAATTGCGTGGATCGGAAAGAATTCCTGGACGGAAAAACACATACCTGGTTTGAACCATAAGGCAGATCGATCTCAGGGTGAGAGACGTCCTTGAAAGGCGCGTCACTCACCTCCGAAACGATATTATGAGATCAGGGAGTGGGAGTTACCTGGCTTTCATGCTGCGCCTGTGGCCGGTCGAACAGGATGGAGAAATGGTCTGGAGGGCTTCCCTGGAGAGCCCACTCACCGGCGAGCGGCGGGGGTTTGCCACGCTGGAGGCGTTGATCGCCTTTCTGCAGGCGGAGATCATCCGGGC
>DATDRM010000096.1:0-3460 GCA_035291705.1 Anaerolineales bacterium
GCCGGGTATGCCGATCCCCAGGAATTGGACGTCCGGCGCGGCCCCCGCCAGGCTTACCAGACCGGGGTCGGGCGCGAGGACTACCACTAGCCGGAGAGCGGGCGTCAGGTTGCCTGGCGCCAGCGCTGGCTGCACCTCGAATTCCAGGCTCTCGGCGGCGGAGAGTTCTGCCAGCGCCGATTGCAGGGCGTCTGACTGGGCCGGATCGGCTGCGGGGGGGACCACCAGCACCACCCGGGAAGGAGGGGATGTCGCCGAGGGAGGCTGCGTTAACGTTTCGGTCGGCTGTTGGGTTTCCGTTGCGGTCGAGCCCGCTGCACTGGATACCGGGGACGGCGGCGATGGTTCTGGCGCGGTTGAATTACAAGCGGCTAATAAGGTGCTGGAGAGGAAGAAGATCAGAACCAGCCGGGTGATGAAAGGGATATTGAGGTTCTTCATATGCTGACGGTTATTTTACTATTATAATACGCTCATGATCGAACTCAACATCCCTGGACGCGGCCTGCTCGAATTGGAACACCTGGTGTGCGATGTCAATGGAACCCTGGCTGTAGATGGGCAGCTCCTTGATGGGTTGGTGCGTCCCTTGACCATGTTGCGCGATCGGCTGAACCTCCACCTGCTGACGGCCGACACGCATGGGCGGCAGCAGATCATCGACCGCCAGCTCAACCTCCAGGCGCTGCGCGTCCAACCTGGCGATGAAGCCCGTCAAAAAGCTGATTATGTCCGCAGGTTGGGCGCTGGACGGGTGGTGGCGGTTGGACAGGGCGGTAACGATGCGGCCATGCTCAGGGAAGCTGCCTTGGGAATTTGTGTCCTCTCCCCGGAAGGTGTTGCCCTGGAAGCTCTCCAGGCGGCAGACCTGATCGTGCCAGATATCTTCGCCGCCCTGGAGTTGCTGGAAAAACCCCTGCGCATCGTGGCGACCCTGCGAAAATAATGAACCAATATAACTCTAAAGCTACCCCGGATGACCCGGATCGCCTGCCTCCTGCCAGGCGGCGGCGCGCCCGCCGCCTGCTGGCGCCTGTAGAGGCTGACGAACGGGCGGCCTTTTTGGCTACAGTTGCCCATCGCGCCTCTCCCTCTTTTGATTTTTTCCTGTTCTCGCTGCTGGCGGGAGCAGTGATCGCTGGTGGATTTCTGCTCGACGCGCCGGCGATCCTGGTGCTGGGCGCGTTGATCTCTCCACTCATGACCCCCGCGGTGGGGGTTGCCCTGGGGACGGTGATCGGGTCAGGGCGTTTCTTCTTCCGTAGCCTGGTCGGCCTGGTGATCGGAAGCCTGCTGGTTTTCCTGGTTGGCTGGCTGGCAGGGTATGCTGTCCGCATCTGGCTGCCCTTGCCGCTGACTCTGGCCCACTACCACGCGCAACTCTCGTGGTCTAATTTTTTGGTTCTCGCCCTGGGGGCAGGCCTGGCGGCGGCTGGCATGGCGCGTTCGGCGCACAGCGCCGCTTTACCCAGCGTGGCGTTAGCTTATTGCCTTTACCTGCCCCTGTCCGCAGCGGGGATCGGCCTTGGCAGCGGCGAGCTGTTTTTATGGCCGGATGGTGTGGTAGTTTTCTCTTTACACCTGGCCTGGGCAGCTTTGTTTGGGGCGTTTACCCTGGCGATCCTCGGTTTTCGCCCCTTAACCTTGTTTGGTTACACGCTGGGCGGTGTAGTGGTTCTGGTAGGGGTAATATTGCTGATTGGGATCAGTGGAGCCGGGGCTGTGTTTGGCGCCCAGATGGCCTTGCCAACGCCCGTGCCTACGGCGACCTCCACAGTCACGCTCACCGTCACTCCCACCCTCACGCCGGTGCCTCCGACCGCCACATCTACCCAGACAGTGACGCCGACCCTCCCTCCAACTGCCACGCAGACGCCCACCCCCACCGCCACGCCGGTGCTGGCGCTGGTGGTTGCGGGAGAATCCGGTGGCGCTCATCTGCGCGCTGAACCTGGCTTTCAATCACCCAGCCTGGCCTTATTAGCCAATGGTACATTGGTGCAGGTATTGCCAGGCGATATCGTCGAAGAGGGGGGAGGGTCCTGGGTGCACGTGCGCGCCCCGGACGGCAAAGAGGGTTGGATCCTGGCGACCTTATTGGCGACCGCAACGCCCGCGCCGAATTGGTAAAATGGCGATTGGCGAGTTGCGAAATGTGGTTCTAGGCTTTTCCGGCCTGGGGTAAATCGGAAGGTTTGAACGCTCCAGGTAAAAGGGCGGAGAGCTGGGTTTCCTGGACGATTTTCCCTTCCCCATCGATAACCAGGACGAGCGTTTCCAGGCCAAATTCGGATAATACCTGGCGGCAGGCGCCGCAGGGAGTGCCGCCATTGCTGGTCGCCACGGCGATCGCCTCAAATTGCCGTTCACCTTCCGACACGGCTTTGAAGACGGCCACCCGCTCGGCGCACATGCTGGTTGGGTAGGCGGCGTTCTCGACATTAACGCCGTCGTAGATCCTTTCAGAAGAAGTAAGCAAGGCTGCTCCAACGTGATATGTTGAATAGGGCGCGTAAGCCCATCGCCGGGCTTGCAGGGCGGCCTCTACCAGTTTTTGGCGTAGCTCATTGGTCAACATAGGATTCATCCTCTCCATTATTTGAGGCTGGCGGGAGGCGCCGGGCGCGCACTTTGCGAATACGCTGGCCGCTGACCTGTTCTACGGTTAACTGCAGGTTATCGACTTGAACTTTGTCGCCCGTAGCGGGCACCCGACCGATACGGCTATAGATCAATCCAGCCAGGGTGTCGGCTTCGCTCTTGGGAAGATCGGTGCCCATGATCTCGTTGAAGTCACCCAGGTCTACTCGCCCCTGGAACACGTAATCCCCGGCGTTGATAACTTGGAAGAGCAATTCTTCCGCCTGGTCGTACTCGTCTCGAATATCTCCAACGATTTCCTCGACAATGTCTTCCAGGGTGACCAATCCCGCCACACCGCCATATTCATCGACGACGATCGCCATATGGATGCGTTGCGCCTGCAATTCGGCCAGCAACTGATCTACTTTCTTCGCCTCGGGTACGAAGTAGGCCGTGCGGAGCTGCAGATCGGCGAGGGAATCGATCTGCCGGCCTTCTTGCCAGACGCGCAACAAATCTTTAGAGTATAAAAGCCCCAGGATATTATCCACGCCCTCCAGATAGACAGGTACGCGCGAATGGCCGGAGCTGATCAGGACCTCAACGGCCTGCTGGAGGGGGGTATTGACATCCAGGGCCAGGATGTCGATGCGCGGCACCATGATCTCCCTGGCTAAGGTGTCACCCAAGTGGACGATCGAGACGATCATCTTGTGCTCGCCTTGCTCAATCGCCCCCTCCTGCTGCCCTGCCTCCACCAGGCTCATCAGTTCATTCTCGGTCATGTTTTCTTGCTCGATGTCCAACGCCCCGGTCAAAAGAAGGGTGAGAGAGACCAATGGATAAGCGAGGATAGTCAAAATCCGGGCGAAGAGGG
>DATDRM010000097.1:0-6361 GCA_035291705.1 Anaerolineales bacterium
TCCACGCCGACCAGCTTGACGCCGCGCTTGATCAGGTAGGCGGCCCCATCCGGGCTGATCCCGACGAAACCGGTCTGGAAATCCCTTTCCTGGCGAGTCCAATAACCGGAGTTGCGCGTTTTGAACAGCACGCGCCGCGTGCGAGGTGGGATTTGCGCCGCTTCCAAGGTCGCGGCGGTGATCAGGTCAGCCTCGGGCAGGTGCAGCACATAGGCGCGCCCGGTGAGCAGGCTCAGGTTCAGTTGTTCCACGCTTTTGCCATCCGGCAGGAAGTGGTAGGGAGCATCGACGTGTGTGCCAGTGTGCACCCCCATGTCCAGGCGCGAGACATTGGCGTTCGACCCGTCTTCGATTTTTTCCACCCGCTCCAGCACGATGGGCGGGTCGCCGGGCCAGGTGGGTAAGCTGGGCGAAATGGTCAAGGAGATATCATACGTGTGCATAATTTTCCTCCTGCAAGGCTCGAGGAAAGCAAATCGGTTCTGATAAAAGTATATATAAAGTTGGTTGAAAAAGCAACTCGAAACTGGCTCTTGACTCTCCCTTTACTGGAGGATGTATACTACCCGGCGAAGGCTTTCAAAAGACAGACCCGCAGCGGAGAAGAACAATGCTTAAAATTGGAGACTTTTCTAAACTCAGCCGGGTGTCGGTGAAAACATTGCGCTATTACGATGAAGTCGGGCTGCTCAACTCTTCGCAGGTGGATCGATTCACCGGCTACCGCTACTACTCCATCGAGCAAATCCCGCGTCTCAACCGCATTCTGGCGTTCAAAGACCTGGGATTTTCCCTGGAGCAGATTGCCAGGTTGCTAGACGAGAACCTGCCGCCGGCACAAATCCGCGGCATGTTGCGGATGAAGCAGGCCGAGATTCAAGATCAATTGGAGGAAGAGCAAGCCCGCCTGAGGCGCATCGAAGCCCGGTTGAGGCAAATTGAACAGGAGGATTCCATGCCCACTTACGATATCGTACTTAAAAAAGTTGATCCCCAGAGGGTGATCTCTGTCCGAGACACACTCCCCACCTTTGGTGATCAAGTCAGCCTGTGGATCGAGCTGGCCAACTACTTGATATCCAGGAAAACTAAAGCTGCCGGGCCCTCGATCACCATCTACCACGACCCAGAATACTGCGAACGGGACGTCGATCTGGAGACAGCCACGCCGGTCAGCGTATCCCTGCCAGAAAGCCAGCGAGTAAAAGTAAGAGAGCTGCCGGGAATCGATCTGGTAGCAACGCTGATCCATAAAGGTAGGTATGAAAATTTCGGGCAGACCTACTCTGCCCTGGTCAGCTGGATCGAGGCCAACGGCTACCGCATCACTGGCCCTAACCGGGAGGTATATCTGCTGTGTGCTGCCAATGTATATGATGATCCAACCGTGTTCGGGGAGTACCTAACCGAGGATCCGGACGAATTCTTAACAGAGATCCAATTCCCGGTGGATAAGGTGTAACCAGACTCGAGGGAATTAACTTCCCGGGAGCTCTTTTCCCGGCAGCTTCCGGGAAGTTGCTCACGCCTCCCGTTGCATGTCCAGCGTCACTTTCTTCAAGGTTACTCTTTCGACCGCCTTAGCGTCTACCGTCACTCCCAGACCGGGGGCATCGGGGACGGTGATGGTGCTGTCGGGGTTGAGCGTAAATCGCTGGTGGGTGATGTCCTCGACGTAATAGCGTTCCGAAGCGGATATGTCGCCAGGCAGGGTGAAGCCAGGCAGGCTAGCCAGCGCCAGGTTAGCCGCCCGTCCCACGCCGGTCTCAAGCATGCCGCCGCACCACACCGGCACACCCTGGGCACGGCACAGGTCATGGATGGAGAGCGCCTGGCTCAGGCCGCCCACCCGACCAGCTTTAATATTGATCACCCGGCAGGCCTGCATTTCCAACGCCTGGCGGGCGTGGCGAGGCGAAAGGATGCTTTCGTCCAGGCAGATCGGGGTGACGAACTCCGCCTGCAGGAAATGGTGATCCCACAGGTCATCCTCCGCCAGGGGCTGCTCGATCAACAACAAGCTGAGGTTATCCAAGGGACGCAAGGCAGCCGCCGTCTCGAGCGTATAAGCCGAGTTGGCATCCACCTGCAGGCGCAGGCCAGGGAAAGCGCGGCGCACGGCCTGGGCTTCGGCGACATCCCGTCCAGGCTTAATCTTGATCTTGACCCGCTGGTAGCCTTGCTCCAGGTATCCGCCCACCACGCCGAGCAGCGCTTCGGGCGAACTCTGGATGCCCACGGAGACACCCACCTCAACGCGATCCTTGATGCCGCCCAGCAGCTGGCGCAGAGAGCACCCCTGGCGCTTGCCCTCCAGGTCCCACAGGGCCATCTCCAGGCCGGCCTTGGCCATCGGGTGGCCGCGCACGTGGGAAACCCGGCGCTGGAAATCTTCCGCACCGCTGATCTCCTGGCCCGCCAGCGCCGGGATCATGAAATCCTGCAACACGTGCCAGGCGGTGTCGGCGGTCTCATAAGAATAGCCAGGGTCACGGTCGGCGACGCATTCACCATAGCCGGTCAGGCCATCGCCGGAGACCTCCAGCAGCAGGCAATCCCGCTCCAGGGCGCGCCCGAAGGAAGTTTCAAACGGTGTGCGCAAGGGCATGCGCAGGTGGTAGAGGGTCACGTTGTCGATTATCATAGTTTTCTTTCTACAAAGTGCTCTCCCCGTGGCTTAGAACATAAAAACTGCGCGGACGGCTGCCGGGCAGGTGGACAAAATCCGTCGCCAGATAGCCCTGCGCAAACGAGGCCTCGAAGCAGGCGCGCGTGTGCAGACGCCATTCGAGAGCCAGGGCGTGGTCTGCCTCTTTGAGCGCCAGAAAATCTGCGGGGATTTCGAGCAGGAGCAAGGCCTCACCCCCCCTCTCCCGCTCCGCCGGAGAGGGAAAGGGAGCCGGAGGAGTGGGTGAGGCCGGTACCGGCCAACCCTGTGGATTGTCTTGTGAGGGATTAACGATCTCGGCGCCTGCTGCCAGGAAGTGCGCCAGGTCCAGGCGCAGGCGGGCGCGGCGGCTCAAACGCCGTCGCACGCGTTGGGTGTTCACCCACCAGTCGACTTCAAAACGGTCGGAAGGCAGCCCGATGTTCAAGCCATCGCGCATCTCGCCATACACCTCCCGCCGGTAGGTGTTGCAGACTGCCCCCAGTTTGGCAATGTTCAGGTGTGCATTGCGGCTCATGAGCGGGTCATAGGTCCAGGTAATATGGTCGAGCCCCTGGTGGCGCACCATCTGCCATTGCGCTCGCTTGAGCGCAAAGCCCAAGCCCTGATCACGTAAATCTGGATGGACTGCCAGCATATGTGAGCAGTGCTTGGGGCGCGGGCCATCGGGAGTCGCATCCAGGCCCACGAATCCGAACACGAAACCGATTAATCGCTGCTGCTCGCCCTCCGCTGGCGCAGGCTGGTAGGCGCCGATCACCAGGCCGCCATTATGCGCGGCAGTGATCAGCATGTGCACCGGGACGACCTCGGTCTCGCTGCCAGGCCAGGCCAGCCGTTGCAGTTCTTCTACCGCTTCCATATCCTGGGGAGTATCCAGGATTTTCAAACTCCATTTAGCCATGGCGACAACACTCTCTGATAGATAATTTCATCCGTTTCGCACCACGACCGGGCCTACGCCGGCCGGCGGCGCAAGACAGTTTTCCACATCTCTCGCCGCCAATCCTGGCCTTGCAAATAAGCCATACGTTGCGACAAACGGGCAGGCATCAGGTTGAAGATGCGGGGGATGGTATCGAGGGCGCAGGTGCGATTGGCCGCCAGGTAGTCCAGCCAGTAGACCGAGACTGGCAGAATGGGTAGCAGGCTCTCCAACAAGACCGTCATTGCCCTCAGGTAGGGAGGGCGCACATGCACCAACCTGCGCTGGATCCCTGACACAGCCATAATCAAAGTCACCAGCTGGTTGAAGGTCATGTATTCCGGCCCGCCCACCTCGAAAGTCTGGTCCCGCGTCCTTTCGTCGTCCAAAGCCCAGGTCAGGCAGGTTGCCAGATCCTCCACCCATAACGGCTGGAGCAAGTTTTGCCCATCCCCGGGTACCAGGAAGAATACCGGCTGCACAAGCAGGATTTGCGCCAGGCCGGTGGTGAAGCCATCGTTGACGCCGAAGAGGATGGCGGTGCGCAAGATGGTGTAATCAATCCCGCTGCGCCGGATATATTCTTCGGCGATAGCCTTCGCCTTAAACACCGGGTAAGCGGAGCCACGATCGGCCCCCAGGTGGCTTACATAGAAAATTCGCCGCACCCCAGCATCAACCGCGGCCTCCACCACGTACTGCGTGCCGCGAATGTCGATCTCCATCAGGCTGGCATAAGCCCCGCGCCATTCACCGCCAGCCAGGTGATAAACAGTATCCACGCCGACCATTGCCGCTCGCAGGCCGCGCGCATCATTCAGCGCGCTGACCGCCACCTCCACCGGTACACCGCGCGGCAGGTTCGGCGAGCGCGGCGAAGCCCGAATCAAAACCCGCACCGGATGACCCGCTTCTGCCAGCTGGCGTACCAAGGCCTGCCCGATAAAACCGGTCCCACCGGTAACAAGGATCATACCCCTCGGATTATAGCATGCCCGGGATTAATGCAACTGACACGAGATTTTGATATAATGATTACACTGGTAGTTGAGTACTAATAAAATAAAATCCCGCATCACAGTCTCCAACTAGAATTTTAATATTTTCTTCAGGTTTATTCTCCGGTCAGCTTATCTGGAAGATTTTTTCCAGCGAGGGGAATATGGATACCAGATCGAACCTCTCCCGAATTGCCATACTTATTATCGCGATCATCTTAACAGCCAGCGTTGCGGTCTTGACCACCCAGGCTCAGGTAAGTTATCAGATTATTGTCATTCCGACTTCAGGCCTGGTGACTGATGAAAACGGGGGTATGGACACCTTTACCATTGCTCTATCCAGCCAACCAACCTCGCCTGTAAAGATAGACTTAAGCAGCTCCGATTCAACCGAAGGGACTGTCTCCCCTGCCTCGGTAAACCTATCCCCCGGGAATTGGGACTCGCCGCAGACGGTCACAGTTACTGGTATCCCCGATGGCCTCCAAGATGGGGATGTCGCTTATACGATTCTGACATCCCCCGCTATCAGCAACGATGTGAACTATAACGGGATAGATGCTCCAGACGTAGCGGTGACAAACCAGGAAGACGCCAAACCGCTCGCCAGCGATGACAGCGCGGCTACCGATGAAGACACCCCCATTGCGATCGACGTACTGGCAAACGACAGCGCCCTGAATGACACGCCTTTGACCTTGACCATCCTGACGAACCCGGCAAACGGGGCGGCCACGATCGGCGCAGCAAATTCAGTGTCTTATTCACCAAACCAGAACTTCAATGGCGAGGACGCGTTCCAATACCAGGTGTGCGACGTAGATGTAGATTGTTCACAAGCGATCGTTTCCTTAATCATCGCAGCAATTAATGACCCCCCAACCACCGTTAACGACACAGCGAGTACAACTTCAAATTTTCCCATTCCAATCGATGTTCTGGTCAACGACTCTGACGTCGAGGGAGATACGTTGCTCCTGGATTCTTTTGACAGCACATCGACATTTGGCGGGACGGTTACCCGTTTAGATGCCGGCACGCCGCAGGACTTGAGCGACGACCAGCTCAATTACCTGCCTGCAACGGATTTTTATGGCGAGGATACCTTCACGTACTTTGCCAGCGATAGCAGCCAGGCGTCTGGCGCAACGGTTACCGTGACGGTTGGATCGGGTGCAATGGCGCCCATCGCCGTGAATGATAGCTATCAGGTCGGCCAAAAAGAAATCCTACAAGTCCCCGCGCCAGGTGTCCTGCAAAACGACACCGATCCGAACGGTGACCTGTTGACCGCAATTCTAAAAGACAAGCCTCTATACGGCGATCTGGTATTGAATGCCGACGGCTCATTGATATATACCCCTAACGGTGATTTTGTCGGCCTCGATACATTCACTTACTCTGCCGGTGACGGGTTGCTGAACTCAAGCCCGGCGACGGTTGAAATCACGATCTTGGACCAATTGGCCCCGAGTGTGAATTGGATTTCACCAGTTGGAAATGACCAAGTCTATGTCACCAGGCTTGAAATTGTCCTGCTAGAGGTCGAGGCAGCGGATAACGTTAATGTGGACCAGGTTTACTTCTACCGATGGGATGCGAACATCGAGCAATTCATTGACATCGACAGGATCTTTGTCGCCCCCTTCAGGGTTTACCTGGATACCAGGATGCTCAACCCGGTCTGGAATCAAATCTTCGCCCGCGCTTACGATGGCGCCGGAAACGTGTCTGTACGCCAGTCCATCTGGATTTACCGCACCTCGG
>DATDRM010000098.1:0-10523 GCA_035291705.1 Anaerolineales bacterium
GAAGAGAATGACGGCTGGGATGCCCAGGCGTGCAATTTCCTCAATTTCGACGGGGAGGCGGTCGATCGACCACTGGTACACGCCTGGCATCGAGCGGATCTCGGCCTTTACATTTCGACCAGGGCGCACGAAGAGAGGGGATATGAAGTCACGCGGGTTGAGTTCAGTCTCACGCACCATGCTGCGCAGGACAGGCGTCAGCCGCAAGCGACGCGGCCTGGAATTGGGCGATGCTGCGATCGGCAGGGGATCAGGGGACATAAGCGAGGGTTTAACGTTGACCGGTTTAATCATTTCCATTTTGCTCCAATCAGGTGGTCTTTTTCTCGTTGAAGTCAAGCAAAGCCTTGAGCAAGCCTTCCGTGGTGTACGTTTCGGCGACGATTTCCACCGGCAACCCTTCTTCCAAAGCAGTCGCGCCAGTGATCGGTCCAATGCAAGCGAAGACAGGATTTCCTGCTAAATGGAATGGATTCAGGCCAGCAGCCGAGGCGAGGGTGATGAAGTTTCGCACCGTCGACGAACTGGTGAACGTCACCACATCTACCCCGGTAGAAAGGGCAGCTAAACCAGCGGGATCTGGGTTGGCAGGCAGGGTGCGGTAGACAGCAATTTCGTGAGCAATCCCGCCGGTTGCCTGGATGGCCTGAGCCAAGGCGGGGCGGGCGATATCGGCGCGGGGCAGTAATACCCACCGCCTATCCAGACTCCCAAGGCCGGGCAGGATGGCCTCTGCGACGTACTCATCGGGGACAAAATCCGGGTTCACGCCACGCATCTGGAGGGCGGCGGCAGTTTTGGGGCCAATGGCAGCGACGCGCACGCCTTTTAGGATACCCGGCAAACCCAGGGCGGCGAATCGCTCCCAGACCACTTCAACGCCGTTGACGCTGGTCAATACCAGCCATTCGTAGCAGGCCAACCTGGTCAAGGCGCGATCAAGAGGGGCTGTATCCTCCATTGGGCCGATCTCAATCACCGGAAAGAATATCGGTTTGGCTCCCGCGGCGTGCAGAGCGATGGCGAATGAATCCGCCTGGCGACGGGGTCGGGTAATGAGAATCTTGGCGTTGGTAAGATTCATGTCTCTGATAGCCTCAATGCGGATTTATTATTAATGCTTGGGGTAAGCAGCTCAGAAGCCCCTCGTTCGATCGCCTGGCGAGCCAGGTCGGTTCCTAAGACGTCAGGGTTGCTGCCTCGATCCTGCATCCGGAGCAGACGCTGGCCGTCCGGCGATGAGACTACTCCTTGTAGGGTGATTTGTTCGCCTTTCACGAGGGCAAAGGCAGCAACGGGCAATGAACATCCTCCGCCCAGGCCGGCCAGGAAGGCGCGCTCGGCCGTCACGGCCATGCGAGTCGCCGGGTCGTCGAGTACAACCAGGCGTTGCTGGGTCTCGATGTCGCCGGCCCGACATTGAACAGCTAACGCACCCTGTCCTGGAGCTGGAGTCATCACGTCCAACGGCAGCCAGTGTGTGATATATTCCGCCAGGCCCAGACGGATCAGCCCGGCTCCGGCCAGAACGATCGCATCGTAAAGGCCGTCGAGGGCTTTGCGCAGGCGGGTGTCTACATTGCCGCGTAGAGGTATAACCCGTAGATCTGGACGATGGGCCAACAACTGAGCCGCCCGGCGCAAGCTAGAGGTGCCCACACGTGCACCCGTCGGTAAAGTATCCAGCGAGTAGCCCTGGGCGGAAACCAGGACATCGCGCATTTCATCGCGGAGGGGAATTGCCGCAACGATCAGGCCGGGAGCATTCTCTACAGGCAGGTCTTTGAGCGAGTGCACTGCAGCGTGAACGCTCCCGGAAAGCAACGCATTCTCTAGCTCTTGAGTAAACAAGCCCTTACCACCGATCTCGGGCAAAGGCCGACCCAGGATGCGGTCACCGGATGTCGTTAGGACATCCTCCTCACATTCCAGTCCAGGCCAAACTTCCTGGAGGGCGTGAATGATAGACTGGGTCTGCCAACGGGCGAGGGTGGAGGGACGAGTTGCAAAGATAAGCGGCATGGAGAGGGGATGGGGAAAAGTTGGTAGGATTTACAGGTTGAAGGCCGGAGTTTGAAGGCTATCGTCTGAATGATTATGGTTACAGGTTCCAGAAGCGAAGTGGCAGGGTGGGGGTTCGTTATGGTTAATTTGCAGGCTGAATAAGGAGCGGGCAACGCTGGTGAACTCCGCCGCGTGTTCGCAGCCTGCTTCGGAACGCAAACGGGTTGTGGGGGCGTGCAGGATTTTATTGACCAGCGCCTTCGTGAGTCCTTCGATATGCTTGAGCTCTGCTGGGGAAAGATCTGGCAGGTGGCGTAAAGTCTTTTCCAATTCAATCTGGCGAATCAACTCAGCCTGCTGGCGCAAGGCACTGATTAGGGGAAGCAGTTCATGCGTATTTAAATATTCTGTGAAAGCGGCTCGTTCCTCAGTCAGGATGGTCTCCGCATAAGGTACCTGGAGTTCGCGTGAGATCATGGACTTTGATTGGTATTCTTGAAGTGAGTCCATGTCATACACGCTCACTCCGGAGATTTGCTGGATCCCTGGGTCAACGTCGCGCGGTACGGCGATGTCGATCATTACCAATGGGCGTTCCGGTCGATTTGCCATGACGCGCGCGACCAGCGGTGGATGGATCAAAGCGTATGGAGCGCCAGTGGAGGCGATCAAGATATCGGCACTTTCAAGGGCAGCAGGCAGGTTTTCGAAGGTAGCAGTATTCCCTTGCCAGCGGGTGGCTAGTTGGCGGGCGTGTTCCAAGGTTCTATTCACTACCAAGAAGTTAGCCACCCCTCGCTTCCTTAGGGCTTCTACGACCAGCTCTGCCATTTCACCAGCCCCCAAGACGACGACCTGAGTTGTATCCAGGTTGGTGAAAATATCCGCAGCTAATCGCACGGCCACTGATGGGATCGATGTCGGGTTGTTAGCGATGGCGGTTTCGGTCCGGACGCGTTTCCCGGCGTGGATGGCGGATTGGAAAAGGCGGGAGAGTACCGGGCCAACGGCATTCTGGCCGCGCGCCAGCTCCAGCGCATAGATAACCTGGCCCAATATTTGTGGCTCGCCCAGCACCAGAGAGTCTAGTCCGGCTGCTACACGTAACAGGTGTTCCACTACTTTCTCGTCGGCCAGGTGGTACAAGTATGGATGAAACTCAGCAGCTGACACAGTCCTGGTTTCAGCAAGGAACGCTTCTAGAGCATCGAAGACATACTCAGGCGCTACGGCGTACACCTCCACCCGGTTGCAAGTTGAGAGGATCACCATTTCGCTCACTGCGCTCTGCTGCAATTCACCACGCCTCAAGCGGGTCAAGGCCGCTTTCAGGGCCTCTTCACTAAAGGCCAAGCGTTCCCTGAGAGTAACACTTACCCTCCGGTGATTAATGCCGATACAATGAAGGTGCATAAGACCAGACTAAGTCTGCCAGAGCGGCGATAAAGGTTGGAGAGACGTTGAGCGATGCGCTTCGTTCCAGGCGAGCACCATGCTGGTGAGCAACCTGGCGAGCTATAATATCCAGGTCATAAAGGATCTCCACGTGGTCGCACAGAAAGCCGATCGGCGTAACTAACAGGTTATTTTCCCCGGCCTGGGCGAGATCAATAATTACCTGTTCGATGGGAGGCCCCAACCAGGATTCCTGGCTTTGGCCAGCGCTTTGATAACAGAACTGCCAGCGACCAGGAGCCAGATCCAGCTGCTCTGCTACCAGAGCTGCCGTCTGGCGCAACTGAGCGTCATAAGGGTCCCCTTCCCGTAGGATGCGCATTGGTAGGCTGTGCGCTGTAAAGAGTACATAGGAAGGCGAATCAAAACCAGCCAACGCAGTACTTGTTTTTTCCGCCAATGCATCGATCAAGCCCGGATGGTCGTGCCAGGAGTCGATCCGGATTACTTCCAGGTTTACCCCCTGCTCTGTGATGGCAGTATCCAAATGGCTGAAGTATGCACCCGTGCTCAGTAGAGATTGGTGTGGAGCCATTACCAGGCCGATCGCGGTATGAATGCCATCCGCGGTGATTTGTGCTACTGCTTTTCGGATGCGAGGCTCCCAATGGCGCATGCCTACATAGGTGCGGAAATTGAGATCAGAATCAGCGTAACTCCGGTTGAGTTCTTCTTCAAGGACAGCAGCCTGGGCGCGGGTGATGTCTAACAGAGGTGAGCGGCCACCAATTTGGGCATAGCGGGTGCGGATTTCGGCAACTAACTCTGGAGTAGTGGGCCGCCCACCGCGGATATCTAGCAAGTATGGCTCAATCTCCTCAAGAGAATTTGGGCTACCATAAGCCATCAGCAAAACAGCAATTGTCTCCATGAGATTTATGCCCACAAAGCCAGCGTTTCTTCCGCGGGGTGATAGATTGCGGTGAACAAAGGGTTGTCGCGCAAGGTATAACGGCGGACATCTGTATCCCGCAATGCATAGACCAGGTCAGAAAATTGTGTCAGGTCATCCATTTCGTAGACGACAACAAATTCCTGATCTTGCAAGCCGAAAGAATATAGGAGCAGTTGGTGGATCTTTGGGAATTGCTTTCCTATTTTGATATGCCCGTTCATCAATCCCTGGCGAGATTCTTGACTGAGTTGATACCATTCGGTAGTTTTGGTAAAAGGGTAAATTACCAGGTAGGGTTTGCGTTCAAAAGCGAAGGGGTCAATTTCCTGGGTTGAACCGCTCCTGGTATATTGGGAAGGTTTTGTATATCCCCAAAGGGTATGAACAAGCTCGATCAGGTGACGATAGGGCGTTGTGGCACAGGCCAAGCGTTCGAAGAAATGCGCCGCGTCCCGGGTTTGGTTGAGGGGTTGGCTGCTCCAGACCAGGAAATCAACACCAGTGTGTGTTGGAAATACCTGATAAACCTGAATTGCTGTGGCGCTTTTACGCAGGTCTCTTAAGAAGTTTTCGTGGAAGGTCTGCCGCTCCGTTATAGAGAGTCCGAAGTAATTATCCTTGAAACGTATCAAGGAAAAGTGGTTGAGTATGTAGGTAGTAGTCTCAGGCATGCCACATGCGATCCGCGTTTTTTCTACCTTACAGTTTAGCCAATGGCGAATAGTTTGTAAACTGAAGATTGCCATACCTTGATTTAGAGTTTTGTGAAGGTCATTCACCTTGGTGGAGGAAGTTTTGATAGATTTTCTGTGCATTGGTTAAAACGAATTCACTCCATTCGTTATAATAAGACTATCCGAATGGGGAATACACAGATGCAATTAATTCAAACCCATGCAAGGAGAGAAAAAGATGTCAGGCAACCTGTTTCCTCAACTGACCAACAGCCTGGTAGAGGGAAACCCGGCTGAGACGGTAGCTCTGACTCAAGCAGCTCTTGAGGCGGGCCTCGAGCCAATGGCGATCATGAAATCCTGCGCTTGGCAGACAATGAATTAGATCCAGACAAACACTCCAGGATCTAACGAGCGGTAGATATGTCTTTGCGAATTGGTAAAATAGTGTAAAATCCATTCTCTTTCCATTGCTGCCATAAAGATAGTTCGGAAATATTGCTTATCTGGAACAAATCGAGTGAGTCGTACGTCTTCTTCGGGATTGGCCTACATCGGTGATATTATCCACATGACGACTTCTTTTATTGATTGATCAATAGAGAGGAGAGAAGGGTATGGAAAGGAACTATTCCCAATATGTGTTCGGTATCGGCATTGCGCTAGTGATTTTCGTCCTGATCATTGGAGGCGCTTGCCTGTTTATCTATTTTATCCGACCGGCACAACAACCCACCCAATCCGGTCCGGAAACGTTCTACACGCAGGCTGCCCAAACGGTGTCGGCGCAGTTCACTCTGACGGCGGCGGCGGGTTCCCCAGTAGGCCCGACTGCTGTGCCTCCATCGACCACGTCTTTGCCGACCGACATGCCGACTAACACGCTGACCGCGCCACCGCCCCCCACGTTTACCCCTGTTCCTCCCACGGCTACCCCGCTGCCGCCCACTCCCACGCCAATCCCCTGCAATTGGGCCAAGTTCATCGAGGATGTGACGGTTAAGGACGGCACTGTCTTTCCGCCGAACGCCGAACTGCTCAAGACCTGGCGGCTTGAGAACATCGGTTCCTGCACCTGGAGTCGTGATTACCGCCTGGTGTTCTTCGATGGGGAAAGGATGGATGGCCCCAGGGTCAGCCAGCTGGAAGAGAACGTCGACCCTGGAGAGACGGTCGATGTCTCGGTCGAGCTGATCGCTCCGGAGAAAGGTGGCAGATACCGCGGCTACTGGATGCTGAGCAACTCTTCCGGGGAGGAGTTTGGCATCGGCGCTAATGCAGACGATGCCTTCTGGGTCGAGATTAGGGTGATAGAATCGGATGAGTTCGCTTATGACTTTGCCTTGAACTATTGCCTGGCGCGGTGGAGCAGCGACGCCGGCCGCTTGAACTGCCCAGGTGACGTGGGCGATAGCGATGGCTTTGTGATCCTGGTGGATAGACCGGAGATCGAGATCGGTCGCGTGGAGAACGAACCAGCCTTGTGGACCAATCCGGAAGATGAGGACGATGGCTGGATCATAGGCGAATATCCGGAATTCAAAGTTGAGGAGGGGGACCGGTTCAAAGCTGTTGTCGGCTGCCAGGATGGCGCTCAGGATTGTGACGTCATCTTCCAGGTCAGTTACCGGATTGGCGATGGCCCTGTGCAAATATTTTGGGATTCGCGCGAAGTATATGACGACTCTTTTACGAAGGTGGATCTCGACCTAAGACCCCTGGCTGGGCAGAGAGTTAAGTTTATATTGGGCGTACTGGCAAATGGTTCACCCAACGACGACGAGGCTTTCTGGTTGTCCCCACGCATTACGGATTAAAGAGGCAGCCAATGTTTGATATCATCGTGGTTGGGGGAGGGCCGGCGGGAGTAGTCGCCGCGCTGCGCGCCAGTGAGCTGGGCGCAAAAGTAGCCCTGGTGGAGCGCGCCCGCCTGGGCGGCACCTGTACCAACGATGGCTGTGTGCCCACCCGCGTCCTGGCCAGGGCAGCCCGGCTGGCGCGCGAAGCGGAGCATTTCGAGGATTACGGCTTGATGGGTGAGCGACCGAAGGTGGATTTCGCACGTTTGTTGCAGCGCACCCAGCAGATTGTCTATAGAATCCATGAGAAAAAGCAATTGATCAGCCATCTGGAACAGGCCAGCGTGAGCGTGTACGCCAACCTGGGGGCGGTGCAATTTGCCGATGCACACACCCTCACTGCGGGCGACGGTACCCGGTTAGAGGCAGAGAAGTTCATTCTTTGCGCGGGAGGCCGCCCACGCCGCCTCTCCTTCCCAGGCAGCGAACATGCCCTCACCCATAGCGATGTCTGGTCGTTGCCCAGGCTGCCTAAATCTGTCATCGTGGTGGGGGGCGCGGCGACAGGATGCCAGCTGGCCTCCATATTTGCTGCCTTTGGTGCGCAGGTGAAGCTGCTCGAGGTGGCCCCGCGCCTGCTGGCGATGGAGGATGATCTGGTTTCGCGGGTGGTCGGCGAGGCTTTTCGTGGGCGCGGTATGCAGGTGCTCACCGGCGTCAGCAGCGTGGACCGGCTCGAATCAAACGAGAACCAGTTAAGCCTTTGGTACACCCACCAGGATCAGGCGCAGCAGATTGAAGCCGAGATCGTGATCATGGCGACGGGCTGGCCTGGCAACGCTGATGGACTTAACCTGACTGCCGCAGGAGTGCAGAGCGAGCGGGGTTATGTCGTGGTAGACGATTATTTACGCACATCAGTGGAGCATATCTTTGCCGCCGGTGATATCACCGGGCGCATGATGCTGGTGCAAAGCGCGGGGTACGAGGCGCGCATCGCTGCAGAAAACGCTGTGCTCGGCGTCGGCATGCCTTATTCACACAAGATCGTCCCTCATGGAGGCTTTACTGATCCTGAATATGGCAGCGTAGGTCTGACCGAAGAGCGGGCGCGTTCCCTCGAAAGCGACTGCCTGGTGGCTGTTGTCCCTTACGCCGATCTGGACCGGGCAGTAGTCGATGATCACCCGCAAGGCTTTTGCAAGCTGATCGTCTCCCGGGAGACTCACCGCATAACAGGCGCACACATAGTAGGGGAACAGGCTTTAGAGGTTATCCAACTGGTGGCAGCCAGCATGGCGGGAGATATGTGGGTAGAGCAGCTGGCCGAGCTGGAATTGGCTTATCCGACCTACACGGCGATCATTGGGTTGGCCGCCCGCCAGATGGTACGAGAGTTGGGTGTGATGCCGCTAACGCCGCAGTGGCGTGCGCTGGGGAAGCCACACGCCGCCGAGTGGGAGCGGAGCAACATTTAGGAATGGTAACAGGTTTGGGTGGTTACGGGAACATTTGAGGGTAAGGAGCATGGATTCCCGAGGTAATTCAGCCTCATCTCTATCTACAGCGCGAAAGGGAAAAGCGGCGCAGCGCTTTAACCCCGGGCATTGGTTTCATCTGGCCCTTTTTGCCCTCTGCTTACTTGTCTTCCTTGACGCGCCGATCCTGGCTATGACATGGAGTACCAAGCCTTTCGTCGGTTTTGTTGTAGAACAGACCTTGGTCGTATCGAGTTCTACAGGGAAGGAGTGGATTAACCCATCCATGGGATTAGTCTTTCCTCAGCGTGTGATCCAGGTTGGGAATAAAGCAGTCCATTCGCCTGAAGATTATTATTCAGCTTTATCCACGTTGAGGACTGGCGAATTCACTGAGGTGAGGACTGTCTTACCGGACGGTAAGACGCGCATGTTTCCATTTGTCGAGGTTGGGAGATTTCCCACGGCTGATCTGATACGCATGTTTTGGCTGCCTTACGTCGTTGGGTTAGCGTATTTGGCTGTCGGTGCTTGGATATATCGAATACGAGGATTAACCTTACCGGTACGTGCTTTCGCTTTTTTTAGTGTTTGCGCGGCACTGGCCAATGGGTTATTGTTTGACTTGAGCACGACCCATGCCGCCCCCTTCCTGTGGACCGTGGCGATCTCTCAAATCGGCAGCGCGCTGATCAGTTTAGGGTTAGTTTTTCCAGAAGAGTGGGCGCCAGTGAAGCGCTGGCCGGTGATGCGCCTATTGCCATACAGTATCTCAATTATATTAATGGTCCGGGGTCTGGTTGTGGTGAACAGCAAGGAAAATCCCTGGGCTTATATCACAGCCTGGCGCTTCAGCTATGTTTATGCGGCTTTGGGGATCTTCATTTTCCTGGGCATTATGCTTTACCGGCAGGCCACTGTCCGTTCGGATATCGCGCGTCAGCAGGCGCGCATCGTCTTATGGGGCAGTTTGCTGGCCTTCGGTCCGGTGAGCATATACCTGGGAGCGCCTTTGCTCAGCATGAACGTTCTGTGGAATCCAGCGATCTTTACGCCTTTCCTATTGATATTTCCCATTTCGATTGGGATTTCCATCTTGCGCTACCGGCTGTGGGATATCGACGTCATCGTCAATCGCACCCTGGTCTATAGTCTTTTGACCGTCTTGCTGGCGGCGATCTACTTTGGCAGTGTGTTCGCATTGCACGAGATCTTCCGTACCTTGACAGGCCAGGCTTCGGAACTGGCGAGTGTTGCCTCGACGTTGGTGATCGTCGCTGTGTTTACTCCCCTGCGGAAGAACTTGCAGAACTTTATCGATAGTCGCTTCTATCGCCAGAAGTACGATACGGCCAGGACCTTGAGCGCTTTCAGCCAGACGTTGCGCGATGAGGTGGATTTACCTGCGCTCATCGATCAATTGCAGGTCGTGATCGGTGAAACGATTATGCCCGCCCATGTCCAGACCTGGTTGCGTACTGGATCGGGGTACCGGGTCGGCGAAACAAATCACGAATCACCCCGTGAACTGACCAGTTCGAGGCAGGCTGTGGCTGAAATCCAGATCCAAGATCCGGTGATCGACTTTTTTAGCAAGGCCTCGTATGCCGCGGAAATCGAGGGCCTGGACCTGGTATCACCCGGACTTGAAACATTGAAATTAACGGGTGTGGAAATGGTCGTCCCCTTGGTAACACACGGTGAACTGGTGGGGTGGATCAGCCTGGGACCCCGTCTTAGCGGCCAGGAGTATTCTGCTGACGATCGTGCCCTGCTCTCTAATCTGGCAGTCCAGGCTGCTCCGGCTGTGCACGTTGCCCGGCTGGTTGCCGAGCAGCAAGCCGAAGCCCTGCAGCGCGAGCGCCTGGAGAATGAGATGAACGTCGCCCGTCGTATTCAACATGCGCTTTTGCCGAAAGAGCTGCCCAAACTGGAAGATTGGCGTCTTGCGGCATACTACCAGCCCGCCCGTGCCGTAGGCGGAGATTTCTATGACTTTGTAACCTTCGAAGATGGTCGCACAGGTCTCTTCATCGGTGATGTCACCGATAAAGGAGTGCCGGCGGCTTTGGTGATGGCGACCACGCGCACCCTGTTGCGGGCTGTGGCACTGGAAGCCCTCTCACCCGGCCAGGTGCTGGAGAGAGTTAACAATTTGCTCATGCCGGATATCCCGGCCAATATGTTTGTCACCTGCCTGGTTGCCATCCTCGATCCA